>JBDSNC010000253.1:0-42124 GCA_039915545.1 Luteolibacter sp.
CAACACGGGCGGAATAAATTCCGCGCTCCAATTGGAGAGTCAGTTGATTTACCAAAACCCGTATCATCCGGACGCGCGCGACAGGGTTTAGAAGGCAAAACAATCGCAGCCGGAGCCCCAGAGTCCCGAGAGTCCGGTGGAGCCGCCGGGTTTCCGGACGCTGCTGCAAGCCGACGTGTGGACGTGGCCCGCCGGTGCGGCGATCTTCTGATAGTAGGGCGCGCCATAGCCGCCGAATTTCGCTACCGGTGACCAATCCGGCATGACCGGCAGTTCGGCAGGCGATAGATCCGTGAAATCACCAACGGCATAGACCGGCTTGCCGTCGACGATGGTGAGGGTGGATTCCAGATCGCGGATCCCCTCTTCAGGTATGTGGAAATAGTCCTCCGTCAGCACCACCAGGTCGGCGTAGTGTCCGCTTGTTAGCATTCCTTTTTCATTCTGCTCGCCGGAGAACCACGCGGAGCCGCTGGTGTAGAGCCGGAGCGCTTCCTCGCGGCTGAGCCGGTTCTCATCCGGATAGAGCTGGAGCCCGCCGAGCGTGCGGCCGCTGACCAGCCAGTAGAGCGAGTTGAACGGATTGTAGTTCGCCACCCGCGTCGCATCGGTGCCCGCGCCGACGGGGATGCCCATCTCCAACATGCGGCGGATCGGGGGCGTGCGTTCGGCAGCCTTCGCGCCATAGCGGTCCACGAAATACTCGCCTTGGAACGCCATCCGATGCTGGACCGCGATACCGCCGCCGAGCGCGCGGACGCGTTCGAGGTTGCGGTCGGAAATCGTTTCGCAATGGTCGAGGAACCAATGCAGGTCGTGCAGCGGTGCCTCGCGGTTGACCCGCTCGAAGACATCGAGGAACCGGGTGATCGATTCATCGTAAGTCGCGTGGAGGCGGAACGGCCAGCGGTTCGAGGCGAGCATCGTCACCACCTGCTCCAACTCCCCTTCCATGCCGGGTGCCAGATCCGGGCGGGGCTCCAGAAAATCTTCGAAGTCGGCGGCGGAGAAAACCAGCATTTCGCCGGCACCGTTCATGCGGAAGAACGGATCGCCTTCACCGGGCTTGGTCATCCGCATCCAGCGGGCGAAGTCGTCCTTTTCCTCCTTCGACTTCTGGGTGAAAAGATTGTAGGCGATCCTAACGGTCAGTTCGCCGCGCTGGTGAAGCTGGCGGACGATTTCATAATCGTCCGGATAGTTTTGAAAGCCGCCGCCGGCATCGATGCAGCTCGTGACGCCCAGACGGTTCAACTCGCGCATGAACTGGCGCGATGAGTTGTATTGATACTCCGGCGGAAGTTTCGGGCCTTTTGCTAGAGTCGCGTAGAAGATCATCGCGTTCGGGCGGGCGATGAGCAGACCAGTCGGCTCGCCGTTCTTGTCGCGCTGGATCTCGCCGCCCGGCGGATTCGGCGTGTCGCGGGTATAGCCGCAGGCCCGCAGCGCTGCACGGTTCAGCAATGCCCGGCAGTAGAGATGCAGGATGAAAACCGGCGTTTCCGGCGCGGCGGTGTTGATTTCCTCTAACGTCGGCATGCGGCGCTCGGCGAATTGGAATTCGCTCCAGCTTCCGACCACCCGCACCCACTGCGGCGCGGGCGTGCGCTCGGCTTGCAGCTTGAGCATGTGCAGGGCGTCTGCCAGCGAGGGCACACCGTCCCAGCGCAGTTCGAGATTGTAGTTCAGTCCGCCGCGGATCAGGTGGAGGTGCGAGTCGTTGAGTCCGGGAATGACGCGCCGGCCCTTGAGGTCGATGACTTTCGTTTCCGGGCCGGGCTGATAGTCCTCCGCGTCGTCCACGCCGGTGATCCGGCCGTCTTTGATGGATAGATTCGACGCCTCGGGATATTTCGGATCGAGCGTGGTGATGCGTCCGTTGAACAGGATGAGATCGGGATGTGAGTTCATGGCGTGTGGTTGGTTTCAGGATGCAGCCAAGGGTGAAGAATGCGGATGACCAGCGGCATGACGACCCATGTCAGCAGGGCCACCATCAGGACGGAAAAGACCAGCGTCCCGGTGGGAAACGGCCACCCGCGGGTGAGCGGGCCGACCGTCGCGCCGAGGAACAGGCTGGTGGGAAAAACACCGAGCAGTGTGGCCACCGCCATCTTCCAGCGCGGCGGTGGCTTGGGAGAGCGGAACCAGGCTTCGAGTCCGCTGAGCTGCCGGTATTCCGGCTCGCCTTCTGTCAGCGACCGCGCGCGTTCATCCCATGCCTTGAACATGGGAGTTTGATAGAAGGCATCCCGGTCCGCTTCATTGGTAAAGGTCCGCAGGATGCCGTATTCCCTGCCATCGGATCCGGGCGGCGGCGTGAGCATGCTGGCGCCCATCACGCTGCCGTGATCGAACGAGGTTTGGAAAAATTCACGCAGTCCTTCGCGGAATTCCTCCTCGCGGCCGGGCAGGACCCGGCGGGTGATGGCAACGTGGATGGGCATGGCGCGCTTTCTATCAATGACCCGCCTTGGCGGGCACGACCTGGGGTTTCTGAGCCGACTGGGGCGCGTGATGAACCATGGTGTAGGCGTATTCCACGCCGACGCCGTAGGCTCCGCCCTGGTTCTTGATGAGGCCCATGAGTTTGTCGTAATGCTCGCGCTTCGCCCAGTCGCGCTGCCATTCGAGCAGGGCTGGGATCGTCGTGACACGCACCGCACCGGCCTGGACCATGCGGGAAAGCGAGGCCTCGTGCGCGGCTTGCGATGTCGCGCCGCAGCAATCTTCGACGACGTAAACATTGTAGCCCGCGCCGAGCATTTCGATGGTGGGCCAGGTCACGCAGACTTCGGTCCAGAGTCCGGTGATGATGATGTTTTTCCTGCCGGTCGCTTCGATGGCGGCGCGGAATTCCATGGAATCCCACGAATTCATCGAAGTGCGCTCGATCACCGGTTGGCCGGGAAACACGTCGAGCAACTGCGGCCAGACGTAGCCGCTGAACGATTCCGTTTCCACGGCGGTGATGACTGCGGGGATGTTGAATTCCTTCGCAACTTTGGCTAACAGCGTGACGTTGTTGATCAACATCGCGCGGTCGATGCTGGCGACGCCGAAGGTCATTTGCGGCTGGTGATCGATGAAGACGACAACGCTGTCTTCCGGAGTGTAGAGTTTCTGGTATTGATTCATGGCGATTGGGTCGGGTTGACCCATACACTCTTGCAATGAATTCCGTTCCGGCCAAGCGGGCATCGTATGGAGAACGGCCTCCTCCAAAAGGCGGAGGCACTGACTCATCGGCCAGCAAGACGGGAAGAGTTTTTTAACCGCAGATGAACAGGATATACGCAGATGGAAGAGTGATGAAATGCTGAAGACTGTCCACATCTCCGGTCATCATCTGTGTTCTTCATCTGCGTTCATTCACGTTCATCTGCGGTTGAATACCACATCTCGCGATTTTCAAGACAGCCTCTCAGTGAATCAATCCGGACCGGCTTGCGGCCGCGATGGCTTCCGTGCGGCTCAGGACATTCAGCTTGGTGAAAATGGCGCGGACGTGGCTTTTCACCGTCACCTCGCCGATGCCGAGATCCGCGGCGATGGTTTTGTTGGGCTTGCCTGCCGCGAGCTGGCGCAGCACTTCGAGTTCGCGCGGTGTCAGCTCGTCCGCGCACTGGCGGCCGGCGAGTTTTGCTGCCACGTTCGGCAGGAGGAAATACCGGCCGGCGTGGACTTCGCGGATGCATTGGAAGAGTTCCTCGCGTTTCACGTCCTTCAGGAGATAGGCCATGGCTCCGGCCCGCATCGCCCGATAGATGTCCTCATCACCATCAAAGGTCGTGAGGATGATTACACGGACTTTCGGATCGGCGGAGCGCAGCTCGTAGATCGCGTTCACGCCGCTCAGGCCGGGCATCCGCAGGTCCATCAGAACCACGTCCGGCTGGTGCTTTTTCCACAGCGCCACCGCCTCATTGCCATCGCCGGCTTCCGCGACCACGGTCAGGTCGTTCTCCTGATTGATGATGGCCGCGAGGCCGTCGCGCACAATGACGTGGTCCTCCGCGATCAGCACGCGGATCGCTTGTGGGCCCTTGCCTTTGGGAGCGGATGATTTCAAGGAGTCACGCATGATGGGCATTCAATGGCATGGGATGATTCAGAATGACGGTAATTTCCGTGCTTTGGTCAGGTTGGGAACGCAGGATGAAATTTCCACCCATGCGCTGGACGCGTTCCTGCATGCCGATCAATCCCAGACCGTCATGTTCGTGTAGAGGATCGAATCCATGGCCGTCGTCCGCGAGATGCAGGTGCGTTTGTTTTTCCCCGAAAGCCAGGGTCGCGCGGAAGGTCGTCGCCCGGGCGTGTTTGATGGTGTTCGTCAGAGACTCCTGCGCGATTCTCAGCAGATCTTCCTCCCACTCCAGGGGCATCATGCGCGGCTCTCCCTGGACGTGGAATTCGGAAGTTAGATTCGCGTCGCCAGCAACGCGTTTCAGCAAATCCTCCATCGCGCGGCACAGGTTGCCGTCGCGCAGCGATTGCGGTCGCAGCGCTCTCACGGAATTCCTCGCCTCTCCCAGGCTGCTCCTCGCAAGTTCTTCCGCCCGCTCGATGTGGGCGGCGGCATCCGTCATGGTTCCCAACGCGGCCGCGCCTTTTGCAGCCTGAAGCTGCATGATCACTCCGGTGAATCCCTGGGCGAGCGTGTCGTGGATGTCGCGCGCCATGCGGTTGCGCTCCGCCATCACGGCGGCCTGACGGCTTTCCCGCGTCAGGAGCATCAGTTGGAGCGCGAGCATCGCCTGGTTCGCCAGCGCCTGGGCGAGTTCCAATTCCCCGGTGCAGAACATCCGGCGGTGGCTGAAACGGATGGAAATCACGCCTTCCACCCGACCCGCAATGGCCGTGGGCACCAGGAGCACGGTGACGACTCCTTGCGAAATCAGATGGTCCCGCCACGGCGAGACGGGCGCATCGCGGATGTCGTCAATCACACTCGCCCGCTCGGTTAGGACCACGCCTCTTGGAAAGGAAGCGCCGGGAAGTGGCTGCAGTGGATCGGAAGTAGCACCATTCACCGTGGAATCCGACACCATCCGGCCGCCTTCGAATGCGCATTCGAATTTCATCTGACCGGTCGACAAGTCCTTGCGCCAGATACTGCTGCTGTGCGCGTCCAACTGTTCGGTAATCGTCCGCAGCACGTGTTCCAGAAACCGGTCCGGTTCGGGTTCCGCGACGAGGGCCTCCAGCGTGCGGGTGAGGGCGTTGAGCTGGCCGCGGGCGAGGATTTCCGAGGATTGCAGGGCGTCTTCGGCCTGCCGCCGTTCGGTGACATCCATGATCGTCCCCATCAGCTTCAGAACTTTTCCCGTTTCGTCCTTCACCGGTTCGGAGATCGTCTCGATGAATTTAAGAGTGCCATCGGGTAACAGAAAACGGTAACCCAGCGGGCGCGGCTCGCCGGTTTCAAAACTCTCGCGCAGCCCGCGGTCCACCGCCTCGCGGTCCTCAGAATACACCCGCGCGCGGAACTCGGAATAGTGCGGTGAAGGCGGCGGATCGGGAAATCCGAAGATCCGGCAGGTTTCCACCGACCAATCGGTACTGCCGGTCTTAAAATCCAGAACCCAGGTGCCGGTCTTGGTCAAGCGCTGCCCCTCGGCGAGGCTTTTCTCACTGACGCGCAATTTCTCCTCCGCCTGCTTGCGGTCTTCGATGTCGGTGTTGGTTCCATACCATTTCACCACCACGCCCGATTCCGAGTAGAGCGGCACTCCACGAAAAAGGAACCAGCGGTATGCTCCATCGTGCCGTCGCAGGCGCGCCTCATACTCGCCCGCCGTACCAGCAGTTAGAATGGACGCCCAGTATTCCAGCAGACCCGCTATGTCCAGGGGATGGATCGCGTGCTGCCAGCCCCAGCCGCTTGCCTGCTCCAGCGTGAGGCCGGTGTAGTCGAGCCACCGCTTGTTGAGATAGTCGATGTGACCATCCGGCAGTGAACTCCAGACCAGCCCGGGCATCGTGTCGATCACCAGCCGCAGCCGCTGCTCGCTGTCGATCAGCGCCTGCACCTCCGCCGGATCGGGCGTGGGAAATGCGGTCGTCTGGTTGGCGGTCATTCGATATTGCAACCTTCGCGAAGAGTGGAGGGAAAGTCAAAAAACAACGTCGGGGCATCATCCACTGGCGCCTCCTCCGAAAGGACTAGAAAAATAACGACCTTCCGAGGGCTGGACGGAGCACCCCGAATTCGCAATGATGATCCTGTTGAACTCCAACCAATCCCCTCATTCATGAGCACGATCACCACCAAGGACGGCACCACCATTTATTACAAGGACTGGGGCTCCGGCCCCGTTGTTAGCTTCAGCCACGGTTGGCCGCTCTCGGCGGACGCGTGGGAATCCCAGATGTTGTTCCTCGCCTCGCACGGCTACCGCTGCATCGCCCACGACCGCCGCGGTCACGGGCGCTCCAGCCAGCCATGGAACGGCAACGACATGGACACCTACGCCGATGATGTCGCGGAACTCTTCGAAGCACTCGATCTGAAAAACGTCACCATGATCGGCCACTCCACCGGCGGCGGCGAGGTCGCGCGTTACATCGGCCGCCACGGGACCAGCCGCGTGGCGAAAGCCGTGTTGATGGGTGCCGTGCCGCCGATCATGCTCAAGACCAATGACAATCCCGGCGGCCTGCCGATGGAGGTGTTCGACGGTTTCCGCGCCGCCTCCATTGCCAACAGGGCGCAGTTCTATCTGGACGTGGCGAGCGGCCCGTTCTTCGGCTTCAACCGCCCCGGCGCGAAAGTTTCCCAAGGCTCCATCCAGTCGTGGTGGACCCAGGGCATGATGTGCGGCCACAAGAACGCCTATGACTGCATCAAGGCGTTTTCGGAAACCGACTTCACCGAGGACCTCAGGAAATTCGACGTTCCCACCCTGATCCTCCACGGCGACGACGACCAGATCGTCCCCATCGGCGCGTCCGCCATGCTTTCCTCCAAACTCGTCCCCGGAGCCATCCTGAAAATCTATCCGGGCGGCTCCCACAGCCTTGGCGACACCAGCAAGGACCAGCTCAACGAAGATCTTCTCGAGTTCCTCAAATCCTGAACCACCAACCCTCATCATGAAACTCCAAGGAAAAACCGCCATCGTCACCGGAGCCTCGAAAGGCATCGGCGCCGCCATCGCCAAACACCTCGCCGCGGAAGGCGCGGCAGTCGCCGTCAACTACTCGTCCAGCAAGACGGACGGCGACAAGGTGGTCGCCGAAATCACCGCTGTAGGCGGCAAGGCAATCGCCATCCAGGCGAATGTCTCCAAGCCAGCCGACATCGTGCGCCTGATCGACGAAACCGTCGCCGCGTTCGGGAGCATCGACATTCTCGTCAACAACGCCGGCATCTATGAATTCGCGCCGCTGGGAGAAATCACCGAGGATCATTTTCACCGCCAGTTCAACCTGAACGTGCTGGGCCTCGCCCTGTGCACTCAGGAAGCCATCAAACATTTTCCGGAGGAAGGCGGCAGCATCGTCAACATCGGCTCGATCGTCGGCACCCTCTCGCCCGCCGGCAGCTCGATTTACAACGCGACCAAATCCGCCGTGGATGGATTGACACGCACCTTCGCAAAGGAACTTGGCCCCCGCAAGATCCGCGTGAACGCGGTGAATCCGGGTCCTATCGAAACGGAAGGCACGCATGCCGCAGGAGCCATCGATGCGTTCGCGGCCTACGCCGCCGTGACTCCGTTAGGTCGCATCGGCCAGCCTCAGGAAATCGCGCCCGCCGTGGTGTTCCTCGCCTCACCGGACTCGGGATGGATCACCGGTGAATCGATCTACGTCACCGGCGGACTAAGGTGACGGATTTCCGCCCGAACGAACCACGCACGAGCCATCAGCGTCCGCCCGTTCCGGGCTTCTGATAGTGCCACATCTGTCAGAAACCAAAACGCACGCAATAGACGGGCGGCAGCTCGGCGCTGAGTCGTCCCCAACTGTCGCCGCCATCCTCGCTGATCCAGACGCTGCCGGTGGTGCTGCCAAAGGCGAGGGTGCGGCCGTCCGCGCTGACATCGAGGCAGTGGCGGAAGACGAGATGATAGGCGTGCTGCTGCGGCAGGCCGACGCGAAGCTGCTCCCACGTCGCTCCGCCATCGCGGGTGCGCATGACGCAGAGTGCGCCATCGCAGGGTAAGCGGAACTCGTCCTTGATGCCGGGCACAAACCACGCGGTCTGCGGGTCGAGCGGATGCACGACGACCGCGAAGCCGAATGACGAGGGCGCGGCGTTGAGAATCTCCCGCCAGTTTCGGCCTCCGTCGCTGCTATGAAAGATGCCGTTGTGATGCTGCATCCAGAGGGTGTCCGGATTGGACGCTGACCACGCGATGCGATGCGGATCCTGGATGCCGGGATCGCCTTCCTGACCCGGCGGCATGAATTCGGCACGCTGGCCCTCGCCGATATTTTGCCAGCTCGCGCCGTTGTCGCGGCTTTCCCAAACCCCGGCGCAGCTCACCGCCAGCAGCAACCGGCGGGGGTCGCGCGGGTCCACCAGGATCGTATGAATGCCAGGCCAATCCATACCGCCGCCGAACCATTTGGCGCGGTCCGGATGGTTCCACAGGCTTTCCACGAGCTGCCACGACGCACCGTGATCCTGCGAATGAAACAAGCCGCCGGGAATGGTGCCGCACCACAGCTCGCCTTCGTCCGCACCGGCTTCGAGCGCCCAGACTTTTTTCAAGATCCACGGGGTCGGCTCCTGGCTCATCGGGTTGATCACCTCAGGATCGTTGTCCGGCTTCGGCGGATAGACCGGGCAGGCGCGTTCCTCCCAGGTGGCGCCACCGTCGGCCGACGCGTGGATTTTCGTGCCGAAATGGCCGTGCTCGACAGCGGCGTAGAGAGTGCCGTCCCGCGCGTCAGGCAGCAGCATCGGCACTTGGACGCCGATGAACGAGAGACGGGTGACTTCCCAGCCGTTAGCGCCACGGACGGCCTCCAGCAGACCTTTGCGGGTTCCGAGGTAGAGTTTGGTGCTCATGATTTCATAGGGTTTGAGTTCATCCGCCGGAGAGAGCCTGCATGACGAAAATCTTCGAATCCGGGGTCACCGGATCCGACTGCGTGCGCCGGTCGCTGATGGCGGTGCCGTCCAGGAAAACGACCACATGCTGGCGCACGGCGTTTTGATCATCCATCACGTAGCCACGCAGCGCGGGATGCATCGAGAACACGGCTTGCAGGCATTCACGCACCGTCGCACCATCGACACTCGAACGCGGCGCGTTGGTTTGGTTGGAAAGACTGCTGGTGAATTCCACAGTGATCATGACGCTCCCGGCATATTGACGAACGGAAACTGCCACCCAAGACAAAAGTAGCAGGGAATTTCAAACTATTCACGGCTGATGCCTGCCTCGGCTGTGGGCCGCCGCCATTGACGGCATGCCATTTGCTGACAAACTGCAGGGGTTGAATTTTCACCGGCAAACTTATGAACGACGAAGACAAGGACGAGCAGTTTTACCGCGATACGGAGTCAATCGCCTTCGCAAAACTGGACGACCGACAGCTCGCGCTGTTGGAGCCGCTGGGCACCCGGCGCATCCTGAAACGCGGAGAGATGATTTTCAAAGCGGGCCAGCGCGACCTCGACATGACGGTGATTCTCTCGGGTGGAATCGAGGCCTTCGAATCCGTCGACGGCGGTGAACTGATCCTCGCCACGGCCGGGCCAAGGGATTTTGTCGGCGACGTGGCAATGCTCAACGGCACCTGCGCCATCGCCAACGCACGGGGCAGTGCGGAGGAGTCCGAGATCCTGCAGATTCCCTCGGCGGCGCTGAGAAAGGCGCTGGCCGAGCTGCCGGGTGTGGGAGAGACGATCATCGGCGCGTTCATCATGCGGCGCGAACGGTTGCAGCGTGACCGGGATTTCGTCGGACTGCGGGTGGTCGCCCCGAAAGGCTCGCGCGACGGACACCTGCTGGACGATTTCCTCGACAAGAACCACATCCCGCACCGGTTGATCGATTCAAACAGCGAAGCCGGCCAAGCGCTGTGTTCGCGCCTCAATCTCGCGCCCCGGGACATGCCGGTGCTGATCGCGGCCAACGGCATGCCACTCCGCAGGCCGTCGCTGCGGGAGGTGGCGCAGGTCGCCGGACTGTTGCGGCCGCTCGGTGTCGAAGGGGCCACGGAAATCCTGTGCGACCTCGCCATCGTCGGCGCGGGACCCGCCGGACTCGCCGCCGCCGTTTGCGCCGCTTCCGAAGGACTGAACACGGTGGTGCTCGAAAGCTACGCGCCGGGAGGACAGGCGGGATCGTCGTCACTGATCGAAAATTTCTTCGGCTATCCCACCGGCATCAGTGGTGGCAATCTGACGAAACGCGCGCAGCTCCAGGCGTTCCGTTTCGGTGCGAAATTCTCCACTCCGGCGCAGGCGCTCTCGATGGAAGTCCGGCGCGGAGAGCACGCCGCCGCCCTGCACATCGAAGGCTGCGGCGGCACCCTGCTGGCGAAGTGCGTGATCATCGCCACCGGTGCGGACTACCGGCGGATCGAGGCGGAAGGTCGCGAGGACTTCGATGGCTCGGGAGTTTACTACGCCGCCACCGCGCGCGAGGCCCAGCTCTGCCGCGGTGCCACCATCATCGTCGCCGGTGGCGGAAACTCCGCCGGACAGGCCGCGATGTTTCTATCCGAATCCGCGGAGAAGGTGCTGCTGATCATCCGTGGCGGGGATCTATCGAAAAGCATGTCGAGCTACCTGTCGCGTCGGGTGGAAACCAAGGATAACATCGAGATCCTCTATTTCACCGAAATCCGGAAGATGACCGGCGGAAAAACTCTGGAAACGGTGGAACTGGAAAACACGCAAACGGGCGAGCAGCGGGCGGTGAAGACCTGTTCGGTGTTTTCCATGATCGGTGCCAAGCCATGCACGAACTGGCTGCCACCGGAGATCGAGTGCGATGAAAACGGCTTTGTGAAAACCGGCCCTGCCGCGGCAGGCGCGCCCGCATGGAAAGGCGCCGGTCGCGGACCCGGGCCGTTGGAGACGAGTTGTCCGGGAATTTTCGCCGCGGGTGATGTCAGGTCCGGCTCGGTGAAACGCTGCGCGGCGGCGGTCGGCGAAGGCGGCATGGCGGTGGAAGGGGTGCACCAGGCGCTGGGCACCTACACGTGATTCGTCGCGACTGGCCTTGCCAAACATCCCTCTCATGAAAACCAGCCGCCTGCCCCTGATCACGACGTGGCTCGTGCTGGCGTTTTTCTATCTACCCATCGGCGTGCTGATCCTGAATTCCTTCAACGCCTCACGCTTCGGCACCACGTGGCAGGGCTTCACGACGAAGTGGTATGAGCGGCTGTTGGAGCGCGACGACCTGTGGGCGGCTTTGGGGAATTCGTTGAAAATCGCGACGCTGTCGAGCATAGGCGCGATGATCCTGGGGACCACCGCCGCCTTCGCGCTGAACCGTTACAAGTCGCGTTTGCAAACCGCGCACCACCTGCTGATCACGGTGCCGCTGGTGCTGCCGGAGATTCTGATGGGGATGAGCCTGCTGCTGCTTTTTGTGGCAATCAACCAGCCGCTGAGTCTGGTGACGGTGACGATCGCGCACGTGACGTTCTGCGTCAGCTACGTGACATTGGTGGTACTGGCGAGGTTGCAGGATTTCGATTTTCAGATCGTGGACGCCGCGCGGGATCTAGGAGCGACGCGGGGACAAGCGTTTTTCAAAATCGTGCTGCCGCTGCTGGCACCGGGGATTCTGGCGGGCGGGCTGCTGGCGTTCACGCTCTCGATCGATGACTTCGTGGTGACGTTTTTCGTTAAAGGCCCGGGCGCGGACACACTGCCGGTGGTGATTTACAGCATGATCAAGAAGAGCAGGGAGTTCCCGGTGATCAACGCGCTGAGCACGCTGCTGCTCATCGTGACCTTCGCGGCGGTCTGGGGATCGCAACGGCTGACAGCGAAAAAAGCTTGATTTCATAAGGAAATCGAAGCCTGCGCGCAAAAACTTAGCCTCGACTAAATTTAATTGTTGAAACTAATCGGAAGCTTGGTAGCCATTCTGTTGTCATTGGACGCCAGCACGCATGAATTCCCCTGATCAAGTAACCACCAAACCTGCCGAATCCGCGTGGAGACGCAGCGAGGGCATGGTTTCCCTGCCCGAAGTGCACCGGAGCATCACCATCCCCAAGGACGCGTCTTTCTGGAGAAAACTGTTCGCCTTCTCCGGTCCCGGCTTCCTCGTCGCCGTCGGCTACATGGATCCCGGCAACTGGGCGACCGATCTGGCGGGCGGTGCGAGCTTCGGCTACACGCTGCTGTCGGTGATCATGATTTCCAACCTGATGGCGATCCTGCTCCAACATCTCTGCATCAAGCTGGGCGTAGCCACCGGGCGCGATCTCGCGCAGGCCTGCCGCGACCACTATTCGCGGCCGACGGTCTGGTTCCTGTGGGTGCTGTGTGAAATCGCCATCGCCGCCTGCGATCTGGCGGAAGTGATCGGCTCGGCGATCGCCCTGCAACTGCTATTCGGAATTCCGCTGGTGTGGGGCTGCTGCATCACCTGCGTTGACGTGCTGGCGGTGCTGTTTCTCCAACAGAAGGGCTTCCGCTACATCGAGGCGCTGGTGCTCACGCTGATTCTAACCATCGGCGGCTGCTTCCTGGCGGAGATGATCTTTTCAAAACCCGATCTCGGCGGAGTGCTCCACGGATTCATTCCCAATGTGGAAATCCTGAGGAACCCGCAGATGCTCTACGTCGCCATCGGCATCCTCGGAGCGACCGTGATGCCGCACAATCTCTACCTGCACTCGTCCATCGTGCAGACGCGGAAATTCGATCAGACGCCGGACGGCAGACGCGAGGCGATCAAGTTCGGCACCATTGATTCCACCTTCGCGCTGATGTTCGCGCTTTTCATCAACGCCGGCATCCTGATTCTCGCAGCCGCCACCTTCCATTGGTCCGGCCACAACGAAGTGGCGGATATCCAGGACGCTTACAAACTCCTCACTCCCCTGCTCGGAGTCGGCGGCGCGAGCGCGCTTTTCGCCATCGCCCTGCTGGCATCCGGCCAGAACGCCACGCTGACGGGCACGCTCGCCGGACAGATCGTGATGGAGGGATTCATCAACATCCGCCTGCAACCGTGGCTGCGCCGTGTGATCACCCGCGGCCTTGCGGTGATTCCAGCGGTGGTCGTGATCGGGCTTTATGGTGAAGGAAAAACCACGGAGCTCCTGATCGGCAGCCAGGTGGTGCTCAGCATGCAGCTCGGATTCGCCGTCTGGCCCCTGATGCGTTTCACCGGGGAAAAGGCGAAGATGGGCCCCTTCGTCAATCCGCTGTGGATCAAGATTCTCGGATGGAGTATCACCTTCATCATCATCACGCTGAACGTGAAACTTCTCTTCGACACCTTTTTTCCTGAATCCATCAGGAACGCGGTGTATCGTTTCCTCGGACTTCCCACCTTCTGAACGCGCGATGTATCAGCACATCCTCATTCCTCTGGAAAACGACTGGGCCGATGCCTCCATCCTCGCCCACGTCCGCAAACTCGCGAAGCTCACCGGCGCGCGGCTGATGCTCGTCCACGTCGCCGACGGCTGGGCAGCGCGCAATTTCACCAACTTCGGCCTCCAGGAAAGCGAGGAAATGCGCGAGGACCGCGCCTATCTGGAACGCCGGACGCAGGAACTCCGCGACGATGGATTCCAATGCGAAGCCGTACTTCTGCTAGGCGAACCGGCGGACGAGATCATCAAGCTCGTCGGCCAGCACGACATCGATCTCGTCGCAATGGCCACCCACGGCCACCAGTTCATCGGCGATCTGATCTTCGGCAGCACCTCGCGCAAAGTGCGTCATCATGTAAAAATCCCGGTGCTCCTGCTGATGGCCGAGCGCGGGGCGGAGTGACGGGAGCGTCCGCAAACAGAGCTTGGCATCCGAGTGGCGTTAGCTAACTTCATGGGGTGTCCGCGACGAATTCCATACGAACAGCCGTTTGCAAACGCGAAGTGCTGTCGTTCGAAACTTTTCGGAAATCCGCCTTCATCAAAGGAATGGCGGCTTGTCTTGCATTGGGATTGTTCGCGTCGGGTGGGGCAAGTGCGGCTGAGTTCGCCTTCACTTCACCCCGCGGGATTTATACGTTGAAAGTTCCGGGCACCACCCAAGCCAATGAACCAGTCCGCACTTACCTTGGCATCCAATTGCTGCCGGATCCGCGGTTTATCGGGCAAGTGGCAAATGTGAGCGGGAATGCGGTTTCATTTCCGAGTCTCGGAGATCACTCGGTTTTGGCCACGCCTGTCCGAAAGTATTATCTGCAAGTTCTGACCGGAAACGGGAGAGGCTTTGTGGTTGATATCGATCAGTACCGCACCACCGACATTGTATGTTCGGAAAATCTCACCTCCTGGCTTCAACCAGGTGACAAGGTCAAGATCCGCCCCCATCCCCAGCTTCTCGATATTCTCGGTGCAACCAATCGCTTCGGACTCGGCGCAGGAACGAATGCCGACGCGGCGGACAACGTGGTGGTCTGGGATCCTGACACCCAACAGGAGCGGGTTTATTATTTCAACTCCACCCGTTCCCGCTGGGAGGAAAATAACATTGTGGCGGATGCCAGTGGCGCTGTTTTCAGATTTCCCTACGGATTCTATATCGTGAGGCGGACGCCAGGAACCCTCCGGATCGCACTGTCAGGCGATATCGGAGCGGATGCGATCCTGCTACCAGTGCGATCCGCCGCCAACGTGTTTTCCCTCCCAATCAATCTTTCAGCCACACTCAATGGAATGGTTCGCGCGAGTGGAGACTTTTCAGTCATCTCCGGCCCCAACGCCAAGCGCTCCGACCTCCTGACATTCGAGGAACCGACCACCGGTCTGCAAAGAGGGCCGTTCTATCACCTTTCCCGGCCCAATGTATCGGGTTGGCGCGAGGTCGGGAAAAACGGCAGCTCCGCTTCGATCGAGCCTTTGGATTTCCTATCCACCTTGATCCTGCGCAGGGAAGGCGATCCCGGCCGCGTTTTTGTGGAGGGAAGCCAAGCTCCACCAGCAGTCCCAAGACCGCAACTCCCGCCTGATCCGGAGCCAGGAGAGCAGCCGCTCACTGGAGAGCTGCCTTACCCGAGGAATCTCCCCAGCGACCTCTCGGTGATGATCGAAACGAGCACCGACCTGCAAACTTGGGAATATTGCGCAGACGCGCTGCCTGAAAATGGTAAGGCAATTTTTGCCTTACCACCCGGACAAAGGCGCGCTTTCTTCCGAATCAAAGTCTGGATCGATTAGCCCGTGAAGCTGCCCCTATGAAATTCCGATTCATCCTCTTCATTTGTTTGACCTCCACCGCACTGCGGGCCGGGACCGTCGTGATCACATCGGTATCGGACGAGGCTCACGGTCTCCAGCCGCTGACGGCGCTCAGCGGGACTCCTCTCGCTGTCGGCACACAGGTTCGCGTCGGTGCTTTTCCGGGGCTGAGCGACGATCAGGTTCTCGATCTGGCCGCTCAAGGTCTGCCGCAATTGACCGCCGCATTCGTTTCCTTCGGCAGCTCGTGCAGCGTCGGCGAAGGAGTGGATGGTGCTGCGGGTGGATTTGAAATCGCAGTGAAGGACTCGGGCACCGCTCCAGCATGGGCGGGACAAACCGTTTCCCTGCTGATCCAAACCGCAGACGGAGAATTCATCGTCGCTCGTTTCCCGGGCAAGATCTTCGAAGTGGAAACCGCGACCGGTCTGGAACCGCTGCTTTCCCTACATCTGGCTGATGCGAAGGTCATCGTGGGCAACCGGCAAGGCAGCGAAAAACTCGCCACCGCCGTCGCTCCCTCGGTAGGCAGCTTCGGCACCTGGCTGGCAGGATTTCCCTCCATAACCGATCCCGCGCTGAAGTTTTCGAACGCCGATGCCGATTCAGACGGGCGCTCGAATTTCCTCGAATACGCGACCGGGGGCAACCCCGCTTCACCGAGCGATCCCCCGCCCTGCTGGATTGCGAGCGATCCGTCGGGCAATCTGTGGGTCCGTTTTTCCCGGGTGCCCGGACTCGGAGCGATCGACTACCGGCTGGAATCCTCCGGCGATCTGCTGACTCCGTGGGTGGAAACCACAGGAACCGTCGAGCCCGATCCGGAAAGCGCGGGCACCATGCGCATGCAGCTTCCCACGCCGGTTTCCGCTTCGGGCTTTTTCCGGCTGAACGTGGAGTCAGCGCCGTAAGGATCAGATCCCGAGGAAATTCCGCATCAGGCGCAGGCCGGCTTCCTGGCTTTTTTCAGGGTGGAACTGGCAGGCGAACATGTTTCCGCGCTCGACGGCACCGGCGAAAGTCTGGGTGCCGTAGGTGGTTTCCGCGACGACGTCCGATGGATCGGATGGTTCGGGAAAAAACGAGTGGATGTAATAGAAATACGGTTCCTCGCCAAGGCCCTGCCAGACGCGGGTTTCGCCGCGGGTGGCGGTGGCGGAGTTCCAGCCCATGTGCGGTATTTTCAAACCCGGCTCGTCCTTGAAGCGGCGGACCACACCGGGAACGATGCCGAGTCCGGCGGTTTCCGGCGCTTCCTCGCTGCCATCAAACAGAATCTGATAGCCGACGCAAATTCCGAAGTAGGGTTTGTCCGCGGCGATCCAGTTTTTGAGAAACGACGCGAGCCCGCGTTGTTCGAGGCGCTGCATGGTATCGCCAAACTCACCCTGACCGGGGAGCAGGAGATGGGTCGAGTCGCCCACCTCATCCGGACTGGCGATGATCACCGGATCCTCGCCGAGCGAGCGCAATGCGTTGGCGACGCTGCGTAAATTGCCGCCGCCGTAATCGATGATGCCGGTCTTCACAGTGCGTCCTTGGTACTGGGGATGCCGATGACGCGGGAATCCTTCTCACACGCGTCGCGAAGGGCGCGGGCGAGTCCTTTGAAAATGGCTTCGGCGATGTGGTGCCCGTCGCGGCCGTACAACAGCTCGACGTGGATGTTCGCACGCAGGTTCGAGGCGACGGCGCGGCAGAATTCCTCGACGAGGGTGAACGGCATGTTAGGTGCGGATGGAGTCCCGGCCGGAGCACGGAATTCCAAGTGCGGGCGATTCGACAAATCGACGACGACGCGGGCAAGCGTCTCGTCCATCGGCAGATAACAACAACCGTAGCGGCGGATGCCTTCCTTGGTGCCGAGAGCCTCGCGCAGGCAGTCACCAATGACGATGCCGGTGTCCTCGATGGTGTGGTGATAGTCCACCTCGATGTCTCCCACGGTTTTCACGTTGAGATCGAACAGGCCGTGTTTCGAAAACAGCGTGAGCATGTGATCGAAAAACGGAACGCCGGTATCGATGGTGGAGACTCCGGAGCCGTCGATTGCCAACGAAAGCTCGATCTGGGTCTCCGCCGTCTTCCGGCTGCGGGTGGCGGTGCGGGGCTTGGACATGAATCTGTTTGAGAAAGCGGTCACTTCTTGCCGGCGCCCTTCACAGCGGCATCGAGCGGCCCGATGTAGCGCGAAGGGACAAGCGCGGTCTTCGCCGCAGTAAAGGCGGCGGTGACGGTAGTGGTGTTGGCACCGCTTTTCACTGCGGAGTAGAGTTCCCGATAGGTTTTTCCACCGTCGACACCCAGGACGGTTTTCACGGCGGCGAGCCGGGTGATTTCCAGCTCACCAAAGCGGATGGAATCCTCCATCGAAGCCTTGTGATAGGGGGTGATGGTGGGCCAGTTCTGTTTCGCTGTCTTTTCCGCCTGGTAGTTCGCCTCGATGGCGGCGTTCTCCTCCTTGATGGCGGCTTCCGTGCCGGCGCGGTCGGCGGGAGCCATCCGCTGGAGGCCCTGTTCGCGGACCTTCACCCTCGCGTCCAGACCGAGAAGCGAGAGTTTGAGCTCCTCGACATGGCTCTTGATCACCTGGCCCATCAACGGAGCAAGCGCTCCGTAGGAAAGAGTCGTGCGGTAGTCCTTGTCGAATTCTGAAAACGCACGCAGGGCTTCGAGGGTTTGATTGCCGGCGACCAGCGAGCGGATTTTCGACTCCTGGATGCGGGCATCGATGTCATACTGGTTCGCCTGATATTCGGAAGAGGTGACGACCTTTCCATTCATCTTCAGCCCTCCGGCTGCAACGGCAGCCGCCTCGGCCTTGAGGGTGTCGAGAATCGCCTTGGCGTCCTTGGTTTTCGAGCTGCCGCGGTTCGCTTCGAGGAACTTGTTCACGAGCGAAATTTTCGCCGCATAATCCTCTGCCGGGAGGAAATCCTGAGTCGGCAGGAGCTTGGAGATTGGTTCGAACGCGATAAGATCCGGCTTTACGACATCCACCTTCTGGACGTCCGCCTTTGCGACTATCCGCTCGTCCTTGATGCTTTTGGTCACCTGAATTTCGAGCGTGTAGGAGTCCGCATCCTCCTTGAGAACCTTAGCTTCCAACACCGTTCCATCCTTGAGGGTGAAGGTATCCGCCATGCAGGGCAGGGCGACCGTCCAGAGGCTGAGAGTGACGATGAATGGGGCTTTTTTCATGAAAGGTAAATCAGGTGGATTGCTGAAGAGAGCGTTTATGATTTTTTCAGGGAGGGCAAGAGCACTTCTTGCAACCCCTCGGGAGTCGAAATGGTGCGGTTTTCTCCGTTGCTGAAGATGATTTTCACCGAACCCGCCGGGATCTGGTCGTCGGCCTTCGCGGGGCGGCGCTGGATCATCCGCATCGGCAGCCGCTCGGTGGCGAGCTTCAGTTCGGGCGAGAGTCCGGTTCCGGCGATGACAGTGACCCTGAAATGACGCGCGAGGGTGGCTTGCAACAGGTCGGTGTGAAGAATGGGCCTGTCAACCGAGTAGGTCGGCAGCGGCGTGGCGAGTTCGCTGAAAGTCCTGACCAGCGGCCTCCCCTGCTCCGCCAGGCGGCACTCGGCGAAGGAAATCAGGCCGGCGGTGGAGTCGTCGAACAGCATGACCAGATCGGTGATCGGAAGATCGATGATCCTCGCGTCGTCCGGGCATTCCTTGAGAAATTCGGCATCCGTGAACTGCTCCGCCGCCGTAGTGGCGAGATCCTCGGCCCAGTTGAGCGGGCCTTCTTCTGACGTGACGACCGCCACATCGAGCGCCGCCTGGAGCGCCACAGCATAAAGAAACGCGCGTCCCTCGCCGATGGATTTCGGTGCGTCTTCGGCGAAAAGGCGCAATTTCGGCCCGACGCAGAATGCTTCCCGCGCTTTCTTGAGCAATGCGACTGCTTTGTCCCGGTAAACGACATCGCCGGTGGCTCCGAACGCCGCCGCATAGGAGGAAACCATGCGGAGCGTGACTCCCGCGTGCGGCGATAGGTCGCGGGGCATTTCGCCGAGCCGGAGATTGCGGGCTTTCAGGAGCTTTTTCCGCACGATCTCATACTTCGGAGCGAATATCTCGACCGGTTGCGATTGCTCGGCCGCGAGTTCGGCGGCGGATTTGGAAATCCCCAGGCTGTTCGCGCGGAAAAACTCGCGCCGCGGATCGACTTCGGACGGCAGATTGCCAAGGCCCTTCATGCCGGTCGCCTTGATCCACCATGCCGCCTCCTCGGGCGTGAGTTCTTTTTCCACTTCCTCCACGCTCCAGAGCCATGCCGCCTGATCCGTTTCCTTGGTCATGCCCACGGAGAACAAACCCTCCGACGTCGTGAAATTCTTTTCTGCGAAAGCGATTAGACCGATTGCTTTTTCCAGCGCCTTCTTGTCTCCCGTCGCCCGGTAGGCGTTCAGCAGCGCGACCGCCGCACGGGCCTGGACGCCGCAGTCCCGATAGAAAACCGGCAGCGCCCATGAAGTCCCGCGGCGGGAAGCGAAAACCCCGCCTTCCAGCGGGTCAAACATCGCGCTGGGCAGCAGGTCCACCAGCAGCTCGCGGGTGGTGTCCATGCAGCGCGCCCGGAGCTCTGGAGAGAGTCCGGGATGGATGGCGGCGGTGGCGAGCAGGTCGATCGCACCCGACGGGAACAGCCCGCCGGCCTCGTCGAAGCTGCGTGAGTAGGGATCGTAAAGCGAGGCAAGCTGCCGCAGCGCACGGACGGCGTCCTCTCCGGGCTGCTCGCTCATCACCTTGGTATTCTTGCGCGAGGCGACGCGACTGCGGCGGTTGGCGTTGTCGAGCGAGCTGTTTTTCACCACGTAGTCCGAATCGTCCGCCCACATGCGGCTGACCATCGAGTGCGACTGGTTGAAAAGATCCGCAAGGTTCGTGGTCTGGGCGGTGGTCACGGGAATCCACGCGACCGGATTTCCATCCGGCGACATCCAGACGAAAAGCGGCAGTTGCAAGCCACGCTTGATTTCCGAACAGAGATCGCCTGTCAGCAAGCCGATCTCGCGCGACGCATCGGCATCGATCAACACCGGCACGTAGTTGTCATTGATCGCCGAAACCAGCGCCGGATCCGCGGCCAGCGACGCCAGCACGCTTTGAAACGCCGGTTGCTGCGGCATCGCGATGACGCCGAAAACCAGCCGGTTCGCCGCTTTCGCGCGGTCGAGCGACTCCTTCGTCCACGGTTGCCAGTGGATCGGCGATCTCGCCTGACTCCGATAGACGGCGCTCGGCAGCATGCCCACGGTGTTGGTGCGCAGCTCGGCGGCGATGACCACCGGCTTTTTCGGAACTTCCTCAGTAACGGGCTTCCCCTTCCGGCAGGCGGTCGTCGCCAGCAGCAGGCTGCAAAGCGTCATTGCAGGGATTGCCGAACCGAAGGGGAATTTGGAGTTCATAAAAAATGAGCGGACCGGATAAATGGACTTCATCCCCCCGCTTGGCGACCGCATCCTGAAGAAAAGACTTCCGATGTGGCAAGCCGAAGCTAACCTCGCGCCACAATTCCCCAAGTAGTGTGATCAGTATCGCCGTTTCCAGCCAAAAAGGAGGGGTGGGTAAAACCACCGTTTCAATCAATCTCGCCCATGCATTTGCCCGAGCTGGGGTGAAGACCCTTCTCGTGGACGCCGATCCTCAAGGCTCCGTGGGACTTTCCCTCACGCGCCAGTCGCGGCTGCTCGCCGGATTTTACGATTATCTGGCGGACCCCGGCATCCCGCTGGAGCGGCTGATCGTGCCGACCCGCTTGGAAACATTCTCCCTCGTCGCCAGCGGCCAGGCCAGCGACTACGAAGCCGGCGGCGGCGGCATGGGAGCCCACCTAGCAAGGGTGCGTGCGTTTTTGCGCAGCGTCGCGGCGCGGGGATTCGACCTCTGCCTGATCGATACGGCGGCGGGACTTTTCGGTGTGACCGGCGATGTGATCGCCTCCAGTGACGCGATCATGATTCCCCAACAGGCGGAACCGCTGGGCATCCGCTCCGTGCCGAAACTGTTGGAAGGCCTCAACCGCCTGCGGGTGATGAATCCGCGCCTGAGCGTGCTCGGCGTCTGCCTGACGATGGTGCAGCAAGATCTGGCGGAAAGCACCGAGGCCGCCGCGGCGTTGCGCCAGTTGCTGCCGCCGGAAATGGTTTTTCAAACACAGATCCCGCGCGACGCGTTGTTCGTCCGCGCCAGCGCCCGCGGTCTGCCGATCGGCGTGCTCGAGGACGGTGCCGGAGCGCAGGCGGTTTTCGACGCCCTCCGTTCGGAAATCGAAATGAAACTGGAACCTAACGGCGCACGGGGATGACCGATCCGATTTATCCATGGCTGGATCCGATCGAAGTCCGGCGGCTCGCCGAGGGACTGATGCGGCCACAGCGCGAACCGACGATGACCGTCGAAGACGCCGGATTCGATCAAGCCTTCGTCGGCTACGCAACGGAGCGCCCTGCGCTGCCGATGATCGCGCCCCCCCCCTCGCCTCCGCAGCAGGTCATGGCAGCACCGGCACCCGCTCCGGTGATGAGCCAACCGGAGGAAATGACCGCCGGTCCGACGATCGCCCGCGGCCCGTTTCTCGACCGGATCACCCGCTTCCGCGATTGGATGCGCAGCCAGTTCTCCGCCACCGGTATTTTCATTCTCGACCGCGAGGGCGCTGTGATTTTCGACGAGAGCAACCACGGCCGCCTGCATTTCCTCGCCCGCAGCCTGGCACTCGCCTCGCGCCGCCAAGGGGCTGCCGGCGGCAACGTGCATGTGAAAATCGGCGCGGGTGCAACGCTGGAAGTGATCCCTGTTGACACCGCCTACGGCTGCCTCGTGCTCGGCGCGGTGGTGCCGGATTCCCTGCCGCCCGCCTCGGTGGCGGCGGTGATGGACGCGCTGGCGCTGGTTTCCTCGCCACCGCGGGAGAGTTGATTGTTGATTGTTGATTGTTGATTGTTGATAGAGAAGAGCCGGAAGGATTCCCATCTTCTTCTTTCCATCAACTATCAACTCTCAACCATCAACTTCTTCCTCACCTTGTCCGCCGGTTCTGCGTGGAGATGATGATCGTGGACATCACCCCGCAGGCGAGCACGATGGAGACGAGGATAAATCCGCAGTATTTGTGAGTCTCGAGTTCGTCGTCGCGCTCGACGTATTTGTCGGAGAGCGGCAGAGGCTTCTCCGAGATGAACGGCAGCGGCTTCTTCAGCGCGTAGAAAACATTGCGGGGCTCCTTGTTGCGGTAGTCGTTGCGGAACGTTTCAGCCTCACGCACCAACAGATCGATACGTTCGTTCACAAAAAACTCGGAGGCAGGTCGGGCCTTCGGATCGTTGTCCGGCCAGACCTTCATCGTCTCCACTTCGAGGCGCGTCCCATAGGTGGAAATCCGCCGGATGCGGTTGATGATGTTGCCCGCCTCGTCCGGCGTCGACGCGCCCGATGCGAGCAGGCGCCGGAGGCCTTCCTTCACCAGATCGAAGCGCTCCGACTGCTCGGCGTTCATCGGTATTTTCAAAGCCCGCACCCGGTCGATCTTCCGCTGGAGCCGGAGACGCTCGGCCTCGAAGGGGTTCTGGGTCGCTTGTGAAACGATCATCGCCTCGTAGGCGTAGCGCAGCGGCATGACCAGAGCCGGCACCGGAGCGCCGCCCTTTTCACGGACTTCCGAGGCTTTCACGAACAGCCCGCGGTTCATTTCCTTGTAGGGCACCAGCGCCCCGGCCAGCAGCATCTGCGGGACTAACAAAAGCGGTACGGCAGTGAGCGCCGCGCGCTCGGTCCGCACCAGCGAGGAAACCACCAGCGCCATCCCGGTGCCGGTCCACGCGGTGAGCGTCATCCACAACCACAGGAACGGCAGCATCCCGCGGATTTCCAGGAAGTAGTTTCCGACGACCAGATAGACGAAACACTGCATGGCGGCCACGAGTCCGAGCGCGACGAACTTCGCAGTGACATACGAGCCCGCGCCAGGCTGGCAGTTCCGCTCGCGGCGGAGGATGGGCCGGTCGCGCAGGACCTCGGTGGCGGAGTTGGTGAGACCGAGGAACATCGCCACCGTCACGCTCAGGAACAGATAGGCAGGAATGTGCAGCGCGGTGGAAAACTGATAGGAACCCTCGGCCGACGAGCGCAGCGTGATGGCGATGAGCGCCGCAAGCAACGGAGCCTCGAGACAGGTGCTGTAGATCGTGCCTCGGTTGCGCACTTTTGATAGAAACGAGCGTAGGAAATGGGTGGCGAAGACGGCGATCACCGCCTGCAGGCGGCGCGTCGGCTTGGGCGGCACCGGCGAGCGCTCGCCTTCCTTGAACTCGCCGAGCTTGGAAGCAGGTCCGCCGCCGAGCTGGAGCGACTGCATCAGATCCACGCTTTCGAACCGCTCCTGCCAGAACGACGGAGGGAAACGGCGTGCGGCACCGGTGTTCGATCCACCGCCGATCGCGCTGAGCGGGGTTTCCAACACATCGAACACGAAGTCCGCACCCAACGGCGACATCGCGGTGACGGACGGATGGGAGATCGCCAGTTCCTCACAGGCGTCGCGGAAATAGCCGACCATGCTGGCGGGAGTGCCGAAATAGGCGAGACGTCCACCGCTGTCGAGCAGCAGAACCTTGTCGAAAAGCCGCAACACGGGCGCGCCCGGACGGTGCAGCGAGGCGATGACGATTTTCTCCCGGGCCAGCGAGCGCAGCGTTTCCGCGACGTGTTCGGAGTCCTTCGAGGACAGTCCGGAGATCGGTTCATCGAACAGGAAAACCTCCGCGCGGCTGCCGAGGTCGACGCCGAGATTGAGTCGGCTGCGTTCGCCGCCGGAGATCGTTTTTTCCCCCGGGGCCCCCACCCTGCGGCGGGCGATCGACTGAAGCCCGAGCTCGGCGAGCATGCTGTCCACGCGGCGTTCGTGCTCCGCGAGGGAAAGCGCCGGGCGGCGGATGGTGACGGCGTGGCGCAGGTGTTCGCGGACTGTTAGCTGCGGGTTCAGCGCCTCTTCCTGCGGCATGTGGGCGATGAACGGAACGAGCTGCTCGCGGCGTTCGTAAAGTGAGATGCCGTTGAGTTTCACCTTGCCGCGGGTCGGCTCGCGCTGGCCGGAGAGCACGGCTAACAGCGTGCTTTTTCCACTGCCGCTGGGGCCGATGATGCAGAGCATTTCGCCGCGCTTCACTTCGAAGTTGATGTGATCCAGCGCCCGGGCGTCCGGCCCGAAATCGTGGATCAAATCCTCCACCTGAAGCGCCTCGATCAGCGTCCGCTCTTCGTCGAGGAAACCCTCGCTGAAACGGCAGCGCACCGCCTGACTTCCCGATAGACGGATCAGAGAACCATCATGCAGCGTGGCGGTCCCCTTGACCGGAATGCCGTCGACGAGGATCGGCCCGTTGCTCTCGCGGATTTCCATTTCCCCTTCGGCCCGCTGCGCGTCGTAGCGGATGAAGAGCACGGCTTTGGGTGAAAGTTTCGGACCTAGCAGCAGGTCCCCCGCCGAGAGCGCGGCGGCATCATTGGAAACAAGATATTCCTGACGGTCACCCGCCAGCCGGAAGCGGCGGCCTTTCTGCGTCGCCTTGCGGCGGAGTTCGTTGATGGAAAGGCTGAAGCCGGATGCATCTCCGAGGCGCTCGTGATTGCGGCAGGTGACGATGTCGCCCTTTTTCAGCGGCCCGCGGCTGCCGGCGTGGAGATCGGTGTCGCGCAGGGCCTCGACCTCGGCATCCAGCCCGAAGCGGACCCGCAACGCGCTCTGGCGGCCGCGCGTGCGCTCGGCGGTGAGGCCGCTTTCGCCGGGTTCCAGATAGATCGACGGCGCGTTGCCGGTGCGTTTCACGTCGAGGAAAAACATCAGGTCCTCGTGGCTGAGCGTCCAACCCGGCACCACCAGCGGCTGACGCTCGCGCATGCGCAGGAACGATCCGGTTTCCACCGAACGCCCGCGGATCCAGAGCGGAGAGATGCCGGTGTTTCTGACGAGAATCAGGTCGCCCGCCCGATAGACCCGGAATTCGTGCTCGCTCGCCGCGGGTGGAAGCAGCACGTCCGCGCCGTCCCTGCCGAAAATGAGCCGCTCGAAGGGTAGGTCCTCGTCGGCCGGTTCGCCGGCGTCGCCGCGCATTTCCCGCAGGATCGCCACGCCGTAATCCGGCCGACCGAGGCGGCGCATGAAAATTTCAAAGCTCGTCCGGTTCCGCTCCGAGCGTCCGGCCGCATCGACCAGCGTGAAAAGCTGTAGGCCGAGCGCGAGTTTTCCGGCGTCGTCGAAGCTGTCCTTCAGCTCGACCGCCAAGCCCTGGAGCGGGCGTGGATTTCTCACCGCCCGTTGCAGACGCCGCCCAAGCCAGCCGTGGTCCACTTCCGGAAACGCGCTGCGCAGCATGTCGAGAATCAGGTCCGCCTCCAGCGTGCTCAGTTCGTCATCCAGCGTCGCGAATGCGGCGAAAGAATCGACCAGCACGCCAACATGGGCATCGGCCCCCGGACGCAGCGCGCGCAGCCGTCCGACTCCGGGAATCGCCTGCAACCACCTCAGGATCCGCAGCCTCCGCAGGAGCGAGAGCGATGAGTCTTTTTGAGGCAAGGGATGTTCCACGGGGGCTTTCTAGGCAGACCCCGCGCCCGGCCGCAAGACTCGTGCAAAAAAGGGGTTTGCTTTTCAGTCGCATACGGTATCCTCCCTTACTCCCGAACGGCATCCGGCGCACGCCACACCGCCGCTCGGGTCTCTTTTACGCCCACCATGTCCGACTCACCGAACTCCACTCCGCCTCCCAGCAATCCGAATCGCCCCACCGGCGATGCCAACGGCTTCAACTGGCGTCTGCTCGGACTCCTCACCCTGGCGATGGTCGTCCTGAGCGTGGCTTATTTCGCCCCGGGCATGACCAAGACGGTGAAAAACCTGAGCTACCCGGAATTCCGCCTGGCATGGGAACAAGGCCGCGTGGTCGTGAACAAACCCGACAAACAGCCGTTTAAAGTCGTTACTTCGGACACCGCCTACGATGCGAAAATCACCGGTTGGATCGAACCGGAGCCGGTCGAACCGAAAGACCCTCAGAAAAAGATCACGGACTTCCGTGTCGCAGTGAATCTCAGCCTGCAAGGTGATGAAATCCGCGAGATTCTCGGCAAAGACGTTCAGTTCAAACAAATCGGCAACGCTTCCGAGTCGCCGCTTGAGGGTGACAACATCGAGACGCTGTCCCTTTCCGATTTCCGCAAGGCCTTCGCACTCCAACAGATCAAGACCGCCGACTTGGTGAATCCGCTGCGGATTCTCACGACTCCCGGTTCCACGGATGCGGTCATCGTCGGTCGCCGCGAGGTAATCACGAACTTGGTCATGCCGAAGGATGCCACGGGCAAAACCGCCGAAGCCGCTCCCTTTAGCGTGACCGTTTCCGTTCCCATCCTCGGCGAGGATTTGAAGAAGCTTCTGCAAACGACCGCAAACTACGATCCGACGACGGACTACCTGAAAAGCGCTCTCTTCACCTTCCTGCCTTTCCTGCTGATCATCGGCATCCTGTTTTTCCTCTTCCGCCAGCAGATGAAATCCGCCGGCCGCGGTGCGATGTCCTTCGGCAAGTCCAAGGCCCGCCTGCTCACGATGGATCGCAACAAAGTGACCTTCAAGGACGTCGCCGGCATTCAGGAAGCGAAGGAAGAACTTTATGAAATCGTCGATTTCCTCCGCGATCCCCGCAAGTTCCAGAAGCTCGGCGGCTCGATCCCGAAGGGCGTGCTGATGGTCGGTTCTCCCGGAACAGGCAAGACACTGCTCGCCCGCGCCATCGCTGGTGAGGCGGATGTGCCGTTCTTCTCGATCTCCGGTTCGGACTTCGTCGAAATGTTCGTCGGTGTCGGTGCTTCCCGCGTCCGCGACATGTTCGAACAAGGACGCAAGCACGCGCCCTGCCTCATTTTCATCGACGAAATCGACGCCGTCGGCCGTCACCGCGGTCACGGCATGGGAGGCGGTCACGACGAACGCGAGCAAACGCTCAACCAACTCCTCGTCGAGATGGACGGCTTTGACACCCAGGAAGGCGTCATCATCATCGCCGCCACCAACCGTCCGGACGTGCTCGACCCCGCTCTTCTCCGTCCCGGCCGTTTCGACCGCCAAGTCACTATTTCCCTTCCCGATGTGAACGGCCGCGAGGAAATCCTCCGCGTCCACGTGAAGAAGATCAAACTCGCCGCTGGTGTGGATCTCTCGCGGATCGCCCGTGGCACGCCCGGCTTCTCCGGTGCCGAACTGGCGAACCTCATCAACGAGTCCGCCCTGCTCGCCGCCCGCCGCGGACTTTCCGCCGTCACCCTCGACGAAATGGAAGAAGCCCGCGACAAGGTGCGCTGGGGCCGCGAGCGCCGCAGCCTTGCGATGTCCGACAAGGAAAAAACCGGTACCGCCTGGCACGAAGCCGGCCACGCCTACCTCAACATGGTCATCCCGGATACCAGCCCGCTCCACAAGGTGACCATCATCCCGCGCGGTCCCTATCTCGGCGCGACGATGTATCTTCCCGACGGCGACAAATATTCGACACAGAAAAAGGAAGCGCTTGCCAACCTCATCGTCACGATGGGTGGCCGGATCGCGGAAGGTTTCCACAGCGATGACGTTTCAAACGGTGCTTCCGGCGACATCCGCCAGGCCACAGCCCTCTCCCGCCACATGGTTTGCGAATGGGGCATGAGCGACAAGCTCGGCATGGTCGAATACGGCGAAGGTGACGGCCCCGTCTTCCTCGGCCGTGGCGACATGGGCGGCCGCCGCACCAACTACAGCGAGAGCACGGCAAAAATCATCGACGAGGAAATCAAGCACCTCATTGATGATGCCTACGCCACCGCCACCCGCATCCTCATCGAAGGCCGCGGCAAGGTGGAACTCATCGCCAAGGCACTTCTCGAATTCGAAACCCTGGATGCAACCCACCTTCGCGACATCATAGAATTCGGCGAAATGAAGAATCCGCCATCCGCGCCGAAGCCACCACCGGTGCCTGACGAGTTCACCAAGAAGCCCGCACCGAAAAGCGCCAACGAAGGCCGCACCGATGATGACGGGCCGATCCCAGGTGCCGTCGGAGCGCCAGCTTGAAGTAAATCTTGAAAAAGTGAATGGCGGCCCGCCGCCATTCCGTTAAAGGGGAGCACATCGCTCCCCTTTTTTGTTTTCGCCGATTCGAGAAATGAACCCACTCAGTGTCCTTCGCAGCGCCGCCTTGCTCGTCCTACTGGTATCCCCCGCCACCGCCGCACCGCCGCAGCGGGTGCAGGATAAGGCCGTTCGTTTCCACGATCCTTCGACGCCGGTCAAACAGGGCGACACCTGGTGGATTTTTTCCACCGGCAACGGCATCGTCACCCGCCATTCCAAGGATCTGAAAAACTGGACCGAGGGCGACCCGGTTTTCAAAACCTTTCCCGCATGGCATCGCGAGGTCGTCCCATCGCAGAAAGGGCATCTCTGGGCACCCGACGTCATCCAGCGCGACGGCCTTTATTATCTCTACTACTCGGTTTCCGGCTGGGGAAAAAACACCTCCGCCATCGGCCTCGCCACCAATACGACGCTCGATCCGACCGACCCGCTCTATCAATGGAAAGACCGCGGCATCGTCATCCGCTCGAATCCCGGTGATAACTTCAACGCCATCGATCCACAGCTTTTCGCCGACAAGGATGGCAGTGTGTGGATGGTCTTCGGCTCGTTCTGGAAAGGCATCCATCTGATCGAACTCGACCCGAAAACCGGCCTCAGGCATTCGAAGCACACGGAAATCCGGCAGCTCGCCTGGAACGAAACCATCGAAGCCGCCGCGCTGTTGAAACACGACGGCTACTACTACCTTTTCGCCGACTGGGGCCTCTGCTGCCGCGGCGTCGACAGCACCTACGAAATGCGGATCGGCCGCAGCCGGAAAATCACCGGGCCCTATCTGGATGCCGGCGGCAGCGACATGGCGACCGGCGGCGGCACGCTTTTCCTCAAATCCGAAGGCGACCGGATCGGCCCCGGCCACCCGTCTTTCATCGAGGAAAATGGCAGCACCAGGATGTTTTTCCACTACTACGACGGCAAGCGCTTCGGCTTCGCCACCCTCGGCGACCTTCCCATCCGCTGGTCCAAGGACGGCTGGCCGGAACACTAGCCGATTGTTGATTTGACACACCCATCACCTGCACCACCATCAGAACCATGTTTAAAAAATCCATCCTGTTCGCGGCCCTCGGCCTTTCGCTCTCTCATTCGCTTGAAGCCGCAGCGAAGCACAAGCTGTTGTTTTTCACCAAGTCCAGCGGCTTCGAGCACGACGTGATCTCGTGGAAAAAGGGCCAGCCAAGCTATGCGGAAAAAATCTTCCTCGATCTGGGCAAGAAAGAGTCCTGGGAATTCGAATTCTCCAAGGACGGCTCGAAATTCTCTCCCGAGTATCTGGCCGGATTCGATGCGGTCATTTTCTACACCACGGGCGACCTGACTGCGGAAGGCACCGACAAAAACCCGCCGATGTCCCCGGCCGGGAAACAGGCCCTTTTCGACTACGTGAAGAGCGGCAAGGGCTTCGTCGGCCTGCACTCGGCCAGCGACACCTTCCACACCGCGAACGAATCGAAAAAAGGACCGGAACGCTTTGCAAACCACGGCAAGGACGCGGATCCCTACGTTTGTTTCCTCGGCGGCGAATTCATCATCCACGGCGCGCAGCAAGTCGCGACGAACAAAGTGATCGACAAGAAATTCCCCGGTTTTGAAACTGCTGGCGACAGCTTCGCCTTCAACGAAGAATGGTATTCGCTGAAGGATTTCAACCCGGACATCCACGTTCTCACCGTGATCGACTCGCCAGCGATGAAGGGTACCATGTATGAACGCCCCGCCTACCCCAATACCTGGGCGCGCGAGGAGGGTAAAGGCCGCGTGTTCTACACCGCCCTCGGCCACCGCGAGGACGTCTGGACCAACGCTACCTTCCAAAACATCCTCACCGGAGCGATCCATTGGGTCGCCCGCGATGTGGATGCCGCCGTGCCGCCGAACCTCAAGGAGGCAGCCCCAGACGCGATGACAAATCCAGCATACGTCGAAGCGAAGAAGTAAGCGGCCGCATTGGCTTGGCCGACACCCGTAATGGAGTGGAAAAAGGTTTCAGGAAACCAAATTGCCAGACAACCTTGGAGCTGGACTGCGGTTTAATTGAAAGTTCCTCATTTGACATCGTCCGCCCCGGCGACAAGGTAAATGCATCCGAACTTTCAATCAACGGAGTCCATGCCAATCAAAGATCGTTTCAAAGCAGCAAAAATCGCAGGTCTCCTGGTTCTTGCTGCGCCTTGGGCTTCAGCCGGGACCTATTACCCGAAACCAGGGCTGTTTAACACATCGACGGGTTATCTGGAAACCGAGATGGCGGACGGCTGGTTTCGCGGCAGCGCGGTGGTCGCGAGGGATCCCAGGCTGATTTATTCGTGCGGCCACATGCTCTATGAAAATGGGATGTGGGCGACGGACTACCTGTTCTACCGGGCTTACAACAGCAGGTATTCACCCGATCCCTCGACCGCGGCGACTCCCCGCGGCTATCGCTATTTCACCAGTTACTCGAACAACGTGGACATTTACGGTCAGGATTCGGGCCGCGCGTTCGCTTTTGATTTCACGGTTTTCTACGGCACGAGTTCGTTCGGCCCGGCGGTCGGCTGGTGGTCGGACGGCGGCGGGGTGATGCGGTCGGATCGGAAAAAACTGATCGTAGGCTACCCCAGCAGGCTCGAATACAACAACGCCCGGGGATATTATTACCAACACGGCACCGGCTGGTTCACCAACCGTGCGGTGCAGACGCGGGGGGCCTATCATTATTTCAAAAACGTCACGACCGGTGGTGGAAACAGCGGCGGGCCGGTGTTCGCGAAGGACACCGATGGCAAATATTATCTCGGCGGTATTCTGGTTTCCGGCAACTCCAACACCGCCGGAATTTACGCGCTCAACAGCTCGTCCAACAGCATGGCCTCCGCCGCCCTTGCGACGAAGAGCGTCAGGGGGGATTCCGGCAACACGAATTCCGTGGCGCTGCCGGACGCGAGCAGCACCTATCTGGTCCGCGAGGTGACGACTTCCGGATTTTCGGAAAACATCACGGATCTCAAATTCAGCGCGTCCATCAGCACCCCGCGCCGGGGCGATCTCGACGTCTATCTGCGGTCGCCGTCGGGCCGCATCCGCTGGGTTCACAAGCAGTCCAAGGAAGCTGCGGCGGATCTCCGTATCGACAACGCGGACTATTCCGCGAAGTTCCGCGGCCAGGCGGCAAACGGCGTCTGGCAACTGAAGATGCGCGATGCTGTTAGCGGAAACCGCGCCACGTTCAACAACTTCAGCGTTTCCGTCAGCGCCGCCGGGGAGTGAGTCCGATGGCCTTGTCACGGAAATCAGCGCGGGCGGTCCTGCTGGCAGCGGTGGTTCTTTTAATGGCCGGGATTGCGGTTTTCCTGATTCGCAAACCGTCCTTCGAAAAACCACCGGACGAACAAAACGACACTCGTTCCCCGATTCAAAGCATTCCGCGCCAACCTACCCGGCCCCGCGAAACGAAAGCCCCTTCGGAACCCGCCACCACCACCTCGCCGGATGCCCCCGTCACCGCGCTGATCCGGAGTTCGCTGGAGAAATTCAGCGCTAACAACGACCCCGACCAAGCCCGCGAAATTCTCCGCCTGCTGCGGGATGGCATCCGCCAGGGACCGGAGGACGCTACCGCCGCTGCCATACTCGATTTCCTGAAATCCGGCGAAGACACGCCGACCAAACTTCCATTTGTCGTCGGGCCGGATGGCATGATGGACACCGTTCCCTCGCTGCGCACCGCGCTGCTGGATCTGCTGCCTGCGCTCGATCCGGTTTCCGCGCTCCGCCTCGCCCGCGAGCTGATGGACAAACGCACTTCACCGGACGAATACGCGCTTTCCCTCCGCAACCTCGCTTGGAACGACCTCGACGGCGACCTGCGCACCGAGCTGACCGGCCGTTTCATGGACTTGCTCGCCACTCCATGGGTGGACCAGCCGTCAGCGGGATTGCTGGAGTCCTTCGACATCGCAGTGGAAGTCGGCGGCGGCGATGTTTTCGACAAGCTCATCTCTCTGACACGTGGATCCACCGCAGCCTTGAACCAGGCAGCGTTCATTTCCCTCGACCGCATGATCCTGCGCGATCCCACCCTGCTTGCCGCTGCCTCTGATCCGGCGTGGATGGACTTCGCGCCGAAGCAGCGCGCCTCACTTTTATCCCGGCTGGACATCACGCAGCCGGACCAGCGCGCGCTTTTCAACCGCTACCTCGCATCCACCCACGCGGCGGGCGAGCTGGATTATTTTGCGAAAGTTTTCCCGAACGGAAACTACCTCTACGGTCACCGCCTCGTCACCACCGACGACACCACTCCGACCATCGATGAAGTCGTCGCGAAGGACTCCGCCGTGCTCGTCGAATTGAGCGCGCTGGAGGCGTCAGCCCCGGAGGAGGGAAAAGCCGCGATTGCGAAAATCCGGCAGCGTTTGGAGAAATCCGCCGCGGGAAATCCAGAACCGTAAAACCTGCGCTTGTCGTTGATTTTTGGCGCTTTGCCCATTGCACAGATGCGCTGGCGTGGCAAAGTCGTGCACGAAATCGATGACAACGGAAAACCTGCAAGAGCAAATCAAGGAGACCAGTGGCTGGATTCAGGCGGTGAAGGATGAAATGGGGCAGGTGCTCGTCGGCCAGGAACGGCTGGTGGACCGCCTGTTGATCGGGCTGCTCTGCAATGGCCACATCCTCCTCGAAGGCGTGCCGGGCCTGGCCAAAACACTGGCGGTGAAGGCGCTTTCCGGTTCGCTCGACGCCTCCTTCGCCCGCTTTCAGTTCACCCCGGACCTGCTGCCCGCCGACCTTGTCGGAACCATGGTTTATCACCCTCAGGATACGAAATTCGAGCCGAAGCTGGGGCCGATTTTCAACAACCTCATTCTCGCCGACGAAATCAACCGCGCCCCGGCCAAGGTGCAGTCCGCGCTGCTCGAAGCGATGCAGGAACGCCAGGTCACCCTCGGCGACCGCTCCTATCCCCTGCCCCAGCCCTTTCTCGTGCTCGCGACGCAGAACCCGATCGACCAGGAGGGAACCTATCAGCTCCCCGAAGCCCAGCTCGACCGCTTCCTGCTCAAGGTCACCGTCGGCTATCCGACGAAAGACGAGGAACTCACGATCCTCGACCGGATGGCAACGTCGACTCCGCCCTATCAGACGAAGACCGTCGCCACCCCGGCACAGGTCGGTGCCTCGCGGGAGCTGGTGAACTCGGTTTACATCGATCCCGCGATCCGGAAATACATCGTCCAGATCATCCACACCACGCGCTTTCCCACACTGGTGGACGCGCCGTTGAAAAACCTCGTCCGCGCCGGTGCCTCGCCGCGGGGCACGATCAACCTCGCGCTCACCGCCCGCGCCCGCGCGTTCATGCAGGGCCGCGCGTTCGTGACGCCGCAGGATGTGAAGGACATGGCGCTCGATGTCCTGCGCCACCGGATTCTGCTCACTTACGAGGCCGAGGCCGAGGAGATGACCACCGACTCGGTCATCGAGCGGATCATGAGCAAGGTGCCGGTGCCGTGAAGAAGTTGAGAGTTGATGGTTGAGAGTTGAGAGAAAGATAAGACTCCGAATCGCCAACTCTTCACCCTCAACTCTCAACCAAAGACTCTCAACTTCCCAAATGCTGACCGACCAACAGATCGAGGAAATGATGGCGCGCGTGCGCAAGCTGGAGCTCAAGGCCCGGCGGCTGGTGCGCGAATCGTTTTCCGGCGAATACCTTTCCTCGTTCCGGGGCCAGGGTCTGGACTTCGACGACTTCCGCGAATACCAGCACGGCGACGAGGTGCGTTTCATCGACTGGAATGTCACCGCCCGGATGAACGCGCCGTTCGTTAGGAAATTCCGCGAGGAGCGCGAGCTTTCGGTGGTGATCGCCGTGGACGTCTCGGGCTCGGCGGACTACGGCAGCGTTTCCCTCAGCAAGCGCGAGATCGCCGCGGAAACAGCGGCCGTGTTGGGATTCAGCGCGCTGCACAACGGCGACAAGGTGGGCCTGCTGGTTTTCGCCAACGAGCCGATCCTTTTCATCCCGCCGGAAAAAGGCAGCCGCCACCTGCTGCGGATGATCCGCGAGATCCTGGTTGCAAAACCTGAGAAGCCCGGCACCTCCGTCGCCGAAGCCTGTGATTTCCTCGTGCGCACGCTGCGCCGGAAATCGCTGGTGTTCATGATCTCCGACTTTTTCTCGGATCCGCTGGAGAAACCGATCGGAAAACTCTCGCGGAAACACGAGACCATCGCCCTGCGCGTGCTCGATCCGCTGGAAGCCAAGCTGCCCAAGGCCGGCAGAGTCGTGATGATCGACCCCGAGACCGGATTCGAAACACAGGTCAACACCAGCAACCCGAATCTCCGCATGGGCTACGCGAAGCTGATGAACCGGCAGATGGAAGGTGTTTCCGCGATTTTCAAAAAGCACGGCATCGACTCCGCCGACCTCAAGACCGATGGCGACACCCTGCTCGCACTCCATCAGCTTCTCAAAAAGCGCAGCCGCAAACGCTCCGGATGAAAGAGAAGACCTCCAGCTTCGAACTGTTGGAACCCACCCGCCCCGAGGCGCTGGTGCCGGATTCGTGGGTGGAGCCGTGGATGATGTTCACTGCCGCAGGCCTGCTGGTCGTGTTCGCCGCGGTCTTTCTGATCCTCCGGAAAAAGAAAGCCACTGCCGTCGATCCGCTCGCCGCGCGCAAGGCTGCCTATCAGGAGGCGGGCACCGCGCTGGAAAAAATGAAGGCGCTGCAGGCCCGCGACGCCGCCGTGCAATCCTCACTCATCCTCCGGAAATATCTGGCGCTTGCCGCGAATGATCCCGCGTTGTTCGAGACGCATGAGGAGTTCGTTTCCCGTCACGACTCGCTGAAGGCGCTGAACGAGGATGCCCGCCGGAAATCCGAAACCGGATTCACGCGACTCGCCGCTTTGAAATACGCTGCCGAGATTCCCGATCTCAAACCGTCGGAAGTGGTGAACGAATCACGCGAACTGTTGGAAACCCTGCATCACGGATTCGCCGCATGAGTTCCTTTTTCGAACACTTCCGTTTCGCCCAGCCGGGCTGGTTGCTCCTGCTGCTGCCGGCGGTCATCCTTCTCATGCTGCGGCGCGGGCGCGGCTCGGAAGCGGCGGTGCTGTTTCCGAATCTATCGGTGCTGGTGAGCCTGGGGAAACGGGTGCGCCGGACGGTCTGGAGCCTCGGCCTGCCGCTCGCCTTCGCGGCGTTGGTGCTGGCGATCGTTTCCATGGCGCGCCCGGTCTGGCGGAACGAATTCCAGAGCCGCACGGCCAGCGGCGTCGACATCATGATCACCTTCGACGTCTCACTCTCGATGAAGATCGATGACTTCGTCGACCGCGGTCAGAATGTTCCCCGCATCGAGGTGGCGAAAAAAGTGGTGGATGATTTCATCAGCCGCCGCCCGGAGGATCGCATGGGGATCATCGCCTTCGCCGGCAGGCCGCGCGATGTCAGTCCGATCACCCTCGATCACGAATGGCTGCGCAACGCCCTGAACGACATCCGTCTCAACGAGGCCGACCAGGGCACGGTGAAAGAACAGGGCACGGCGATCGGCTCCGCGCTGGCGGCTGCATCGATCCGGCTGGAGGCGCGCGACGCGAAGAGCAAGGTCATCGTTCTCATCACCGACGGCGCGAGCAATTCCGGAAAAATTTCCCCGCTGGAGGCCGCCGAACATGCGAAGACGCTCGGCATCAAGATCTACACCGTGGCCATCGGCACCAAGGAAGGCCGCGTGGATGCGAGCGTCCAGCGCTTTCCCTATCAGGAATTCGATTTGCCGACCTTGCAGAAAATCGCCACGCTGACCGGAGCCGAGCACTACTGGGCGCAGAACCTCGCCGCTCTGGAGAACACCTTCAAAACCATCGACCGGCTCGAAAAAACGGATGCGAAGAGCCTGACGGTGATCGAGGATACCGAGTTGTTTCCCTGGTTTGTGGCAGCCACCCTGCTTGCAGCGTTTGCCTCGGCCCTCGTTCTGGCGCTCAATCCCCCACCCACCTCCTGATGAGTTTCGCACAACCCGGCTGGCTTGTTCTGCTGATCCTGGTCCCGCTTCTGGGGATCGGGGCACTGCTCGCGTCCCGCCTGCGGAAGCGGCAGTGGGAGGAGTTCGTCGCGCCCCGGCTGCGAGGTGCCCTGCTCAAACGTGGCAGCGCACTGCCCCGCTGGTTCGCGTTGTTTTTCCTGCTCACCGCCTGCGCGGCCATGATCCTCGCTCTCGCCCGACCTCAGGGCGACGCCGGAGTCCGGACGGAAAAAACCATGGGCCGCAACGTCCTCATCGCACTCGACCTTTCCCGCAGCATGCGCGTGACCGATGTGAAGCCGGACCGCCTGGCGCAGGCGAAGATCGTGATTTACGAACTGCTCGAAGCCATGCCGAACGAACGCATCGGCCTGATCGGCTTCGCCGGAAATCCCTACCTCTACGCGCCGCTCACAATCGACCACAGCGCGGTGCGGGAGACCGTCGAGCAGGTCGACGAAACCTGGGCACCCAAGGGCGGTTCCGACCTCGCCGCCGCTGTGCATCTCGCCACCGAAACGCTCAAGAAGACCGGGCAGAAAAACAACGCGCTCGTCATTCTGAGCGACGGTGAAAAGCACGAGGGCGACCTCGACGCGATGATCGCCGAGGCGGAGAAATCCGGAGTTTACATCCTCGCCGTGGGAGTCGGCACCGAGGATGGAGGATTCGTCCCGAACGCGGATTTTCCCAACGGCCAGATGGTGGACCGCAGCGGCCGCCCGGTCGTCAGCCGTCTCCAGGCGGATGTCATGCGCAAGCTGGCTGCGGAAACAAAAGGCCGCTTCACGCTCGCAGGCTCGGGTCTCGACATTCCTGAAATGGTGAAATCCGTAGTGAACGATCTGGACGCGTTTGAAATGAAGGGCCGCGACCGCCGGGTTTCGATCGAGTTCTATCAGTGGCTGATGCTGCCCGCGATCCTATTTCTCATCACCTCAATCACCGCGGGCACCCGTTGGAAAGGCATCAAGGTTGCGCTGCTCGCCGCCGGTGCTTTTTTCATTCCGACAGACGTCCGGGCCAGCGAAGCCACCAATGCCAAAGCTGCGTTGAACAGGAACAAATACGACGAAGCGCGCAAGGCCTATCACAAGCTCGCCGAGACCTCGAAGCTGCAGGACCAGGCCACCCGTTACCGCCTCGGCGAGGCCACGGCCGCCTATCGCGGTGGTGACCTGCGCGGCGCGCGCACCGCCTACAGCCAATCACTTCTATCAACCGATCCGGAGGTCGGTGCCAGCGCCCATCTCGGCCTCGGCAACACGCTTTTCCAGCTCGGCTGGGAGGGACTTTCCGGTGGAGCCTATCCGAGCGATCCCGCCCGGCTTCCCGACCTCAACCGCTTCGATACGATGGTGAAGGAGCTCCTGGCGAAACTCCGCGAAACGGAAGCGCCCCAGGAAGGCGAGACCAACGGCTACGTCCGTATCGAATCGCTGGTCACCAACTGGACGGACGCGGTCCGCCATTTCGATTCCGCCAAGGCTTCATCCATGTCGGAAAAAGCAGCCCGCCAGAACCGCGACCTGACGATGATCTATCTGAAACGCCTGAGGGAACTGCTCAAGCAGGAAGAACAGGAAACCCAGCAGTCGATGCCCCAGCCCCAACAGGGAAAGGGCGAGCCTCAGAAAGGCGAGGACGGAGAGGGCGAGGGTTCGCCGGGCGACGGCGAAGGCGGCAAGGGCGACCAGAAAAAGCCCGGCGACGGCAAGGAAGACAAGGATCAGAAGGGCAAATCCGGCGACAAAGGCGAGAAGCCCGATCAAGGAAAAGGGGGCAAGAACGACAAGGAAAAGGAAAAGGAAAACGATTCCGATTCCAAAAATGGCGACAAGGATCCCAACGAGGGCCCGCAGGACCGCGCCCGCCGGATTTTGAAGGAAAACGCCGATGTCGAAAAAGGCCCGCTCGCTCCCGGACGTTACGAATTCATGCCTCCTAAGGAAGATTGGTAAAACCATGATCTCATCCACCCATATCCGCACGCTCCTGTCCGCCACCGTCGCCTGGTTGCTCGTCACCCTCTGCGGCAACAGCCAGACCTCCAGCCGCATGTCCACCTGCTTCCTGGCCAGGGGCGAGCGCGTCTTGTTGGAGGTTTCAATCATCGGTGGCGAACCCCAATCCCTGCCGGTCATCACCCAGCTTACCAACATCGCCATCCAGCCCGCGGGCCGCGGCGCGGAGACAAGAATGACGCAAGGGCGAAAACTTGAATACGTCTTCCAATACATCGTCACGAGTTACGAGGTCGGCGACTATGTGATCCCACCCATCGAGGTAAAGGTGGCCGGCATCCTGACGCGGACCGAACCTCTTGATTTCAAGGTCTTCAATCCGGACGAACTCCAGTGGTCTGAAACCGAAGTCGAAGGCGTGCCGGTCCGCTATGCCAGCTCGTTCCGCACGATGAACGTGACCCCCTACGAAGGGGAAACCATCTACGCCGAAATCAAGGTCTTCGTGCCTTCCAGCCTGACCGTAGCGGACTGGGGAATTCCCGAGGTGCAGAAGGAAGGTCTCGCCGGATGGCGCTTCCAGCCGTCCGACATGCAGAGCCAGGTAAATTTGTTAGGACAACCCTACACTGCGGTCGCCTATCCGAGTTCGGTCACGCCCACCCGCAGCGGAAAAACCGCCATCGGTCCGGCCAAGGTCCGCCTGAAGACGCTGCAGGTCACGAATAATCCCTATCCGATCCGTGAATACAAGGATCTCTATCTGACCATTCCGAAGCTCGACCTGGAATCCAAGCCCTTGCCCGAAGGCGCACCGGAGGGCTTCGAAAATGCGGTGGGGAGTTTCCGGTTGAGCTCCAGCACTACCACCACCGACGTGAAGGAAGGTGACCCGATCGCCGTCGACCTGATGGTCAGCGGCAGTGGAAATCTCGACACGCTGCGCCCGCCCAAGCTGCTCGACGCCACCGGCTGGAAAGTCTACGAACCCACTTCGGACCAGCGCGGCGACGAACGCCGGCAGCTTTCCGGAAACGCGGTTTTCCATCAGTTCATGCGTCCGCTCGAACTCAAGCCGCTGATCCCTCCCTTCCGCCTCGTTTATTTCGATCCCAAGGACGAGACCTACAAAACCGCCACCAGCCAGGCGATCACGCTCAACATGCTGCCCAGCATTGGCGGAAAAACCGGTTCGGACGGTCCCATCCAATCCCTGCCCATTCCCATCGAACGCATGACCGACATCCTCGCGATTCTCAAGCCCGCGCAACTCACCATTCCCGCGACTCCGGCGTTTCCGCTGTGGGCGGGAAATTTGTTAGCAGGGCTGACGGCGCTCGGACTGATCGCCAAGGCGCTATGGATGCGTTACGCGCCGCGTTTCACCAAGAACCCCGTCCGTGAAAAGCGGATCGCGGCACTGCGTGACATCGAAAAGAACGGGCCAGCCAGCGATGTCGATTTCCTCAGGTCCACTGGCAGTTATGTCGAGTCCTGGCTCGGTGAGAATCACGATCCTGAAATTCTCGCCGTTCTCGCCGAGCGCGACGCTGTCTGCTTCCGCGCCGAAAAACCGCAGTCCGTGCTCGATCAACAACGCCGCGCCTCCATCCTGCGCACTCTCCGCAAGGCTGCGATGGCCTGCTTCGCCATCAGCTTGCTAGTGTTCAGCACCGCACCGGCCCGCGCCGCCGACATTGCAACCGAAGCCCAGGAAGCCTACGATTCCGCCAAATTCGACGATGCGATCAAACTCTGGCTGAGCGCCGGAAACTACGAGGACCTCGCGGCCGACACGCTCTATAACATCGGCAACGCCTGCTACCGCTCCGGTTCCCCCGGATACGCAGCCCTCTACTACCGCCGCGCCCTCGCCCGCGATTCCGCGCACGAGGAATCCCGCCAGAACCTCCGTTTCATCGAGCGGAAATACGGTGCCATCACCGTGCAGCGCCCGGAGTTCCAATACACCATCGCCCGGCTGCCGCTCTCCGCGTGGAAAGCCATCCTCTGGGGCGGCGTCTGGCTTTGCGCCCTCGCGCTGCTGGTTTTCCCCGCCACCCGCAGCGGCGCGCGCGTCCGCATTGTCGCCATCGCGGCTCTGGTCATCGGCCCGCTGATCGCCTCGGTCGGCGTGCTCGGCTGGCGCTACTTCCCGAACGACGCGGAATTCGCCCCCGTCGCAAGCCAGGCTGTCATTATCACGGAAAAAGCCGTGCTCCACGCCGATGCCGCGCGCACCTCGCCCGAAGTGATCGACGCCCCGCCCGGATCGCTCTGCCAGGTCATCCGCGAATCCGGCCGCTGGGTTTACGTCGCCTTCGCCACCAAAACCCGCGGCTGGGTGCCCGTCGAATCCATCGAAAAAGTGCTGCCGGCCGAAACTCCCGCCCCTCCGAAATTCCGCAAGCCCAAGGCGGATGGAAAAACCGCTTGAGCGGCGCTCGGGTGTTGCCAACTCACACGGATTCTTCAGCATGCGCCCGTGAAAGTTAGCAAAGCTGTCATCACCGCTGCCGGAAAAAACCAGCGGACCCTCCCCCTCCAGACACTCGTTGACCGCGATGGCGTTTCAAAATCCGCGCTCGCCATCCTCGCCGAGGAGATTTCCGCCGCCGGGATCGAGGAAATCGCGGTGATCATCTGCCCGGGCGACGAAGCCGCCTACGCCGCCGCGGCCGGACCACACGCGCGGAGGATGCGCTTCATCGAACAGGCCGAGCCGCTCGGCTACGGCCACGCGGTCCATTGCGCTGCGGGTTTTACCGGGAATGATCCGTTTCTCCTGATGGTCGGCGACCACCTTTACCTCAGCCGCACCGCCGAGTCGTGCACCGACCAACTTCTCGCCACCGCCTTCGCGGAAAAGTGCGCCGTTTCTGCTGTCCAGGCGACCCATGAAAGCAAGCTGCCGAACTACGGAGCCATCGGCGGCCGCCGCGTGACCGGCAGCGACCGGCTTTACGAAATCGAAGCGGTCATCGAAAAACCCACGCCCACCGAGGCCGAGCAGAAACTCGTCGTGCCCGGCCTGCGCGCGGGAAACTACCTTTGCTTTTTCGGACTGCACGTGCTCACACCATCGGTCATGGAAATCCTCGGCCGCCAGCTCGCCGACGGTCGTGCGGACCTTTCCAGCGCCCTATCGGAAATCGCCCGCCGCGAGCGTTACCTCGCCCACGAACTCCACGGCCGCCGCCATGACATCGGCCTGCATTACGGGTTGCTGACCGCCCAGCTCGCTCTCGGTCTGGCTGGAAACGACCGCGATGAGGTGCTCACCCACATCGTCGAGCTGCTCGCCCAATCCCAAGCCTGAACCCGTCATGGCCCGCCTTCTCCCCCTGATCACCTCGCCGGACGACGCAGTCCGCAACCAGTCGCTCGACGCCGCCTGCGCGAAACTCGGCATCGACGCACTTCTATCCGAAGCCGGCGAACTCGACGCATTCCGCCGCCAGAGCGAGAATCTCTATCACCGCGTCCGCGCGCTGCTTTTTCTCTACTCCATCCACCGCTTCCACCTCCCCGCCCGCCTCGCCGAAAGGGCGGAGAAACCCGGATCCATTCCGTTCAAGGGGTATGAAAACCTTCTGGAA
>JBDSNC010000285.1:0-21779 GCA_039915545.1 Luteolibacter sp.
AGCGCGTCCGCGCCCTCTTCTTCCTGTACGCCATCCACCGCTTCCACCTCCCCCTCAAGCCCGGCGTCTCCAACCGCGGCCTCATCCCCTTCGACGGCTACAACCACCTCCTCGCCCGTCGCTTCGAGGAGGCCATCGACGTTTTCCTGAAAAAGCAAAGCACCGAAGGACCGGGCGATGGAATCTCCAGCGCGCTCGCATCCGCCTATCAGCGGCTCGCGTTCCAAACGCTCGCCGACCAGGTCCGCCGCAGCGTCCGCAGCGTGAGTGGCAACCAATGGATGTTCCGCATGGGCCATCCCTCCGATCAACCGTTGCGCATCCGTCCGGAAGTCACCCGCCGCGACCCCATTACTGGAGCCTATCCGATTTTACGCGAGCGCACGCCGGTCCGCATGGACCTCACTCACTGCGGTTGGAGCGACATTTTCTTCCTCGGCATGGACTATCCGGAAGGCGCGAAGGTGCTGAACATTTCCGTGGACCTCGCCGTGCACGGTCGTGACAAGGAGCCGAGCCCGCCGGTAGAGGCAAGTTTGCGCGTGATCGAGGAACCCGTGCTTCGTCTGACCAGCGTGGACCTCGCGTGCAGCGCGGAAATTTCCAACCTGAACGAGGTTTTCGATTTCGCCAAAGACTACCTCGGCCTGCTCAAGGCGGCGGTGATTGCCAGCGGAATTGTTCCTCCCGGCATTGAAGGCTCGGGGCAAAGCCTTGCAGATTTGTTAGCGCGTGTGGTCGGTCCGGGCCGCGGGCTGGAGTTGGTCAGCAACGTGAACAACATCCCGAAAGGCTCGCGTCTTGCGGTTTCCACCAATTTGTTAGCGGCGCTCATCAGCGTCTGCATGCGCGCCACCGGCCAAGCCCGCTCGCTCACCGGACCACTCGAGGAAAACGAACGCCGCATCGTTCTCGCCCGAGCACTGCTGGGCGAATGGATCGGCGGCTCCGGCGGTGGCTGGCAGGATTCCGGTGGCGTGTGGCCGGGCATGAAGCTCATCGAAGGCACGCCGTCCGAAGAAGGCGATCCGGAATTCGGCATCAGCCGCGGCCGTCTGATGCCGAAGCACAAGGTCCTCGACAACACCGACGTCCCCGCCGAAGCGCGCAAAAAACTCCAGGACTCGCTCGTCCTCGTCCACGGCGGCATGGCTCAGAACGTCGGGCCGATTCTGGAAATGGTCACCGAGAAATACCTCCTGCGCTGCGGGCCGGAATGGATCGCGCGGGAGCAGACTCACGGTATTCTCGACCGCATTCTCGAAGCACTCCACACCGGCGATATCCCGGCCATCGGCGCGGCAACCATGGAGAATTTCCGCCAGCCGATCCAGACGATCATTCCGTGGGCCAGCAACCTCTACACGGAAATCCTCATCGCGAAAGTCAGCTCAGAGTTCGGCAAGGACTTCTGGGGCTTCTGGATGTTAGGCGGCATGGCCGGCGGCGGTATGGGTTTCATCTTTGCTCCTCACAGAAAAGCGGTGGGCCAGCAGCGGCTCCAACAGATCATGTCCGAAACGAAGGCGGTCCTGGTTTCGGCACTGCCCTTCGCGATGGAGCCGGTGGTTTACGATTTCTCCATCAACGAACGCGGCACCTGGGCGGATCTGCTCAGCGGCGAGGACGCGCTGATGCCCGCCGGTTATTACAGTTTCATCGTCCCGCAGCTTCTGCGAAAAGGCCGCCACGAACTCAGCGCGCTGCGGGTGGCCGAGCTCGATCATTTCGCCGCCGCCTGCCGCAACCATCCGGAACTGCGGGACATGGTGCAGACCTTGTTCGATTCCATTTTCCCGCGCACGCATGGGAAAAACGACAGCCGGGATTCGCTCGCCAGCCTGTTGGAGGCGAATGGCTTCGACCGCACGGCCCACGAGCAGATCCGGGAGGATCTCAAGGCAGGGCGCATCGGACTCGCGCAGAACAGGCTGCCGGCGAACACGATCATCGAGGATGTTAGAAAAAATGATCTGGTGGACGCAACGACCGGTTCACTTCCGGAAAAATACCGCGCCCTCGGGATGGAGGCTTTGAAAAACGGTGAAGTGGCCGTCGTCACCCTCGCCGCCGGAGCCGGCTCGCGCTGGACCCAGGGCGCGGGCGTGGTCAAGGCGTTGAATCCTTTCTGCAAACTCGGCGGTCGCCATCGTTCGTTTGTCGAAACCCACCTTGCGAAGAGCCGCCACATCGGCAAGCTGGCGGGAACCACGCTGCCGCACATTTTCACGACCAGCTATTTCTCCCACGGCCCGACCGAGCGCTTTCTCCGAGAGCACGATCAATTTGCCTACGAAGGCCCGTTGTTTCTATCACAGGGAAAATCCATCGGCCTGCGCACCGTCCCGACCGTGCGCGACCTGCGTTTCGCCTGGGAGGAAATCCAACAACAAGCGCTCGACGTCCAGCAGCAGAAAGTCCGAGAGAGCCTGCGCACCGCACTCATCAATTGGGCGGAAACCACCGGCGAAGCCAGCGACTACACGGACAACCTTCCCCTGCAGTGTTTGCATCCGGTCGGGCATTGGTATGAGGTCCCGAATCTGCTGAGAAACGGCACGCTTGCCAGATTGTTAGCAGAGCGGCCGGATCTCCAAACGCTCGTCCTGCACAACATCGACACCGTCGGCATGAACGTGGATCCGGAATTGCTCGGCCTCCATCTTTCCACCAACGCCGGACTCAGCTTCGAAGTCATCACCCGCCGCCTCGAGGACCGCGGCGGCGGCCTCGCCCGTGTGAACGGCCGCACCCAGCTAGTCGAAGGACTCGCCATGCCGCGCGAGGAGGACGAGTTCCACCTTTCCTATTATAACAGCAACACCTGTTGGATCCAAATCGACGCCCTGTTGGACGCGTTCCAACTCGGTCGCGCCGATCTGGGAGATTTGGACAAGGTGAACTCCGCCATCCGCGCTCTCGCCGCGAAAATGCCGACCTACATCACGCTCAAGGACGTGAAGAAACGCTGGGGCAACGGCCAGGAGGACATTTTCCCGGTCTGCCAGTTCGAAAAACTCTGGGTGGACATGAGCAATCTTCCGTCCATCGAAACGAAATACATCGCCGTCCCCCGCGTCCGCGGACAGCAACTCAAGGATCCGTCCCAACTCGACGGCTGGCTCCGCGACGGCTCCGCCGCTTACCTCGAAACCCTCTGCGACTGGGGCTGATTCCCTTTGGCCCGACACTTGCTTACCATCCCAGATCAAAACCTATCTATTTTTTCCCATGCCCAACCTCAAAGACAAAATCGGCTTCACTGATGAAGGTCCCGCCATCGCCTCGCCCGACGAGGAAAACCGCCTTCGCGAGTACGTCAACCTGAAGCTCGCCGCCCGCGGCTATTCGATCGTCGGCAACGAAACGGACTACCCGTTCCTCGATCTGGGCCGCTCGCTGATCGCCAGTTTTCAGGAAAAAACCCGGCTGCTTTCGGACTACCTGTGCCCTGCCGACGCCTACATCGACAACTTCCTCCGCGACTATCTCGGTAAGGAAATCGTCGCCGAGGTTTTCCCTGACACACCCCACCTGCTGCCGGTCGGCGCGTTCGTGATGGAACGCCATGGCATCAGCCGGATGCTCTCGCTGCCGCCCGATCAGGACGAGTTCAAGTCATCCATTCTCAGCTCGTATCGCGTGCATCAGGGCGTTTGTCACAATCCCGCGAACGACCGCCGGACGACCGAGGGGGTTTTCCACGTCGCCGAGGGCGGCCTGCCGATTCCAGCAGATAAAAAAGCGATCCCGAAAATCGTCTTCGCCCGACTGCTCAAGAACGCGCTTAATCCGCCGAAGGACCTCATGACCCTGCCCTTCACCGGCACTTCTGAGAACCCCGCGAAGGTCTTCGTCTCGCTGCTTCTGCGGCCCGTGGTCGCCCCGGAAATCCCCGGCGTTTCTTCGGAAAAATCGATGGAAACGCGTTTCTTCGCGCCCGGCAATCTGGTCAGCAATCTCGACTTCGTCGAAAGCATCTTCGGCAACGCCGGCGATCCCTATCTGCCGGACAACGACGCCCGCCTCGATGCGGAAGGCTGGTCCGGCCACACCGGCTGCGTGATTCTCGCGCCTCATCTCACCTCGTTGAAAAAGAAGGACCTCGGCCTTCCTAACATCGCCGACGCCACCGACCGACAGAAGCGCGAGGGCATGTGCTGGACCAACGAGGACGAACTCTACAACGACGGCAGCGCCTTCAAGATCACGTGTCGTGACAAGCGCGGTATCATCGTCACCATCATCGCGGACAACTACTACGGCTACTGCAAGAAGGAGGTGAAAACCCAGCTCAGCTATGCCACGAATTTGTTTGGCAATGCCGAGGAAGAACACGCAGGCGGAGCCATTGCGTTTCCGAGCTTCGACCTCGGGGAGGATTTCTCCCTCAGTGATTACTCGCGCCCGGTCGATCACGCCTTCGCGGGCTTCACCAAACGCTACGGCGCGATTTTCAATCTCCAGCCCGAAGGTTACGGCATCGACAAGCAATATCCCGACATCCATTACGTCCCGGAAGATGTCCACATCGATCTCAACAGCCAGTCGCTCGCTTGGGAAAACGACGAGGGTTTCCAGAAAATCCCGCTTCAGCCCGGCATCACCTACGTCCTCCCTTCCGGCTACAAGGTTGAGATGGTGAAACCCTCCGCCGGACAGCGCTGGAGACTCATCGGCACCACCGCGGAAGGCACGTTCTGCCACAAGCCGTGCACCGTTTCCGGAGGCGGAAAATCGGAAATTTCCAAATCACTATCAGACGCCATGATCACCGCCGCGGTCATCGTCAACGATCTGAAAAAGGATATCGAAGCCGCGACTGAAATCATCAACCGCGACTTTTCCGACCGTTACAAGAACCCGCGCGATCCGGGCAAACCCGGTCGTCCGCTGCTCAGCCACGAACGTTCGCTCGGCTCCGTCATCCGCCTGCTCACCCAGCACACGGCCTACACGGACGAATACAACGCCTGGCTCGCCACCATCGGCAGCTCGGTGCGCGACCTCGTTTTCATCGTCAAACGCTTTTACAAACCCCGCTGGGGCAACGACTGGCAGAAGCGTTTCAGCGTCGATCTGATCAACGGACTGCCCGGCCGCCAGCTCATCTACCGCCGCCAGAGGCTCGTCACCCAATACCTCCGGGTCGGCTTCAGCGAGGACGGCACGTGGCGCACCTTCAGCATCCGCAAGGATTTCGCCCCGGCGAAAAAAGTCCAGACCGAGGACGACATCAGCGCTTCCATGGTCGTCCCTCACGACTCGGTGGCGGGCCTCCATCCCGACGTGAAGAACCCGTCGCTCAAGTTCGTTAGAAACTGTGAGTACCGCCTGTTCCAGCGGCCGGACGACGCCGTCATCCGCGGCTACGACAAGAAGACCGAGAGCGACTTCAGCCACGGCGGCCTGTTCTTCTCCAACTACGAGCCGATCCCGCGCGCGGCCGCCGAGGCAATGACGAAGGACGCCATCCGTTTCGAGCAGTTCACTTCTCCGCTGCGCAAGATGCTGACAGCCTTCGTCGAAGCGGGGAAACCCGAATATGTCGTCAGCTCGCACCAGCCGCGCCTCGTCGATGGCAAGCCGACGAAAAACCCGCGCTATCTGCAAAACCGCCCCGACCTCGAGGACCCGCGCTCCGGCTATCTGGCCAGCCTCGGCTCGCGCCTCTACCGCCGCCTGCCGCTCGACGCCCCGGTCCCAATGCCGGTGAACTCGGTGCTCGCCGGACGCCGCAACAATCCGCCGGACGAGGCCGCCGGCATCCGCGCGCTCGCCGTTTACAACCCCATCCACTATCAGGAACTGCCCGAGTTGTTCATGGATTTCATTTCCTCGCTCACCGGCAAGAGCCCGTCCACCACCGGTGCAGGCAGCGAGGGAGCCCTGACGAAAGGTCCGTTCAACGCTATCCTGCCCATCCACGATGTCAACGCCGCACTCGTTTCCTATCTGATTACCGACTACCGCGGCTTCACCAGCGCGGCGGGACACATCGGGCGGAAATACCGCGTCGATCACGACATCAGCCTGTTGGTTCCCGAAGTCTGGTCGCGCATGTTCATCCCGGAGCGTGAGCCCGCCTATCTGATCAAGAACGGCTATCTGGAAAAACTGGAAGACTTCACGCACGAGGGTAAAACCATCGAAGCCAGCCGTCTCGGTTACCGTATCACGGAAAGTTTTGTCACCACCTTCTTCGGCCGGATGTTCTCCGCCGCGGACACGGTTTTCAGCGAGGATATGCTCAAGCCTGAACTTCAGTCGATGGACGACTTTATCGATGGCCTCGACAACATCATCGAGACCCAGCGCACGGTCGCCCTGAATTATTTCCAGGATGGAAGCATCGATGCCGCCATCCCTCCGCTCAAGGCGCTGTTGAACATCATGGCTTACGGCGAGTTCGAAGGAAAAACCATCACCGACCCGGCATTCCGCGCGCTCTTCACCCGGGAAGCGACCATGGCGTCCGTTTGGTATCAGGCGCGGCTCGACGCGAAGGTCAAGGTCGATCAGAACCTGTGGAAACGCCACATCGCCTACCTGGAGGGTTTCCTCGCGAAGCCGAACTATCAGAGCGAACTCGAACGCCTCGGCATCCACAAACGCATCGCCACGGCGAAGGCCACGCTCGATCAGGTCAACTCGCCGGCATACCGCGCCAGTCTGATAGGAATGCTGGGTGCCGACCCGGAACTGGTCTGAGCAGACCGGCCGGCAACGATCCGTGATGTTAACCATTTGGTTACCATCGTCTGGTTGCGACTCCGCACTTTTAGGCAAAAGTGCGGCAGTCGCATGAAGTCACTATTTCGCATCAATCCCAAAGTCCGCCGGGTTTTCTCCAAAGCGGGATCGCTGCTGCTGCTTTTCCAGCGGACACCCATGGTCCAGATGATCCTTCCGGAGGCCCGCGTGATGGGAACCACCGGCATCGGAGAATTGGTGAAATGGTCGGTCGCCACCGTTGCCGGACTTGGTGTCTATGACACCGTCGCCGGTGCCACGACGATGACTCAGATCGCACCGACACCGGTAGTCACACCACTCAATGCAACCGCCGGCTCCAGCATGTCACTCACCGCCCAAGTGACCGGCGCACCCGGCAATCCGGGAAGCTGGCAGATCAGCAGCGGCAGCCTTCCGCCTGGTATCACCAAAACCAGCTCAGGCAGTACCTGCACCTTGTCCGGCATTCCCACAACTGCGGGCAATTTCAATTTCACCCTCAAGGCCTGGGAAAATTCAGGGAACTCCGGCGGATCAATTTCAAAAGCGTTTTCCGTCGTTGTGGCGGCGGTGATGCCTAACATCACAACCAATCCGACCTCCTCCACCATCAACAGCGGCAGCACCACCACACTGAGCGTGGCGGCATCCGGGACGTCGCCCACGTTCCAATGGTACACCGGCGCTGCAGGAACCACCACCAATCCCATCACCGGAGCAACTTCGGCGAGTTACACCACCCCGGCTCTGAGCACCACCACCAGCTACTGGGCAAGGGCCACCAACTCCGCCGGAAGCGACAACTCCACCGCCGCGACCATTACGGTCCGGATTCCCCCGGCTTTCACCACCCATCCCGCCTCGGCCACGATCAACAGCGGCACCACCAGGACTCTCACCACCGCCGCGTCCGGCACATCCCCCTCCTTCCAGTGGTATATCGGCAACAGTGGCGTCACCACGAACCTGATTTCCGGAGCCACCTCCGCCAGCTACACTCCGCCCGCCCTGTCCGCCACCACCAGCTACTGGGTGAAAGCCACCAACGCGGCCGGCACCGCCAACTCCAATGCGGCCACAATCACCGTGATCACGCCCCCGGCGATCACCGGCCATCCTGCGCCAGTCACCATCAACAGCGGCTCGACCGCCACTCTAACTATTTCAACGTCGGGCAGCTCTCCCACATTTCAATGGTATCTCGGCAACAGCGGAGACCTGAGCAACCCGATCCAGGGAGCCACCTCGGCCAGTTTCACCACACCACAGCTCACGGCCACCACCGCCTATTGGGCAAAGGCCGGTAATGCGGCCGGCACCGCGGTTTCAAACACCGCAACCGTGACAGTCATCACTCCGCCGCTGATCACCAGCCAACCCACCCCGGTCTCGATCAACAGCGGCACCACCACCACACTAGCAGTTGCCGCGTCCGGGACCTCGCCCTCGTTCCAGTGGTATGTTGGGAATTCAGGTGACATCTCCAACCCTGTTCTCAACGCGACTACCGGGAGTTTCACCACACCTGTCATGACCGCGAATAGCAGCTACTGGGCAAGGGCGACAAACGCCGCAGGCTCTGCGGATTCGGACACGGTGTTGGTCAGTGTCGCATCATCTGTCACCACGTTCGCGGATTGGCAGACTCTTCAATTCAATGCTGAGCAGTTGGCCGATCCGGCCATTTCCGATCCGTCCGCCGACCCTGATGGCGACGGAATCAGCAACGACAGGGAATATGTATTCGGTCTGCTGCCATTGGCTGCGGAACTGTCCCCGACGCCCATGATCGTCACCAGCAGCGGGCAGTTGTCGGTCTCTTTCACCGCTAAGGCCGCCAGCGGTCCGGGCTACACCGGCAAGACGCGGCACTATGCATTGGAATACATCGACAATCTCGTCAGCGGAGCATGGACATCGCCGGCGGGCTACGAGGACATCATCGCGACCGACCAAAACGTGATTTACAGCGCCGCGGCGGTCGGCACATCGCAGTTCTATCACCTGCGGGTCTGGCTCACACCCTGATCACCTCAGTGATCACCGAGGTCGCCGATGTGGCCTTCCTCGAAATCCATTTCACGGACCCGCTTCTGATCGCGCATCAGCTCCACCTGCTTGCGGAGCTGCTCACGGAGTTCCAGCCCGCCGCGGACGGCAGGGATCGTTAGATTCGGCAGGCCGCGGTCGGATGTTTCCAGAACGATGGAGGCAAGGCCGGTGAGGCGCATCCACCAGGTGCGGATCATCTGGGTGTCCTTGACGCGGTAGAGTTCGATTTCCTCAATCTTCTGGTTGATGATCCCGGTGGTGACGCGCAGGCGCTGGCTGGTAAGTTCGAAGACCTTGGTCCGGACGGATAGATATTTCCACAAAATGTAAACCACCGGCAGCAGGAGCGCCGCGAAGGCGGGCGGAAAAAACAAGCCGCCGACAATGACGGCCATGGCGAAAATCACGGCTCCGGTGAAGGGCCAGATGTTCAGCCACTGCGAAGGGCTGCCTTTCCAGAACGTGGTTTCGTCATTCATTGGCGGGATCATGCGGGCAAGGGAACGGGCTCCGCAAGTGGAGAATCCGAGGCGATTTCCAGCCGGGCTAGGATTTGATTTTCCAAGAGCGTTCGAGCGTGACCTTGACCTTGCCCTGGCCGCGCTCCGAGGTACCACCCTGGCCACCGGTTTTGGTGGTCTGGATGGTGTCGAGCTCCTGACGGAGGACGATCGGATAGAGAAGCGACAGCCAGATTTTTCCGGACTCGATGGTGACGTCCTGGTCGGTGAGCGTGCCCTCGAAGTCGGGAAACTGCTTGCGGCTGAAATCTCCGGTGACGGCGAACACACCGCAGGGATGGCCGTCGACGGCTTCGGTTTTTTCGAAGGTCAGATTGAAGGATCCGGTCGCCTTTCCGGTGAGCAGCATGGGCAACGAGCTTTCGGCGACGGGAACCTTGTCGCCCGCCTTGAAGCGGCGTTTTCCCAACCACAGCGTGCGCGGAGCGAGGGCGTTCTCCACCAGCAGCAGTTCGAAAACCGGCGACAACTGCTTTGAGAGCGCGGCTGCACGGAAACCGTCGCTGCCGGAACCCTGCCAGGCCCTGCCGGATTTTTGATAGATCATCGGCTTGCCCGCGGGAGCGACCTGTTTGAGCTGGTCCTTGACAGCTTGCTTTGGGGCATTGCTGCCTTCGGGCTGCGGGGCGGCGAAGCTGGATTGTTCGAGCGAATAGCGGACCTGGTCACCCGCACGTTCGAGCTTGGTGATGACGATCTTCGTGCCTTTCACATCCTCAGCGTGGTGCTCGATGGCGGAAGTTCGATAGGAGCGGACGGACATTTCCTCACGCAGCGTGGTCAACACTTCGATGTGATTCGGGAACGGCAGATCCTTGCGGAAGATGACGCCTTCCGGAGTCTGGTCGACAAGCTTCTGAAGTCCGGCGTCGGGCTTGCTTTCCTTGGCTTCGGCGACTTTGCCTGAGATCTTGTTTTCCACCGCCGCCTTGGCTTGGTCGGCGAGGTTCTTCGCCTTTTCGCAAGAAACGGCGGCGAGACAGAAGAACAGAAGCGGGATGGAACGACGGATCATGGAAATCAGATGCTGCCGCAGCAGTCGAGTTTCTGGTTCATTTCGATGGCGGGATTCTCCTCGCTGGAGACGCCGACGATTACGGCTGGCACGCCCGCAACAGTGGTGTGCGGCGGAACATCGTTGAGGACCACGCTGCCGGCGCCGACCTTGGCTCCGGTGCCGATTTCCACGCGGCCGAGGATTTTCGCACCAGCGCCTATCAGAACGCCGGAGCGGATGATCGGGTGGCGGTTGCCACATTCCTTGCCGGTGCCGCCGAGGGTGACTTCGTGGAGGATGGAGACGTCGTCCTCGATGATCGCCGTTTCACCAACGACAAACGAGGTGGCGTGATCCAACAGAATCCCGCAGCCGATCCGGGCGGCGGGGTGGATGTCGACGGCGAAGGCCTCGCTGGCGACGCTCTGCAGATAGAGCGCGAGCCAGCGGCGGCCGTCGAGCCAGAGCTGGTGCGAGACGCGATAGGTCGTTAGGGCGAGAAACCCTTTGAAAAACAGCAGCGGCTCCAGCGGGGAAAAGCAGGCGGGATCGCGCTCGAACATCGCGCGGAGGTCGCGGGCCGAGCTGTTGACGATGTGCGAATGGGTTTCGAAAACGCCGGTGAGCAAGGGCTCCATGGCGACGCGCGGCATATCCTCACGGGCGAGGCGGCGGGCGAGGCGCGCGCCGAGAGCCGCAGCGAGGCTTTCGCGGGAAAGGATCACGTCGTGGACGAGATGTTTGAGCGTGGGCTCGTCGGTGGCCACCTTCGCGGCCTCGCTGCGCAGGGTTTCCCAGAGGTTCTGAATGCCGACGATTTTGCCTGCGCAAAGCTTGTTTGTATTCTTGCTCGCCGTCTGAGGGGCGGTCTGTTGAGATTCGCTCATGAAGATTTCACAGAAATTGGAGTACGCATGCAGGGCGATGGCCCAGCTTGCGAAATACCATGACGGGCGAACTCTTACACGGCTCGAGGACCTAGCGCAACGCGAAGCAGTGTCGGGAAACTTTCTTGTGCAAATTCTCAACGATCTACGCCGTGCGGGGCTCATCGAAAGCCGCCGCGGCAAGGCGGGTGGCTACCTGCTCGGCCGGGCGTCCAACCAGATCACGCTGCGGCAGGTGGTGGAGGCGGTGGATCCCGCTTTGCTCCAGGTTTCCGTGGCGATGGACGGTGATTCCGGTCAGACCGTCAAGCGGGCGTGGGAGCAGGTTTCCACGAGTTTGAAACAGTCGCTCGATCAGATCACGGTGGAAAATCTCGCGAGCAACCAAGGCGCGCCGATGTTTTACATCTGATCCAAGCGTGGTGGCCGTAAAAGCACGGTATGGGAATTTGTCAAGATATCCGAAATATTCGCTGGATGGATGGAGCCGTTTTGTGTAATGAAGTTGAAGTTTTTCAACATTTCCCACCCATGGCAGCCCCCAGCGAACACACCCACCACATCAAAATCCGTTCGACGCAATTGGAAATGCCCTCGGGCCACGCCGATCGCAACGAGGATTACGATCGCAAGCTCAAGGACGCCCAGGACGAACTCAACCGCATCCAACTCCAACGCGAGGAGCTGGAGCGCAAGAAAACCGAACTCGAGGAGCTCACGACCCGCAAGCGCAACTTCCTTTCCCAGCAGGCCGAACTCACGGAAAAACTCACCTCCTCGCTCACCCTGATCGACCGCGAGCTTTATGAAATGAAGCAGGAGTCCGAGGACCTCGAACAGTGCCGGGTCTGCTTCGCCGCCCACCTCGACAAGATCCAGAAGTTCAACCCGGAAAACTGGACCCGCGACAACCTTTCCGAAAAACTCGAGCGCGCCACCATGTCGATCGACATCGCCGCCGACGAATACGACCAGGCCGCCGCCCATTTCGAAGGCAACCGGAGCGGGGCCATCTTCGGCCGCCCCTCGAAGCGCGGACGCGCCAACAGCCGCAGATCGGAGAGTTCGGAATTCATGGTGAACCTCCGCAACGGCTTCGCTTTCAATCTCCCCGTCGTCGTTCTCGGCGGCATCGCCCTCGTTGTCTATCTGTTGAAATAACCGCCACGTCCCGACATGAGCCGCAGCACCGTTTTCAAGGAAGATTTGCAGTTGAACGAACTCCGCGAGGCCGAGCAACAGCTCCGTCTGCGGGAAAAGGAGTTTTCGGAAATCCCGAAACGCCTCGCACTGGAAATCAAGGAACGCGAATGCACCATGCCTCCCCTCGCGGAAATCATGGAACGCAAGGCGCGGCGCGAGCATGAGGAAACCGTCTCGCGCGGCGAGATCGCCAATATCCAGCGCGTCCAGACGAAGAGCATGACGCTGCTTTTCCTGCTCCTCACCGCCACCGCCTCCCTCATCTGGTGGGGCATGCGGCTGATGCAGGGCTGATGAATTCAGTTAGCCGGTGAACGCCGAGGGATCGACTTTCCCATCAGCGATGAACGGCACGCCCTCTCGGCACAGCATTTCGGACTTTTCCCGCATGCGCGGGCCTTCCGTCTCACCATGAAATCCGCCGAGGCTGCCGTCCGCCCGGACCACGCGGTGACACGGAACTTCCGGGGCGAAGGGATTTTTCGCCAGCGCAGTGCCGACCGAGCGTGCGGTGCCACGGGAAATCTCACGCGCGATCCGTCCGTAGCTCGACACTTTTCCCGCCGGAATCAGACGGACGGCCTGATAGACCGCCATTTCGAAATCCGTGGGTTTGCGCCCGCCGTTCATCAGCCCTTTGCCTTCAGGCGCTCCTTGAGTTCCGGCCATTGGCCGCGTCCCACGATGTAGCCGACGCAGCCCTTCCTCCCGCAGAGGCACGGGTGGTCCTCATAACAGTCCACGTCGAAACCGTAGTCGAAAGTGAGTTCCTCGCCCTGATTGATGTCCTTGAGCGCGTGGATGTGGATTTTCCGGCCCTCGATCCATGCCTCGCAGTTCGGGCTGCATGAGTGGTTGATGAGGCGCGCGGTGTTCCACGGCACGTTACCGTCGATGTCGTAGGTTTTTGATAGTGTGAAGATGTAAACCGCGGCATCGCCTGTTTTCAGCGACTTCGCATGCTGCGAGAGCGCGCGGCGCTCGCTTTCCTTCTTGTCCACCAGTTCGCCGACATACTCGATGATCTTGGTTTCCTTCGCGATGAAACAACTGGCGTAAACCCCGCGTCCGTGGATGTCCGAATCACGGACCTCACAGTACTGGCTTTGCCCGCGTTTCCAGAGTTCGACGAGCTTGCGGTGCAGGACCGCTTGCTCCGAGACAGCTTTCTTCTTTGATGCCATGGCCGGATACTAACGAGATTCTTTTTTTTCCAAAGGAGGAAGTGTCATGTCCTGCGGTAAAGTTGCGAACATGCTGCGCAGGTCGTTCACAGAGATCCCGGCACCATCGATGAAGGTCCAGTCGTTTTTTCCCTTTTCGGAAATCGCCACCTGGAAGCCGATGCTGTCGATGGTATACGCTTTGGGTGCTTGGTTTTCCAATTTCTGCATGATCCGGAATTTCGTAGTGGTCGGCACGAGCACGAGCCACTTGTTGAAAACCAGACTTTCGGTTTCCACCCCGTTCACCTTCTCCACCTTTTTTCCCGGCGAGACTTCATACGCACGCGGCAGCCCCACCGGCTTGAAGGAAATCATGCTGATCCCCTGCTGCACCATCTGCTTGGCCACTCCGGCGAGCTGCTTGTTCAGCTCCTCCATCCCGCCCATGCGCTTCGCGGTGCGCTCCTTCCACATCGGGTTCATGCGGTCCACCGCCACCTGATAGCGGCCGAGCACCACTTCATCCCCCAGCTTGGCAACGGCAGCGGATGCGGATGCCACCACCTCCGGCGGCACGGTCGAAGCTACTGGAGCCGTTGCCGGGGCCTCCTCGCGGACGGGAGGCAGCGGCGCGAGCGGTTTCTGGGCATTGCCGGTGCCGGATGCCAGCAGCAGTGAGGAAAATGTGAGAATGAAAAACGTTGGTTTCACAAGGCAATGGATGCCCCCAAGCCCCCCTCCCGTCAAGCTTGGCGGAAATCCGCTTGGATTTCAAAGCTGCTTTGCGTAAAGCTGTCCCCCCATGGCGAAACAGGCACTCGGAAAAGGACTCGGAGCACTCATCAAGAAGAGTGCGGGCACGGCGGCACCACTTGCCGAAGCGACCCCGGAGGATTTCAAACGGGTCCGCGAAGTTCCGATCGAGCAGGTCGTCCCCAGCCCTTTGCAGCCGCGTCTCCAGTTCATCGAGTCACCGCTCGAGGATCTGATGGAGTCGATCCGCCAGCACGGCATCATCCAGCCTCTCATCGTGCGTCCCGTCGATGGGAAATACGAACTCATCGCCGGCGAACGTCGTTGGCGTGCTTCGAAAAAACTCGGCCTTACCACCGTTCCCGTCATCGAGCGCGAGGCATCCGACCGCGATGTGTTGGAAATGGCGCTGATCGAAAACCTCCAGCGCGAGGACCTCAACCCGCTCGAAGAAGCCGCCGGTTATGTCCGCCTCGTCAAAGAGTTCTCTCTCAAGCAGGATGAAATCGCCACCCGCGTCGGCAAGTCCCGTGCCAGTGTCGCCAACGCGATGCGCCTGTTGGACCTCCACAAGGACGTGCAGATGCTCGTCGCCCAGGCCCGCCTCACCGTCGGCCATGCGAAGGCGATCCTTTCCATCAAGGACCAGGACACCCAGCTCCTCGCAGCCGACCAGATCATCCGCCGCCAGCTCACTGTCCGCGCCGCGGAAAAGCTCGCCCAGAGCTTCATCAACAACGATTCCGCCGAACCCGGCGAAGCAAAAAAAGCCCCTGCCGCGCGCGAGGTGGACATCCACGTCCGCGCCATCACCAACCGCCTTCGCGAGCACCTGGCCACCCACGTCGCCATCCAGCATTCTTCGAAAAAGGGCAAGATCGAGATCGAATACTACGGCGACGACGACCTCCAGCGTCTCATCGAACTCCTCGGCCTCCCTGGCGGAGATTGATTTCGCCGGACAGATCCCCCCTCTCGGGGACCATCGCACCATTTGCGGTAAATTCCTGAAAACCAATCCGCTTGGATTGATTTCACCGCTTCGCTTGCCACCGCCCCGGAAAGCGATTACCTAGCGGCATCAAACGTCGATCCTTCAGCTTCCTCCTCGCCCGGCGCTACCTCAACCCGCGCCGGTCCATGCTTTCCTCGTTTACCCTGATCTCGTTGATCGGCGTGATGTTGGGCGTTCTCGTTCTCGTCGTCGTCATGGCCGTTTACGCCGGCCTTGAGCGCAACGTGAAGGAACGCCTGCTCGGTTTCACTCCCCACGTCCTCCTCGAACAAGCCAACAACTTCGGCGATCCGAAAACGACGGACTGGAAACAGGCCGCCGAAAAAGTCAAAAAGATCCCCCACGTGGAGACAGCGACGGCTTTCGTCACTGACAACGTGATCGTCGATTACGAATCCTGGCAGCGTCCGGTGTTTTTCCGCGGCATCGATACATCGGATCCCGCACAGATCGCCGGCATCGATAAGATGCTCGATTTGAAAATCTACCCGGAATCCACCGCAGATCTTGGGATCGACGACCGCGTGGTCATTTCCTCCATCCTCGCCGAGCAGCTCCATGTAGGCATTGGTGAGAAACTCCGCCTCTACTCCACGCGAAATTTCAAGGAGGTCATGCGGGCCTACAAGGTCACGGAAAAGCCGGTATTGCGCGAAGCATTCGCCGCCCCATGGAAACAGGCGACCGATTCGCTGAAAGCACTTTGGAAACCGAGCGGAGAGAATTTCACCGTCAAAATCGACTCCTTCTCCGAGATCTACAATGCCTTCGATCTCCTGCGCGGTGAGGACATCCGCCAACCCGAAATCGATCTCCTCGGCACCTTGTTGGTGGCCATGGAGGCCGGCGAGAAAAACGAAATCGCCGGTATCTATCGCTTCACGGCAGCCCAGAAATCGGACGTTGAAAAAGCCATCTCCGCACTGGATTCCACGGAAGCCGAAAAAATGGATGGCGAGATCCTCAAGAGCCTCAAAAGCATCGTGCTGCCCAAGGAAGCTCAGATTGTCGGAGTCTACAAGGCCTCCCAGATGACCGTCACTCCGGATCTCTTCATCCCCCTGCCCCTTGCGCAGGATCTATCCGGATTGGGCGATGCGGTCCAAGGCATCTCCCTCCGGCTTGATGATGCCTATCAAGCGAACAAGGTCGCAGCCGAAGCCCAAAACATCCTGGGCGAGGACTGGACCGCTCTCGCATGGGGCGACCAACCTCAGGTCAAAGGCTTCTCCCAGCTCATCAACCAGCAGCGGGTGATGATGTATTTCTCGCTCTCCTTCATCGTCCTGGTAGCCGCGTTTTCAATGATGGCCAATATTTACACCGTCACTATTCAGAAACGCCGCGAGATCGGTGTCATGAAAGCCCTGGGTGCCGCTCCCGACCAGATCGTCCGCGTCTTTCTCTATCAGGGTATGATACTCGGATTTTTCGGAGCCCTTCTTGGCGTGGGATTCGGCCGCCTGGTCATTCATTTCCGCAAGGAGATTCAGGACATTTTCCGTATGCTGGGCTTCGATCCCTTCACCTCAGGTTTCGTTGGTTTCGATACCCTGCCCGCATTCAACGACCCTTGGGAACAGGCCAAGATCGCCCTCATGGCCTTTGTCCTCTGCTCGCTCGCCGCGCTGGTCCCCGCGTTTTTCGCCTCCCGCAGCGACGCCGCCAAATCCCTGCGGAACCTCTGAACCATGGACATCTGGATCATCCGCAACGGGGAGAAAACCGGCCCCATCCATGACTACGAAGTCCGCCACAAGATCGAGGACGGCCAGCTCGATCCCACCACGCCCGCTTGGCATGAGGGGCTGGCCTCATGGATGCCGCTCGGCGAGATCGACCTCTTCAAGCGCGAGTTCCAGCTCACCCAGCCCTACCAAAGCCCGCAGACGGTTCCCGAACCCCTGTTGCCACCCGCAGGCGACCTCCCGCCACCTCTGCCGCAGCAGCAAGTGATCGGCAGGCGCTTCTGGGCCCGCTGGCTCGATCTCTCGCTCTTCGCCGGCATCTGGTGGTTCACCCTATGGGCGACCGGCCGCGACATCCGGGCCACCATGACCAATCCCTGGGTCATGTTCCCGCATTACGTGCCTTGGTTCATTCTGGAAACCCTGCTCATTCACCACTTCGGCACCACTCCGGGAAAATGGCTGCTCGGCCTCAAAGTCGTGAACCTCGACGGCTCCCTGCTCAGCCTCGCCGATGCCACCCGCCGCTCAGCGCGCGTTCTATTCACTGGCATCGGCTTCGGCTGGGACCTGCTCGCCCTGTTCTGCCAGGTGCTCAGCTACTTCACCACCAAGCGCCTCGGCAGCACGCTGTGGGACCACGTCGGCGGCCACAAGGTCCTTGTCCAGCCGCTCAAACCGGCACGAGTCACCGCCCACGTGATCCTCTTTTTCTGCGCCCTCACGCTCCAGTTCATCGTCGTTTTCCCCTACTTTCTCGAAGCCGCCGCCGCGGAATCCCCCGAGCTCAAGCAACAGCTCGAAAAGAATCCGCCCTGGCACCTCCCCAAGCGCTCGTAAGCCTGATTTCCCCTTCCCGCTCCGGCTCAATCACCCCGGAACTTGAAAAAATCAAATTCTTGGATATTTTAACAATAATCAGCTTGCCAAGAGTCCGGCGGGCTCCTAATTGTCCCGCCCCCGCACGCGGGAAATGAAGGCGAGGATAGCTCAGTTGGTAGAGCAGTTGGCTTTTAATCAATTGGTCCTGGGTTCGAGTCCCAGTCCTCGTACTTCCTTTCATTTTCAACCAGTTACAGAAAGGCACGTTGCCTAACTTCCCAGATTGGGAACGAAACTAGTGCTGTGTAAAATTCAAAATGCGAGACAGCGTCCGCAAATGGGCTTTGGTGTCCCGCCGCGGGCGGAAACTTTGGAGTGCGGTGAGCATCACCGCTTTGAGAAGCGGGCCAGCTAGGCTTGCGGGTCGACTCCGTGATTGCGGGCGCTGATGAGCAGGATGAGCAGGATGAGCAGGATGAGCAGGGGATACATGACCGCAGAGCGTTTTCCTGCTTCGGCGCTGCCTACGAACCACCAGTTCCTCTTGCCGACGGCGCTGGGCCTGATGCGGCGGGAGCCGGTGGGTCGCACGTGGCTCCGAGCTCGAACTCGAGGAACTCGGTCGGCTCTTCCCTGATCGGAAGGGAGGCTTCGGCCCGTCGTCGCCAGTTCGTGAAAGTCTGACAGAAAATCTTGTGTCGGCGGCAGAAGTCCGCCGTGCTGCCATAGTGATTCCCAAACTCCCGGATGATGCGGGCCTTCTCTTTGTCGGTGTGGCGTCTGCGTGACATGCCGCGATCTTGGCATTGCAATGATACCAACGAACCCGGGGTGGTCGCTAGCGCTCGACCCCGGGCTAAGATCTGGCAATCCCGCTGGGATTCAGGGAATTTTGATTTTGGATTCCGGAGATTTCAGATCCCTCTTTCAGATACTTCGCCGTCCTGAACCGCATTGAGCTACAGGCCCATGCGGAGGCGTTTGGCAACCCTCTGAGTATCACCGACTGGTTACACTCATGTGGAATCCGGTGAACTCGTAGCGATTGAGGAAATCCCCGATTGGCAGGCGCATTTTTCCGCTCAGAGGATCTGCGTAGGTCACTCGCCCGTCGCTCACGTCCAGGACGGCCACAAAATGGCCAAATCCTCCGATGCGCACGCCCACCATCGCGGGAAATTGCGCGGAAGCTGAGAATGTCGGTTGGAAATCAAATCTGGCGTCCAATCCACGGGAACGGACGTAGCGGGCAAGATACCATGCCTCGGTCCCGCTGGCAGTGCTGAACGCCGCCCGTGCGATTTCCCGCTCCGTGGCATCCACGCCGAGATTCCTTAGAATCGTCGCCGTGCTGGCAGGGCCGCAGGTGGAGTCGGTGGATTGCAAACAGGAATCGCCTTCCCATCGATTCTGAAGTTGCCGGGTATCGAGCGGATTGATGGCCTGCTTCAGATACGGGATGAGGCCTATTCCGAACGCAAACAACAACGGCAGCACCAACACCCGCCTCGGGAGTAGCGAGGCCAATGCGCCACCCGCAGCACCCAAGAAGATCACGAAAAATTCAGATCCGCTCCAAGACCGGAGAGTGTAAAACCATGCCTTCTCGGGCAAGACGTGGAGGTAATAAACAGCGAACAAGATCGGCGGCAGCGAGAGCACCGCGAAGATTCCCAGCGCGGCCCAACGCACTGTTACGGATTTTCTGGAAAGCTGCTTTTGGGAAACAGCGAAGGCCGCCACCGAACTGACAAGAGCGAACAAACCGAGGTAATTCATTTCCAGATTGGGGTAAAACGCCGGATTCCTCTCCAGCTTCCAAGGCACTCTGAGCGCGTGACCGATGGTCAGCCAAGCGGAAGCGGCAGCGTTGATCGAATTTCCGATGTGAAATGCGGAATTTCAGCACTTTTAACAAAAAGTGGCCATTTGCATGCAAATACCCATCCCCCGCATGTAGGCGGGCCCCCTTTGCAGGGCGGATCATGCCTGGCGGGTGCCGGGAGCCGCCGAGACATTCCGCTTCTTCGGCTTGCACGATGGGCGCGGGGACTCCATGGATGGGCATGGACCGCTGGTTTCTCATCGCTGCCACCCTGCTCGCCGCCGTTGGTGCGGTGTGGGGCATGATCTCGGTGCACAAGGGGCACCGGAGCCGGATGACGGTGTTCTGGATGGTGGCGGCGTTTGCCTGTCAGCTCGGATTTCTCTCGGTGCGCGGGCAGATGCGGGCGGCTTGTCCTTTGGTGGGGATCGGGGAAATTCTGGCGTTTCTGGCGTGGTCGCTGACCTTGTTTTACCTGCTGGTGGGGCCGGCTTATCGGATTTCGTTGCTGGGAGTTTTCACGGCGCCGGTGGTGGTTTTGTTCCAGATTTTCGCCCTGGTGCCGGGGAAATTGGCGGAGAACCCGCAGCGGGTGATCGGCGGAAACGCTTGGCATGAGACGCATTCGGCGATGTCGGTGCTGGCCTACGGCGCACTGGCGCTGGCGGCGGTGGCGGGGGTGATGTTTCTGGTGCTGGACCATCAGCTTAAAGAGCATCACCTGAAGAGCGGCCTTTTCCGGAATTTGCCGCCGGTGAGAGAGCTTCTAGTATCACTGGAGCGGCTGCTGTGGCTGGGCGGGGTGCTGCTGACGATCGGGATCATCGCCGGTTTCCTGATGCCGCGGACGACGGGCGCGAACGGGCACCTGATCGTGGCCGTGGCCGTGTGGGTGAGTTATGTTTTCCTGATCGGAATCAAGACGGTGCGGGGGTTGACGGGCAGACGGCTTTCGCTGTCGGCGGTGGCGCTTTTCATTCTCTCACTGGTGGTTTTCGCATTCGTCTGATGGAACTTCTCTGCCTCGGTCTCAACCACCGCACCGCCCCCGTGGAGGTGCGCGAGCGGTTTGCCGTGGGCACGCCAAAGCTCGGCGAGGCGGCGCACGAACTGGTCGCGCTGGCGGAAGCAGCGGAAGGCGTGGTGATTTCCACCTGCAACCGCACGGAGTTCTACCTGGCGGCGGAGAGTGCTGAGAGTGCGTTTCATCTGATCGAGACGCGGCTGGCGGAGAAAATCCACGTGGATTCGAGCGTTTCGGCGCATTTCTACCGGAAGGAAAAGGCCGAGGCGGCGCGGCATCTGTGCCGGGTGGTGAGCGGGCTGGACTCGATGATGCTCGGGGAAACGGAGATTTTCGGCCAAGTGAAGCAGGCGTATGGCGCGGCGCTCGATGCCGGGGCTACAGGAGCGGTGCTGAACAAGCTGTTCCAACGCGCTTTCGGAGTCGGAAAAAAGGTCCGCACGGAGACGTCGATTCAGGAAGGCTCCACCTCGGTCGGCAACGTGGCGGTGGACCTCGCGGAGAAGATTTTCGGACACCTGAAGAACAGCGAGGTGATGATTCTGGGAGCCGGTGAAATGAGCCGGATCACCGCGCAGAGTTTGGTATCGCGCGGGGCGAGATCGATTTTCGTGGCAAACCGCTCGTTCGATCGGGCGCAGGAACTGGCCACGGAAATGGGCGGCAGCGCGGTGCGTTTCGATGATTGGCAGCGAGTGCTGGAGCGGGTGGACGTGGTGATTTCCTCGACCGGTGCGCCGCATGCGATCGTTCATCGCGAGGAGGTGGAAAAAGTCCGCCGCGCGCGGAAATACCGGCCGCTGTTTTTCATCGATATCGCCGTGCCCCGCGACATCGATCCGGCGGTGGGCGAGATCGAGGAAGTTTATCTCTACGACATCGACACGCTGGAGCAGCTCGCCGAAGAGGCGCGCACCCGCCGGCTGTTGCAGATACAGGAGTGCGAGCGGATCATCGACCACGAGCTGGAAAAGCTGAAGCTGCCCGGGACTTGAGGGCAAAAAGAAGTTGGGTATTGCAAAATCAACAACTGGATGGGAACTTTTGCTATGCCAGCGTCCACGGAAGACATTGTTCACATTGCATCCGAA
>JBDSNC010000018.1:0-10236 GCA_039915545.1 Luteolibacter sp.
AAGAATAGACAAAAATGGACATCTACGTGGGCAACCTGCCCTACACTGCTACTGAAGAAGACGTTACTGGCCTCTTCGCCGCTTATGGACCTGTTGAACGGGTCAAAATCATCACCGACCGCGAAACTGGCAGATCCAAGGGATTTGCTTTCGTGACTCTCGGCGACCAGAGCCAACTGAACGCTTCGATCGAAGCTCTCAACGGCTACGACTATCAGGGCCGCGCTCTCCGCGTGAATGCTTCTGAGCCTAAAGAAGCAAAACCAGGCGGCTTCCGTCCAGGTGGCGGCGGTGGCGGTGGCTACGGCGGTGAACGTCGTGGTGGCGGCGGCGGCGGCGGCGGTGGCTACGGTGGTGGCGGCGGCGGCGGTGATCGTCGCGGCGGCGGTGGTGGCGGTTACGGCGGCGGCGGTGATCGCCGTGGCGGTGGCGGCGGCTACAAAGGTGGCGGCGGCGGCTATAAAGGCGGCGGCGGCGGCGGCGACTGGTAATCCAGCCCTCCACTCATAACCTTTTCAACAACACCCGGCCTTCTTCACAGGAGACCGGGTGTTTTTTTGAAGAAGCTGAGAGTCTTTGGTTGAGAGTTGATAGTCAGAAATCTCTTCTCTTTCGCTCAACTCTCAACCAAAGACTCTCAACTTCTTCAAACATGACACCGCATCACCCGCGGCGTGATGCAGGTGAAAATCTCCCACACGATCGTCTCCGCTTTCACCGCGATTTCGTCCACCGGGATGTTCGGGCCGAAAATTTCCACTTCGTCGCCTTCCATCACATCGTCAGCGCCGGTCACATCGACCATGAGCTGGTCCATCGTGACGCGGCCGAGGATCGGGAAACGTCGGCCGCGCAGCCAGACGTCCGCGCCTTTGCCGGAAACAGCGCGCGGATAGCCGTCGCCATAGCCGATGCCCACGGTGGCGACCCGTGTCGGCTTCGTCGTGACGAACTGCCGCCCGTAGGAAACGCCATGCCCCGCCGGCAGGGTCCGCACCAGCGTGACGCGGGATTTCAGCGTCATCACCGTGCTCAGTTTTTCCTGAAAACCCGGCAGCGGCGAGACACCGTACAGCATCAGCCCGGGACGTGATAGATTGCAGACACCCTGGTCATAACCGAGCAGGCCGGCGCTGTTGGAAAGATGGATCCATTTGAAACGCGCGGGACCGCCGAGCTCGTCAACGATCGCCCGGAACCTCGCAAACTGGCTTTTCGTGAACTCCACATCCTCGTCCGCCGACGGCAGATGCGAGCCGATCCCCTCGATCTCCAGATTTTCCAAAAGCTCCAGTTTCCGCAGCGATTCCACCAGATGATCCGCCACAAATCCGCCACGGCCCATGCCGGTATCGACGGCGATGTGGGCCTTGAGCCGTCTTCCGTATTTCGCCGCGAGGCGGTCGAACTGCCCGGCCTCCTCGATCGTGGAAATACACGGAGTCCAGTCACGGGCGACGATTTCCTCACGCTCCTCGGACCAGGTGGCACCGAGCAGATAGATCCGCGTTTCCACGCCTGCATTCCGGATGCGGCGGGCCTCGCCGACGTTGGCGACACCGAAAAACGCGATATGCTCGCTCTCCAGCGCCTTCGCGATTTCCTCCAGCCCGTGACCGTAGGCCCCCGCCTTCACCACCGCCATCAACGCACCGCCGCCGAAGGTTTCGCGGGCGACGGAGAGATTTTTCCGCATCGCTCCGAGGTCGATTTCCGCCCAAGCGCGCGGCGGGGAAACTGGATATGAATCGTTCACGCGGCTGAAGTTAGGACGCTTCGCGAAACTGGCAAGCACCGCATCAGCGGAAAGCCCCGGCTCAGGGTTTTGCCTTTTTGGAGTCGAGAAATTTCAACCAAGTGGCACAAGACCGCCCCCAATATTTGTTTTTGCTCCGATAATACCGGTTCCCGCGCTTCAAATGCCGCTGAAGGGTGTCGAAATGCCTGCGCGCTTCGTCGTCACGGCCTTCGCGAGCGAGCATGCCGGCGAGGCGGCAGCGGATTTCCTCGCCAGGCAGAGAATCGATCAGATGCAGATAGCGCTTTTCCGCGTCCTCGGTGTGGCCCATTCCGTCGAGAGCGATCGCCTCCAGACGGAGCACCTCGTTGATCTCCCGCTCCCCCAACAATGGCCGCATCTCGCCGGAAACGTCCAACAGATCGGACCATTTTTCAGAGGTCAGCAGCGCCTGCGCGAGACCGCGCAGGATATTGATGTCGTTCTCGTGCGGCCCTTTCAGGCACTCCCGATAGAGTTCGATCGCGCGTTGCGGTTTACCCCGGCGGATGCAGGCTTCCGCGAGGTTGAGCTGGTTCGCGGTGGTGGGCACGTCTTCGAGTTGTTCCTCCAGGCGATCCAGCTCACGGCTGGCAAGGAAGGGAATTCCATCCATCACGCGTGACGGCTGTCCGGTGCGTTTCCATTCAGGCAGAATTTCCGCGATAAAATAAACAATCGTCCCCAGCAGCGGGAACATCAGAATGATCCAGAACCAGAAATATTCCTTGCCGCGACGATAGGCGTGGACGGCGCATGCCACCTGCAGCATCGGTATGACCAGCGTGAAAGGAAGAAGGAAGGGCGGCATCGTTTGTTCGCGCCAGCCTAACTTTCGGATGCCGGAAGGCGAGAAATTAAGCTCACCCCGGATGCGCCCGCTTGGATCACGGAATCCGGCGGCTCTTCGCTTCCTCCCACGCGTCCTCCATCTGGTCGGGCGTCGCCGCTTCCAGAGTGAGTCCGGCGGCGGCGAGGATACGCTCCATTTCGCCAAAACGGCCTTCGAATTTCGCGTTTGCGGAAGCCATGATCACTTCCGGATCGGCGTTGCGGAAGCGCGCCAGATTCACGATGGAAAACATCAGATCGCCCATTTCCTCGGTCACGCCGTTCAGATCCTGCGCGTCGATGGCGGCTTCGAGTTCCAGCAGTTCCTCGCGGATTTTCGACATCACACCGGTTTCGACCGGCCAGTCGAAGCCGACTTTCGCCGCTTTTTTCTGAAGCTTCGCGGCACGGATCAGGGCGGGCAATCCCTTGCCCACGCCGTGCAGATAGGATTTCTCCTCGTCGCCCTTTTCCGCACGCTTGATCTCGTCCCATTGTTGGAGAACCGCGTCCGTCGTGGCGGCATTGCTCTGGCCGTAAACATGCGGATGGCGGCGGACGAGCTTTTCGCTGATCCCGCGGGCCACGTCGTCCAGATTGTAGCGCCCGGCCTCCTCGGCGATCTCGCTGTGGAAAACGACCTGCAACAACAGATCGCCGAGCTCTTCCTTGAGGTGCTCGTAATCGCCGCGCTGGATGGTATCGACCGTTTCGTAGGCCTCCTCAATGAGATTCGGGACAATGGATTCGTGCGTTTGCTCGGCATCCCACGGGCAACCGCCGGGCGCACGCAGGCGGTGCATGATGGCCCGGAGGCGGTCGAGTTGCTTCCCGGCGTCCGGGCAGTCGATCATTTCGGCGTCGGTCATCATCGGGATTTTTGGGATTCGGAAACCTGCTGGAGAGTGGCCTTTTCCTCGTCAGTGAGGCTCTGGAAACCCTGCGCGGAAATCTTGTCGAGAATGCGGTCGAGCTCGGTGTCCTGCTCCTTTTCCATCGTGCTTCGCGGCCGGAGTTTCGCTTCGGGTGAGCGGGAAAATGCCTTAGGGCGCACGATTTCGATCTCCGAGCGACGTCCCAGCAACTGGGGGAAACGCATCAGGACAAACCCGAGAATCGCCCCGCCCAGATGACCCGCCTCACCGCCTTCGTTGCCGCCGATTTTCAAGATGATCGAGCCCACGGAAATGACCAGCAGTCCGATCGAGAGCTGGCGCATTGAGAGTTCGATCGGAGGAAATAGCAGCGATACTCGGAGGTTTGGCGCGATCATCGCCACGCCGATGAAGATGCCGTAGATGCCGGCGGACGCGCCGACCAGACTGCTCTCGTAATTGCCGTGGGGTAGAATTCCTACCAGGACAAGCAGGGTGAAGAACACCGCTCCCGCCGCGCCGCAAAGCAGATAGTATAACAGGAATTTTTTCGATCCCCACCAGCGTTCCATCCAAGGGCCGAAGAAGAAGATCCCAATGCAGTTGAACAACACGTGACCGAGAAAACCGTGGATGAACTGGAAGGTGACGAACTCCCAGATCCGCCCCTGAAAAACCGCGCGCTGGATCGCAAAAGCTCCGAACGTGCGAATCGGGCCGTTTTCCTCGCTCGCGTTTTTCAGGACGAGAGTGTCCAGAAAGTAAATCCCGAGATTGAGGATGAGCAGCCATTTCACCACGGGAGTGAGCTGCGCGAACGGGCCCTGGCCGCCGCGGGTATCCTCCCGGTAATAATCTCGATCTGACAAGCCCATGTGCCCGTGGGGTTAGCACGGCAATGCGCCCACCGCAAGGCCGGGTGAAAATACTGTCACCTCGGAAACCTTCGCGGACGGACCACCGCGCGCTTGAATGCGCCGTGTTGGATCGCTCCGAGGGCGGCCGACGCCCCCTGTCTTCCGAGGCTCGGGGCGGCGGCGGCCCGAACGGCCGGCACTGAAAGTGGTCGAAGACATATCGTTGGCAGGGATCGACCTCCGGGCGGTCCGCGAGAATGGGAAATGAACGACCGACCCTGAATGGATTTTCAAGCGCTTCATGGTCATTATCGTTCTACCCGCATTCGCCGGACCGTTGCGGAGAACGGTCCCTGCCCATTTTAAGAGAGCCTCTTACGCTTTCAGTGGAATCACGCGGGGAACCTCGCGGCCGTAGCCTTCGATTTCCAACTTTTCCTTGTACAAATGGATCACCGACCACGAGTTCACGCCCGGCTCGTGCAGCATGGACTTGAACGTGATGAAGGGAATGCCGTTCCGCACCACCTCCGCTCCGGCGTGCTGGTGGCCGCAGAAATAGGCGGCGACGGACGGGTGCTTGTCGATCAGTGCCAACAACACATCGCTGTTCCACAACTGGTTTCCATCGGCCGGGATCAGCGGGTGGTGACCGCAGAGGATCACCGGCTCCTTCGCCATCTCGGCAGCGGCGAGTTCCTTTTCCAGCCACGCGAGTTGGGTTTCGGAAACTCCGCCGTTCCATTTTTTCGCGGCGTTGAGGCCATCCGCAGCGAGTTTTTTCAGCATCGTATCCGCATCGCGGGTCTGCGGGCTGTCGGCGGGGTATTTGTAAATCGAGAGGTCGTTGGTATCGATCATCACGAAGCGGACGCCGGACTCGTGCAGCGTGTAGTAATCGTGCGGCATGCCGAGCTTCTCCACGACCCGGCCCTTTTCGCCATCGGTCACCGTGTAGTCGTGATTTCCCAACAGATGACGGACCGGATGGCCGAGCGGGACGAGCAGCGGCAGCATCACATCGAAACCCGCGAAATCCCGGTCGATGAAATCCCCGAGGTGGAGTGTGAACGGCAGGTTTTTCTTCGACAGGGAATCCACCGCCGCCTTCAGCTTCGGCACGGATTCCCGGTAGTGCCGTTCTCCGTTCGGATCGACATCCGCGTATTGCACATCCGTGATCAGGCCGAATGTGAGCAACGGCTTTGCCGCCGTTTCCTCGCCCGCGCCCCGCACCGCCGCAACCGACGCCGCTACTGCCGATAGTCCGATGAATTTTCTCCGGTTCATGAAACACGCCAATATCACCACGCGGTGCCGGCAGCCATCTTAAAAGTTGTCCAGGATTGAAGTCCTTTACTACTTTTTGGGGATCCCGCACACTTCCAAACATGGAATGGAGGAAGTGGCTGATAGGCACCTGGAGCTGGAAGCGCCCGCTCAAGTCGCTGGCTTTCATCTACGGCTGCCTGCTGATCATCGCGGTGTTCTTTGCGGAGAAGCTGTTCTTCTTTCCCCCACCGCCGGGCTATGAGGAGAGCTCGCGGATTTTGAAATTCTCCACCACCTCGGGCGATTCGATCGCAGCGATCCACCTTCCGGCGAAACCCGGCTTCCCCACCCTGCTCTACACCCATGGCAACGCCGAAGATCTGGGCGACGTGTCCGGTCTCGCGGAAATCTGGGAGAACGAAGGCTTCGGCGTGATGGCTTACGATTTCCCGGGATACGGACTCTCCTCCGGCAAGCCGCTGGAACGCACCTGCGAGGCGGCGATCGACGCGGCATGGGACTACCTGACGAAGACCAAGGGCATTGCACCATCGAAGATCATCATCGTCGGCCGCTCGGTCGGCGGCGGGCCTTCCGTCTGGCTGGCATCCCGGAAAACGCCGGCGGGTTTGATTCTTTTATCACCGTTCACTTCGGCGTTCGCGGTGAGGATTCCGATCCCGATCCTGCCGTGCGACCGGTTTCCCAATCTGAAGCGCATCCCGCAGGTGAAGTGTCCGTTGCTGGTGATTCACGGCGAGGATGACACGCTGATTTCCCCATCCCATGGTCGCAAACTCGTGGAAGCGGCGACGGTGACGGACAAGCGGTTCCTCGGCATCCCCGGAGCGGGTCACAACGATTTGTTCGATGTGGGTGACGGGATCATCGAACCCGCGATCCGTGATTTCGCGATGCGTGTTTCACCACCGCAATGATCATGCCGGACTACTTGAGAGCATCCGCTTCTTGCAGCATTGCCCCGGTGACCTTGTCGGATTCCGATTTCACAAGATGGACGCCGTCGGTCGTCTGATAGGCGTGATCGTGATCGAGCGTGAACCAGTGATATTTCCAGGACGGGAAACGTTTTTCCATGGCAGTCCTAACTGCCATGGGTTCGGCGAGGTCTTTCAGCGTGGAATCGAAGGGCATTTCGAAGAGGATGCACGTGGTGCCGCTGCGGGTTAGTTGGTCGATGAGTTCTCCCAAGTGGTTCACCTTTGAAGTAAGGACTGTTTCCGACGGGGCGCGATCGAGGTGCTCGCGGTTGACCTTCATGATGTCGGCGAAAACGGAGGGATCGGTCACGTGCTCGGCGGTTTTCGGCTTCTTGGGAGCGCCGGTGATTTTAGAGAAGCCGTGGCAGATTTTCCCGACGAGTTCGTTGAAAAAGCCGACTTCGAAATTCGACGGGCGCCCTTCCTCTTTGAAGACGGGCGAAGTGTCACGGAGCTTGCGCCGCCACGGGCTCAGCACGTCGTCGAGCATGCTCTTGTCGGCGTCGCGCAGCAGGGTGTTGGACTCGATCCAGAGGACCTTTGGATGCTTCCCGGTGCCGGCGATGATTTCCAGACCGGTGAACGAACCGCCGGCGGGAAAGGTGAGTTTTTCGTATTTTCCGGCGAGCATTTCGTCGCTGAGCGTGTTGGCCATCGAGGAGCCGACGATGACGTTGGCATCGGCGGGTGTGTCGTGGACGAACTTCTGGGCGCGCAGGTAGTTCGCCCGCTGCTGGCCGGCGATCCAGTAGTAGTCACGGGAAAGGTGAGGCAGTGCGAAATGATAGACCAGCAGGAAGACCAGCGCGGTGATGAGTGATTTTTTGATCATGCGTCGGCTCCTTTCTAAAATTGGAAGTAGATGAAGGCACCGGTCGTGCCGCTGTCGAGGATGATGGCAGTCAGCAGCAGTGCGAAGATGACGAATTCATAGCGGGTGACGCCGGGCTTGCGCTGTTTGAGCAGATACCAGGCGTAGTAGCCGAGCACTGGAATTGAATAGGTGACGACGTGACCGATCAGCCAGTATTTCGTCTCGGCGCGACTGTGAAACATGGCACCGAGGTAGGCGATGACGTGCTCGAATTTCGGCAGCTTGAACAGCAGCCAGGCGAGGGTGACGAACGAGAATACCAGCAAGGCTTGAACGACTCCGACGAGCCAATGCTTCGGGAAGCGGATCCAGTTTTTCCCGAAGCGTTCCAAGGCGAGTGCAAGTCCGTGGAAACTCCCCCACACCGCGTAGCTCCAAGCCGCGCCATGCCAGAGGCCGCCCAGGAACATGACAATGAAGAGATTCAGATAGGTCCGGACGTTGCCCTTGCGGTTTCCTCCTAACGGAATATAGAGATACTCGCGGAGCCAGGTAGATAGCGAGATGTGCCAGCGTTGCCAGAACTCGGTGAACGAGCGGGAGATATACGGGTAGTTGAAATTCTGCGGCAGCACGTAGCCGAACGACGCCGCGAGCCCGATGGCGATGAGCGAGTAGCCGGCGAAGTCCGCGAAGATCTGCATCGAGTAGCCGAAGAGCAGGGAAATGAGCGTGAGCGGCGACTCGTTGAGGAAATACGGATACTCGATCCAGAACGTGGCGTCCTTGAGATTGTCCGCGATGACCATTTTCAGGAAATAACCGGTGACGAGCGACCGGAAAACGACCTGCCAGTTGATCCCGGAAAACTCTTTCGGCACGATCTGCGGATAGAACTCGTGCGCCTTGATGATGGGGCCTGCGACGAGGCTGGGGAAGAACGCCTTGAAAAGCATGGTGTGTTTCAAGTGCTCGACGAATGAATCCGGCACCATTTCCGGATAGCCGAAAGGGTCGTTCGGCTGCTTCGAGCGGAAAACCTCGACCACCAGGCTGATGCCTTGGAACGTGAAGAACGAAATGCCGATGGGCAGCGGAATGGTCACCAGGAAATGGCCGACAGACCCGTGGTCACCGCCGAAGAGCGTCTTTGCGACAAGCGGTCCGTATTTGAACAGGAGCAGTAGCCCAAGGTTGAGACTCACGCCCATGATCGCCCAGAATTTCTGCGAGGAAACTTTCCCGGTGGCGATCTTGTAGCTGGTGACCACGTTGATCAGGATCGACAGGATCAGCAGGATCACCAGCAGCGGCGCCTCCCATGAGTAAAAGAGGAAACTCGCCGCCGTCAGTATGATCACCTGCAACGACCTCAGGGGCCGCAGATAGTAGATCACGAAGGTGATCAGGACCAGAATGACAAAGGGAAGGCTGGTGAAAAGCATTTGGGGGGAGAGCTTTGCATTTTCCGTGCCCGGTGACCCTCCCCGTCAATGTTCCGGGCGGGAATCGCGGGATTTTTTAAGGGAATCCTGCCTGTTTGGAAAGATTTTTAGCCCGCCCCTACGCGATGACGTGTCAGAGGAAAATCTCGCACACGTCTATTTCCTGGGAGCGGATTCCTTGCCGTGGGCGATGCCGGGCCAGAATTTCTCCCAAACGAAGGGTCGGGAAAACTCGCCGTAGTGACAGGACTTGCAATCCCCCGGCCCGATCGGGCGGAATTTGAAGGAAGTGGCTTTCCCGTGAAGATACTTGTCGAGGTGCTCGCTGGCCGGTCCGTGACAGGACTCGCAGCCGACGTCGACCAGCGATTCGCCACCCAGCGGACGGCGGTAACCGGATGGCTGCCCAAAACCGACCGTGTGGCACTTGATGCAATGCGGATCAGCGTCGGAGCCGGTTTTCACGAGGGTATCGAACGCATGGGCGTGACCGGATTTTTCCCATGCTTCATGCGCCTGCCCATGGCAGCTCTGGCAGGAGGCGGAGCCGACATAGTGGGCAGTCAGGGAAACTCCTGGAATCGCGTTGGGATCCTCCGCATGCGGATCATCGATCGCGAGCGGCGAGCGGCGGATTTCCGAACGGTATTCACGCACCAGTGCGCGCAGGTCCTCACTCTGTGCGATGTCCTCCTCGAGCAGGCGGATTTCATAAACAGGATTGCTCAGACGCTTGCGTTTTTCCCCGGTCACGCTGGCGGTGAGCGTGCCAACCGTTCGGGCCTGGTTGGTGGTGAAGAGGATCATCGAATCGTTCTCACGGAGAATTTCCTGAGTCGGTCCGGCCACGTCACCGCCGAGGATGAGCGAAAACTCAAAGTAGTCGCGGGCCAGGCGGCGCATCTCCGTTTCATTCGCAAACGCCAGCAGGATCACCAGATCACACTTCGCGGCCAGCGCAGGCAGGTGACGGTCGATCGCTTCATTGAGTCCCAGCACGGTCAACCCATCTCCCGGCGCGGACACACTGTTAGGTGAGACTACACCGAGAATCCCCACGCGAAAGCCGTCCAGCTCGACGATGCGATAAGGTTCCAGCACTTCCTTTCGCGTTTCCGTGTCGACCAGCGAAGCGCTGATCAACGGCACCGCGGAAACCGCCGCGAGCGAGGCCAGTTTTTTCGCCGGGATCATCGCCTCGCGGCCACCCATGTTCAGCGCGGAAAAACCCATCGTGCCATAGGCGCGGGCGAGGTAGCGGTATTGGATGAGATCGTAGTCCGCGCCGCCGGCGATGGCGCCGCCCACGTCGAGCTTGAGGACAGGGCCGGGGTTCTTGCGTTCTTCCAGCCAGGTCCGGAGCC
>JBDSNC010000036.1:0-35132 GCA_039915545.1 Luteolibacter sp.
GTTTAAAAAAGTAATCGGCCAAGACAACAGCGAATCCCAACGGTCCGCTCCACTTCCGGACACCCGCCACCCGGAGCCCATCGCAGCACCCGCGCCACCGCCATCCTACGGTGCGCAACAGCCTGCCCAATCCGCAGCAGCCGCTCGTCCGGCAGCCGCCACCCGCAACGTCCTCTCCACCGACGTTGAAATCAAAGGAACCGTCAAGTTCACCAACGACCTCGTCGTCGATGGCAAGATCGAGGGTGAAATCAACTCGGACGGCAATCTCACCGTCGGCGAAAACGCCCGCATCAAGGCGGAGATCAAGACCGCAACCGTGGTCGTTTACGGCAAGGTCCACGGCAATCTCACCGCCACCGACCGCGTCGAACTGAAGTCCAGCGCCGAAGTCGTCGGCGACATCAAGGCCAAGACGCTGTCCATCGAAGCAGGCGCGATTTTCGTCGGAAAATCCACCGTGGGCACCCCGGCCAACGTCCCAGCGGCGGCGGCACAACCTTCCGGCAAAGCAGCCTCACCGGAAGCGCCCAAGCAAGGCACCCTCGCCGGCACCGTTTCCTAACCGTTCAAGAATCGCCCTCCTGAACACAACCCCGCTCTGCCATGTCCGATGAGCCCCTGCGCCATCGCATCGAAGTGACGTGCCCGGAATGCGGGCATGTTCAGGCAGAGCCTGCGCTCGTCGTCTCGACCCAATGCCGCTCCTGCCGCGCGAACTTCCAGGTCCGCGAAGGCAAGGGCGTCGTCAGGAACCGCCCCGTCACCCGGCTCGCCAAGCCTCGCAAGGACTCGGATCCCGAGCCTGAGCAAGTGCACGAGGCAAAAAAGACCCAGCCGATGCTGCGCCGCGGTCCGGTCGTTCCTCCGCCGCGCTCCTTCCTCATGCGGCTTTTCAATCCGGTCAAGCCACCGCGTGAGATCCGTTGTTTCACCTGCGGCTACAGCTACACCACCGTCGCAGAGGCCCAGTCGAGCCAATGCCCGAAATGCAGCGGCTACATCAGCCTGATCGATTACGAAATCACCGAACCCTGGAACCGCCGCATCCAGACCTGCGGCGATGTGATCATCCAGAAAACCGGCTCCGTCGCCGGCGTCACCCTCCAATGCCACAACCTCACCGTTCTCGGCGAACTGGCCGGCTCGGTCGAATGCAGCGGTGACCTCATCATCCGCAGCCACGGCAAGATCATCGGCAAGGTCACTTGTCGGAATCTCCGCGTGGAAAAGGGAGCGAAAGTCGAGTTCCTCAATCCCGTCAACGCCGCCACCGCATTCATCGACGGCAGCGTCCGCGGCCAGATCTCCTGCACCGGTGCCGTCACTCTCGAAAAACGCGCCCATCTCCAGGGACTCGTCCGCACCACCTCGCTGGTTGTGAAACCCGGCGCCAAGCACACCGGCACCATCGAGATGGTCCAGGCCGCCCCGAAATAACCATCCAACCACTCCCGCCATGCCCGCTGCCTCCCTCGATCTCAAGGAAGAAATCCTGGCCCTCAAGAAGTCCAGGAACGCCGTCATCCTCGCACACAACTATCAGATCGGCGCGATCCAGGATGTGGCCGACTACGTGGGAGACTCGCTGGGCCTCGCCTATCATGCCAAGGCCACCGACGCCGACGTCATCGCCTTCTGCGGCGTGCACTTCATGGCGGAAACGGCGAAGATCGTGAACCCTGGCAAAATCGTCGTCCTGCCGGATGCTGACGCCGGCTGCTCGCTCGAACAATCCTGCCCCGCCCCAGAACTAGAAGCGTTTCTCAAGGCAAACTCGGAAAAGAACTACTACGTCATCGCCTACATCAACTGCTCCGGCGGCGTCAAAGCGCTCTGCGACGTGATCTGCACCTCGGGCAACGCGGTGAAGATCGTCAACCAGGCTCCAGCCGACAGACCGATCCTCTTCGTTCCCGACGAAAACCTCGGTGCCTGGGTTATGGAACAAACCGGCCGCAAGATGGACCTGTGGAAAGGCAATTGTTATGTCCACGTCGAGTTCACCCGTGACTCTATCAACCGCATCAAGTCGGAGTATCCGGACGCCCTCGTCGTCGCCCACCCGGAGTGCCCGCAGGCGGTGCGTTTGTTAGCCGACGAGGTCTGCTCCACGGAGAAAATGATTTCCTACTGCAAAAACGCCCCGGTGAAAGACATCATCGTCGTCACCGAGAGCGGCATGCTCCATCGCCTGCGAAAGGAGTGCCCGGACAAGAACCTCATCCCCGGCCCCACCGACCGCTGCGCCTGCGCGGACTGCCGCTACATGAAAATGAACACACTGGAAAAACTCCGCGACTGCCTCGACACCCTCCAACCCCGCGTCGAGATGGAGGAATCCCTCCGCGCCCGCGCCGAGCTGCCACTGCTCCGCATGCTGGAGCAGTCCAAGTGATGTGATACAGGCTTAAAGTATTTCCACTCGCCCGGAACTTCCGTCCACACGCACACGCTGCCCGTTTTTCAAGCGAGTCAGCGATTCACGGACCGACATCACAGCCGGAATCCGCATTTCACGGGCCGTCACCGCACCATGTGACAGAGGGCCACCGCTTTCCGTGACGACAGCGGCCGCGCTGTAGAACAACGGTGTCCAAGTCGGATTCGTCGTCCGAGCCACCAGCACCGCGCCTTTCGGAAATCTTGCAAAATCGTCCGGATCCCTAACAATAAATACGGGACCCTCCGCGATTCCGGAACTGCCGGCCATTCCCGATAGAACATTCGCTCCCAAACCCGCCCCGTCATCCGCCACTTCGCTCTGACCGAGAATCCATTCCGGCTTGCGCTCCAGATCCACTTGATAGGCCTCCTTCTGTTGCCGGACTTGCACCGTGAATTCATCCCATGCTTCCTGCGTGTCACCGGTCAGCGCCAGCTCCATTTGCTGCTGATGCGCGAAGAAGACGTCCATTACGTCGGACAACACGCCGCGCGAAAGCAGTTTCTCTCCCAAGGCACACAGTCCGCGGCGCAGGGCAAGAGTGAGCCGCGTCGTTTGATAGTGTTCCAGGTCGTCGAGGCTCGTGTAGGCGCGGGCCAGTCGCAGAAGTTCGTGAAAAAAGAAATGCAGGTCGGCAGGAAGCTTTGAAAACAACTCCACTTCCGCCTGCTGCGCGCGGATTTTCAACTCGCGCTGTTTCTCCGTTGGAGTGCAATCCATCGGCGTTTGCAGAATGAGGCGGAGATTGTCGATCACGATCCAGGGCGCGTCGCCCCACGTCGCTGCGTAGGCGTCGAAGTCCACTTCTCGGTGACCGTGATCCCTCAGAAAGCGCACGAAGCGTCGTTCAAACTCAGAAAAATCCGCCAATGTTCCATGGTCGATCAACTCACGCGAATCCGTCCGCAGTATCCGCTCCTTCAACTCCGGATTCCGGCCGGCGAGCTGCGCCAGTTCGAACAACTCCTTGTTGATCTGGCCGGTCTTCGTTTCGCACCACGCCATCAGGTGATCGAAAATGACGTCTGCCTCCGCCGGGCCGATCACCAGCTTCAACATGCCGTGCAGCACTCGATAGATCATGCCATGTGCGATGGAGATGGCGATGTTGGGGAGGAAATACTGCGCACCGTGCTCGTTCACCGCGAGCACGTGACGCCAGATTTCCAGAGCGGATTTTGTTTCCAACGGCTCAGCCTGATAGCGGCCGAGCGTGACAAGGTAGTGATCGAGGTCGCGCATCCACGCTACAGGCAATTCCTGAACCCAACCGAACTGCTCACGGAGTTTCGGAATCGCCGCACGCAGTTCTTCCAGAGATCGCACGGCGAACGGAGCGCGTCTTGCGTAGAGTTCGACGGCGTTCTGGTTGCCGTAGATGTAGTGATCGAACTTCGCAAACCACTTGCCTGAAAAAGGAGGAAAACCCAGCAGTCCGAACGAATGGTTCAGCGACCGATGGAAGCCGGACTCCACGAAGTCCCAGGTCAGCGGAGTGATGACATTCGGAAAGCGTTCGGCGGATTCGTCGCGTGTCCACAGTGGCGGAATGGTCGTGATCGGCCGCGATTGAAGGAGCCAGAGCCGGCCACCCGCGAACGCCCACTCGATGTCCTGGGGAAAACCGTAAGACTCCTCCACCTGACCTAACAAACCCGCGAGTTCTTCCAACTGCCCTTCACTCAGGCTGGCCAGCTCCGACTCTTCATCGTCGAGGTGAACCTCGTGCGTTCCCGACTCTCCGCTCACCACTTTCAGCGACTTCCTCCCGATCGATGCGGAGCGAACCGTGCGGTTGGACTTGTCGATGATCCACTGGTCCACCTCCCCTTCTCCGCTCACGACGGATTCGCCGAGTCCGAAATTCGAGTTGATGACCATTTCACCGAGCTGGCCGCTGATCGGATTGATGCTGAATCCCACACCCGCCGATTCGCTGAAAACCATCTGCTGGATGACCACCGCCATCACCGCGTTTTCGTGATCGAAACCCTGCTGCTGGCGGTACGCGATCGCCCGGTCCGCCCACAGTGACACAAAGCAGGCTCTTACCCGATCCAGCACATCAGCCAATCCCATCACATTCAAAAACGTCTCATGCTGTCCGGCAAACGCGGCCCCTGCCAGATCCTCCATCGTGGATGACGAGCGCACCGAAAACGCGGTGCCTTCGGGAAATTTGCAGAGCTGCTCCGCGATCTCGTCACAAGCGGATGGCGGAAGCCGCAACCTCATGAGCCCCGCCTGCAATGCCTCACCCTCGCATCGCAAGGCAGCGGAATCATGAAAGGACAATTTGTCCAGATGCCCCAGGAGTCCACCCGCCTGCGCGACGAACTCTTGATAGACCACGGCGGTGACGATGAAACCGGGCGGCACCTGGAAGCCGCGCTGGGTGAGAAGCGAGAGATTGGCGCCTTTTCCTCCGCTCAGTCCGAGCTGGGTGGCGGGTGGTTCATCGAAGCGGAGAGTGCAGGTCATGATGTTGGCTGTTTGGATGTTTCACCGGAGGCATTTTCCCAGCGGCTCGTGAGCCACAGCGCGAATGTGGCGAGAGCAAAGCCCGCGAGAAGGTCAGCGAAGTAGTGATAGCGAAGGTAGATGGTCGCGCACCAGATGCCGACGCACGGGACGAGATAGAGCCGGTGCCGCCAGCGTGCGTGTTGGCGGTCGAAGAAAAGAAGGTAGCACGAAATCGCGCAGTGCAGGCTGGGAAAGACATCCACGCCGTTGCTACCTTTTTCCACGATGAGCGCGTTGAACCGGGTGGTCGCCCATCCGGTCAAGGGCACGCTGAATTCACCTGAAAATGCCAGATGCGGGCCACCAGCAGGAACAAATGAATACCCCAGAAAGCCCAGACCATAGATCGTAAACATGCCCGCCATCAGTTTCCTGAACAGCGGCAATCCGCGATAGGCATAGTAAAACCAACTGATCAGCAGGTAGGGAAAAAACAGAAGGTAACAGAAACTCAGAAGTTCGGTGAGAATGGGCGTCATGAAGGCCTGCACACGGACGCTCAGAATCGCACCGAACAACGCCTTGTCGAAACCCGCCAGCACGTCATCCCATTTGTGGGAATTCACCTTCAGGACGGAGGACTTCATATTCATGAAAACCACGTTCATCACCACGGCATAAAACCACAGGCGGCACTGCCAACTCAGGGACGTTTCGCGCAGGCGGCACCACGTGATGATGGCGACATTTGCCAGAATCAGAGCGAAATAGAGCAACGCATCCTGATCAAAAAAACCGACCGTCGCTACCAGCCGGAACCAAAGGATGACGAGAAACGCACCGAAAAAGCATTCGTGCGGCAGCAGCCCAGTTTTACGTAACCAGTTCATTTGTGAGGGAGTATGTCCAAAAGCAGTTGGTGAAATTCCCAAGCGAGGCTGACAAGTGAACGGTGTGCCAGACCGTTCCACACCGAAACCGCCACCTTTTTGGTTCGATAGATGGATTCCAAGGCACAAGTCGTCAGCACTACGTAAGCTATCAGCCACCCGATACCGACAGAGCAGGCCAGCACGACAATCATCAGCACCGCCCATACCACGAACACCGGCAAACCTATCAGAATTCGCCAGAGAGCGATCACATTCGGACCATCCGCGAATTTCCGAGCTGCCAGCCAACCCAACAGCAACGGAGGAAAATTAACCAATGCTCCGGCCAACACGAGCGGCCCCAGCACCAACAGCGCGAATGCGTAAATCCCCCAAGCCTTACCGGGAAACAACGGCACGCCCTGATGCCGCAACGTGGGCCGCAAGGCGAATTCAGTGCTCAGCACCTGCCAGCGATCCAGCAGCGGCCGGGGCACCCCGTTCTCCATCGCCTTCAGCGACGTGAAATAACTCCGCCCGGTTCCGAGAGTCGCAGCGTAGGCCAAGCGGCAGGCAGTCTCCTGAACTTCGGCGGTCGGAAAATTCACCCCCACCGCTTCCAACGCGACATTCATGCGCCGCTTTATTTCCTTCAGTTTCCCCAAATCGCTTGAACCACCGGGCAGATCCGTGGGAATTTCCTCGCCCACCACCACCTCCACCTTGCTGCGAAATGCCCACGCCCGCTCATAGTGAATGCCTAACGGAATGATCCGCAGCGGAACGCCTTGGGCCAAGGCATCCAGAGCGATGCCCACAGCGCCACTTTTGAAGGGCAGATGCCGCGGTCCAAGTGAACTCGTTCCCTCCGGAAAAACAATCAATGCCCCGCCACCCGCAAGAAGCTCCACACACTCCCGCAACGCCGCCTCATTCCGCCCACCTTCCTCCTCATCCTTTTTCCGCGCGACCGCTATGCCACAGAAGAACAGCCTGGCGAAAATGCTACGGAGCAATTGCGTCGAAATCAGAAACACACCGCGCGGCACCACCTGGTGATAGATGAAGCCGTCCACCGCTCCGTTCCGATGCAGGCCCGCATACAGGACCGGGCCCTTGTCGACCAGTCGCTCCGGATTCAGCACCGTGATGCGCTCGAAATAGATCCGCGCGCAAAGCCAGTGACAGAAACGATACCACGCCCGCGAAGTCGGGGTTGTGGAGGGGATCGGACGGGCATTCATGACGGCTCCCGTTTTAACCTGGCTTCCGCCTTCGACGTTAATTGAATCTTTCAATGCCATCATCGACTGACTCGATGAGGTCCTTGAATGACTTTCACCGCATTCCCCCTCTGTTCTTGATTCTTGAGCTTAAAAATCGATCCTCCACGCATGTCCAAGTCCGCCGCCCTTCAGGCCGCCATCCGTGATGTGGTCGATTTCCCGAAACCGGGGATCATTTTCAAAGACATCACGCCGATTCTTTCCAATGGAGCCCTGTTCCGCGAATCGATTGATCTGCTCTGCGAAACCACCGGCGGGGTGAAAATCGACAAGGTCGTCGGCATCGACGCGCGGGGGTTCATTTTCGCCGCTGCCGTGGCGGATCGTCTCGGTGCGGGCTTTGTCCCCGTCCGGAAAAAGGGCAAGCTGCCGTGGGAAACCTTGGAGGCTTCCTACTCGCTCGAATACGGAGAAAACATTGTCCAGCTCCACAAGGACGCCGTGCATCCCGGCGAATCGATTCTGCTGGTCGATGACTTGTTAGCCACCGGCGGCACCGCTGCGGCAGCTGTGAAACTGCTGGACCTGCTTGGAGCCAACATCATCGGCATCTCGGTGCTGATCGAACTGGGTTTTCTCAACGGTCGTGAAAAACTCCTGCCTCACACGGTCCACTCCATTCTGACCTACGATTGAGTCCATGACTCCCGCTTATCCCCTCGCCGCCTGGTTTTCATAACCATTTTTCTTCACCAACCCCCGATCCCCGCTCACTTTCAACTTATCAACATCATGTCCTGGCAATCCTACAACCAAAATATCACCCGCTATCCGCAACACGGATTCTCGCTCGATCTCTCGCTAATGGACATCGAGCCGGACTACATTTCCGCGCTTGCGCCGAAAATCGCCAAGGCGTTCACCGACATCGCCGCGATTGAGGCCGGGGCCATCGCGAACCCCGACGAAGGCCGCATGGTCGGCCACTACTGGCTGCGCAACGCCGCGCTCGCGCCGACCGAAGAGTTGAAGAAAGCCGTCACCGAGCCGATCGCCGCGCTCAAGGATTTCGCCGAAAAGGTCCACACCGGCGCTGTCACCAATCCGTCCGGCGGCAGCTTCGAGCAAGTCCTGCTCATCGGCATCGGCGGCTCCGCTCTCGGCCCGCAGCTTGTTTCCGAAGCCATCGGCCAAAACGCGCGCATGGCGCTCTATTTCTTCGACAACACGGACCCAGCCGGCATTGACACGGTGATCGCGAAGCTCTCCAAAGTCGGCCTTTCGAAAACCCTCGTTCTCGTGATTTCCAAATCCGGCGGCACGGCGGAAACCCGCAACGGCATGCTTGAGGCGAAAGCCGCCTACGAAGCCGCCGGCCTCGACTTCGGCCGCCACGCCGCCGCCGTCACGGGCACCGGATCGAAGCTCGACCAATATGCCACACAGCTCGGATTCCTCGCCACTTTCCCGATGGAAGACTGGGTCGGCGGACGCACGTCCGTTCTCTCCACCGTCGGTCTTGTGCCCGCCGCGCTGCAGGGCCTCGACATCGACGCCCTGCTCGCCGGAGCCGCCGCGATGGACGTGGAAACCCGCAAGCCGGACGTGGCTAACAACGCCGCCATGCAACTCGCCATCGCCTGGCACCACGCGTGCAAGGGCAACGGCGAGAAGGACATGGTCGTCCTGCCTTACAAGGATTCGCTCGTGCTGTTTTCGAAGTATCTCCAACAGCTCGTCATGGAATCGCTCGGCAAGGAGCTCGATCTCGATGGCAAGGTCGTCAACCAGGGGATCGCCGTCTACGGAAACAAAGGCTCCACCGACCAACACGCCTACGTCCAACAGCTACGCGACGGGGTGAACAACTTCTTCGTCACCTTCATCGAAGTTAGAAAAGGCCGCACGGGCCACAGCATCGAAGTCGAGCCCGGCACCAGCACCGCCGATTTCCTCCAGGGCTTCTTGCGCGGCACCCGCAAGGCGCTGCATGGCTCCGGCCGCAAGTCGGTCACTATCTCCATCCCGGAAGTGACGCCATTCCATCTCGGCCTGCTCATCGCCCTCTTCGAGCGCACCGTTTCGTTCTACGCCTCGCTCGTGAACATCAACGCCTATCACCAGCCGGGCGTGGAAGCGGGAAAAAAAGCCGCCGGAACGTTCCTCGAAACCCTCAACAAGGTCCGCGGCCACGTCACCGCCTACGCGAAAACCGCCGAGGATGTCGCCACCGAGATCGACGCCGATCCCGAGGACGTCTATCACTGCCTCACCCACCTCTCCGCCAACGGCGAAGTCCAGATTTCCCTCGGAAAAACTCCGGCGGAGGACAGCTTCTCGCTCTGAAGGGAGCGTCACGATCAGACATTGCTCAACGCATAACTGGTGCTCCGGCCACCACCCGGGTTCAGCTTCAGAACGCCGCCTCCGATCAAGGCGTTGATGTCGCGCAGAGCTGTGTCCTCGGAACATTTGGCCAACTTGGCGTATTTGGATGAAGTTAGATTGCCCTCAAATCCATCGAGCAAACGCGTGATCACTTTCCGTTGCCGTTCATTGATCCGCGCCTGATTGGCGAGTTCCCAGATTTTGCTTTTGCGAAGAACACTGGACAGGGTGGTGTCGGTTCCCGTCAGGGCATGGAGCATGCAGTTGAGAAACCATTCAAGCCAACTGGTTATGTCGATGGTTCCGCGTTGGGAGCGTTCGAGGTGCCGGTAATACTCTTTGCGCTCCATTTCAATTCGGGCGGACATGCTGTAGAATCGCTCCGACATTCCATCCGCTCTGGCAAGTAACAGATCGGTGAGTGCGCGACCGATGCGTCCATTTCCATCTTCAAACGGATGTACCGTTACAAACCAAAGGTGCGCGATAGCGGCTTTCATCACCGGGTCCATCGGGTGCCGCCTCTCGAACCATTCCAGAAAAGCCGTCATTTCTGATTCGATCCGATCCGCACGTGGGGCTTCAAAATGGACCCTTTCATTTCCCACCGGACCTGACACGACCTGCATGGCTCCGGATGCCTCCGTGCGCCAGGCTCCAACGGTGATTTTCCTCGTTCCGCTGCGACCATTGGGAAACAGCGCTGAATGCCACGCGAAAAGCCTCTCCGCAGTCAAAGGCTTCCGGTAATTTTGTGTGGCATCCAACATCATTTCCACGATGCCCTCCACATCACGGCTCACTTGGACCACCTCTCCTGTGTCAATGCCTAGACGACGAGCGATCGACGAGCGAACCTGTTCCGGATGGAGAAATTCCCCTTCGATCGCGCTGGATTTCACCACATCTTCAGTGAGCGTGGACAAACTGGATTCATTCCGAAAATCGAAGCCCAGATGTTCCATGCGCCCGAGAAGCCGACCTTGCTGGTGGCGAACTTCGCCGATCAACCAGGTTAGCTGAGTGACATCCCACTTGAAGTTGGGCCACTCGGATAGCTCGTGAATAAAATGCATAATCTCCGCTTTATTTGCGGCGATTATGACCGTAATCTCCGCAAACGCAACCATTCTCCGTGAATTTTGCGGAGAATAGGCTGTTTTTCCCCGCAGATATGACCCGTCTCCCGAAAACTGCGGATGTTGGAGTTCCAATATCATCAAGCCTTTCCACTGGTCCGGAAAGGCTCTCTCGTGTTTTATCGGGTCGATCAGCGCCATGCTGTGACCCACCACCATGATCCGATGCACCCCAATTGGAATCTGCTCCTGGAACTATCAGTTGGAGGGCGGTGGATGTTCCGCGCGGACCGAGTTGAATCTGATGGGTGAAAGCGGCAGGCTTTTCGCCGGCTCCTCCGATCACGAGGTGGTGAAACAAGGCTTGATGAGCGGTACCTGGATGCTTGTGCGAAACGGTACGGGTATCGCATCGGCCCGGAAACCGAACCCGTTCACGCGCACGTTCACCATCGAACGAACCGGCGGATTGTGCATGCTGGAGGCAAGATCGGCGTTGGGGAGGACCATGCTTTTTTCCGGTCCCGGCATCTCATGCGAGATCACTCCGGAGCATCCCTTCACACGCCGGGCGACCATCACCGGTCAGTGGGATGATTTCACGACCGTGGCTTTCGCTTTCTGGCTGACCTCTCTTTTGTGGAGGAGAGCCGCCAACAACTCCTCGGCAGGAGCGGCCTGACAAATCCGGAGTCCATCAACCGAAAAACTCCAACTGCCGCGTCTCTTCCTGCGGCTCCTCGAAGCGGACGCCCACGCCTAACAAGCGGACAGCGCGGTTGTTTCCGCGTCGCCAGGCTTCTGCGAGCAGATCTTCGAACACGGCGAAATCAAGCGCATGGCCGGCGCGCTCGGCAGTGGTGCGATCGAAGTCCGCAAATTTGAGCTTCACGACGAGTGAACGGATGACGCGGTCAGCGTGATGGCCGGCAAGATCTTCGGCGAGACCGTCGAACATCCCCCGCATCGGCGGGATGAGATCGGGAAACTCGCGGATGTTTTCGGAAAAAGTCGTCTCACTGCTGACTGACTTGCGCGTGCGGTCCGGGCTGACAGGGCGGTCGTCGATGCCGCGGCAGAGACTCCACAATTCCAGCCCCCATTTGCCGAAGCGGCGGGAGAGTTCGATTTGATCGAGCTTTTGGAGATCAGCGCAGGTTTCCACGCCGATGGCGGAGAGTTTTTCCCGCATTTTTCCGCCGACACCCCACAGCCGGCCGACCGGCAGAGCGGCGACGAATGCAGGAATTTCCTCGGCGGTGACTTCCTTCTGACCATTCGGCTTGTGCCAGTCCGAGGCGATTTTCGCGACCAGCTTGTTGGTGGAAATTCCGGCGGAGGCGGTGAGCCGGGTTTCCTCAAAAATCTGCGCCCGGATCTCGCGGGCGATGGCGGCACCGGCGGTTTGCAGGTGCGAGACATCGAGATAGGCTTCGTCCAGCGAGAGTGGCTCGATGAGTTCCGTGAAGCGACCGAAAATCGCGCGGATCTGCGAGCTGACTGCCCGGTAGAGATCAAACTGCACCGGCACCAGCGTGAGATGCGGGCAGAGTTCCAGCGCCTTGAAAACCGGCATCGCGGAGCGGCAGCCGAATTTCCGCGCCTCGTAGTTCGCCGTCGTCAGCACGCTGCGGCGGTCCTTTCCCGCCACGGCGAGCGGCTTTCCGCGCAGCGAGGGATTTTCGCGTTCCTCGATGGCTGCGTAGAAGCAGTCCATGTCGATATGGATGATTTTTCTCAAGGGGATCCGGGCTGCGGAATCCTGAACCCGCGCGGACGGGAGTGCGCCATCGAAAATTGACGAATGCGGGAAATTTCCCGTTCCGGATCACCGCTGACGGCGGAATGCCAGAAACAGGCTCGTCAGTGTGAGCAGAGAAATAATTCCGGGCTCGGGAACGGCTTGGGCGATGTGCTCAACGTAAATCATCTTCGGAGCGCTGCCTTTTTCGATCACTTCGATCGGGATCCGAACCACGCCCTCAGACGCACTATTATTCCCCGGCGGGTAGGATACCGACCGGATCTGCGCCGGCGGAACGGTTCTTTCCGAGCTGCGGGACGCCCACACGGCAAAAGCCGGTGATGCGAGGAGCAGCCCGAAGATCAAGGTCTTCAATTTCAAAAACCGGGACAAGATGGGGGAACAATCGTTAAATTTTAAAAATAATCAAGAAATATGAAATATTTTTATAGATTTCCAGAGTTGGTTTAACCGGAATGCGGGATAAGCTTTTTGCGGACATGGATCAAGCCAAAGACGAACGGGTGAAGCAGGTGGCCGTGGGAGCGGGCATTCTCGTGGCGATCGGCGTGATCGTGCCCACCACCCTGATCGGCTGGAGGTATCTGCCTGGTCTTTTCGGAGAAACCGTCGGTACCATCATCGGCGTGATGACCACGCCGTTTTGCATGGAGGCGTCGTTCATCATGCTCGGCATCTGCATCGTGGTCGGCCTGAACATCTGGCGGAGAATCAAGGACGGTGACGATTTCGTTTATCTGGAGCAGATCGACGGACCGGACGCTCCGAAGAATCTGCCCGACCAGGCAAAATGGGCCGTTTATCGGGAAAAACCGCTCGATCCCGAGGCTCCCACCCTGCTCGAACAGGCGGAAGGTGCCTTCGCCATCGGCGACTACGCGACTACCACTGACTGCATCGGAGCAATGGATCGCGACGAACTCAAACAGCAGGATACGCTCAGCCTCAGACTGGAGCTGGCCAGGGCAACCGGCCGCATCGAACTGATAGAACTCCTTGAAAATGAAATCCGTAGCTCCCGGCAGGGCACTCCTTGAACATTTGAACACTACGCGATAAATAACTTCTGATTTGGTTCCAATCCGGTGCTATATTCAGCCAGTGAATGACGAGCTCTTGCCCATGAATGCGGCTAACTTTTTGAAAATGGCCCACGGTGATATCGCTGGACTGAAGGAGCTCGCTTTCGACTTTTTCAACGATACCCGCCGGCAGATGACCGGCTGGCTCGCGCTCATCGAATCGGAAAATTTCGCCCAGTTGCGCGATGATCTGCACCGCTGCAAGGGTGGCGCATCGCTTTTCGGGCTGGAGCGGATCGTCGCGTTGATCGGCTCCTGCGAGAGCCCGGCCGTGATCGAAGCCAAGGGTTTCGACGTGGCGGTCTTCGAGAAAGAGCTCACCGCAGCCGAACAGGCGGTGATCGCGATGACGGACTGAGTTCACGATGGCAGGCAAGATTCAATCCCCGGAAAAGGAGCTGCGATTCACGCGCTCCGGGCAGGCCGCCGTTTTCTGGGTGATCGCCGCCGTGCTGGCCGCTGTGTCCGTCACGCTGCTGGCCACCTCCATCTACCGTGACATCAATCCCCTGCTTCCCCACCCCGCGTGGGCGGTCCTGCCCCTGGTGCTGGCCGGCGTGGTCGGAAATTTCGCCGTCCGGCTGACCAAACACGCTTACATCATCCTGACCCCGCTGGGCATCGAAATTTTCCCGTTTTTCCGACCAAGCGAGGGGATGAGGCTCGTCACTTGGCAGGAAATCGCGGATGCCGAAGTGAACGCGAAAATAACCCTGCTCACCCTGCATCACAACGCGGAGAAATCCTCGGGCATCCATCTTTCGCTCACACCGATTCGTGCGGATCGAAGGAGCTTGCTTGCCAAGGCGGTCATCGGGCGGCTATCTCCGCGCGGCCCCAGCGGCTGAATTTCCCATTTCCCACCATGCGACCCCACTCACGACAGATTCTATCCGTGGAAGAAACCTTCGGCCAGAACGGCTGGCATTGCGAACTGGTCGAGGGCCGCGACGTGCTGCGGGCTGGATTCGACGCCCACCACACGCGCGTCGACATGATCGTGCAGGCCTATCCGCAGCTCAACGCGCTGAGCGTCGTTTCCGAATCGAAAATGCCGCTCGACGAGGCGCACCTGCCCGTCGTGCTCGAACTCCTCGCCCGCGCGAACAAACAGCTCACGCTCGGCGGCTTTGAATACGACATGGACCGCGAGTTCCTCGTTTTCCGCATCACCAATCTTTTCGAGCGCGAGAAATTCGACTCGGACATCATTTCCTCCATGGTCCACTGCGCCATCGCGGAGCTCGACCGCCTCACGCCTTATTCGGCGATCGTCCGGGACACCCCCTCGGACCTGTTGGAAGATCTCGACATCCCCCGCCTGCTCATGCGCGAGGACATCATCCCGCCGGTGCCGGGCGACGAGGAGGAAGAGGAATATTGATGGTGCTGGACGGTTCGCCCGGCGGCCGATAATCCAAAGGGATGAAAATTCTCGCCCTGTTGGGTCTCCTCGCCCTGCCCGCATCCGCCCACGAATCCGACACTTGGGAATGGACGCTCGAGAGCGGCTATCTCTGGAACATCGGGCACAACACCGAGATCAACTACGAGATCATCCCCACCCAGCTCACGCTCCGCTCGCCCGTGGCCTGGACGCCGTGGGTGGATGAGAACGGTGCGAAAATTGTGATCCGCAACCGCTTCTCCGCCTTGTTCGAAGCCATCACCCACGGCCCGGAAAGCACCTACATCGGCCTCGCCGCCGCGCCCTCGATCGAATACTGGTTTCCATCGGAAAAGACCTCGATCTACTTTTCCATCGGCGGCGGCTTCGGCTGGACCGACAGTTCCGGCGGAACCCAGGGGCTCGGCCAGGATTTCACCTTCAACTGGTTCACCCAGCTCGGCATCCGCCGGAAAATCACGAAGGACATCTCACTGCTCGCCGGCCCGTATTTCATCCATCACTCGAATCTCGGCCTGACCGATCCGAACCCGGGCATCGACGCGTTCGGCTTCACGCTCGGCTGCTCGTGGACCTTCTGATAGCCCGCACCCTGATTGCGATAAACCCATCGCCTCCGCGAATCGCATGAAAACCCTCCCGCGCCTGTTCCTGCTGGCGGCAGTCGTCACGCAGCTGTCCCACGGCGCGCCCAATTTCGCGGAAACGATCGCCCGCCCGCTGCACTACCATCCCAAGGGAAAATCATTCGTTGTTGAAAACGGCGCGGAGTTTTTCAACCGCCCGCTTTACGGACCTAACACGTCATTCCGCGCGGATGCGGGCGACCGTCCGGAATTCTCGCTCTATCTGCCCGGCCGCGGCGGCAACCTGCGGCTCGGCATCGCAACCGCTGACGGCCTGAAATGGCTGCATGATGCGGAGCACATCACCGCAAGCTACGGCGCGGGCGGGATGAGCTACATCATCCGCGATGAGAAGTTAGGAAATGCGGTGTTGCGGATCACCGCGCTTTCATCCACCCAAACCGAGGCCCTGCTGCTCCGCATCGAGTTGGAAGGCGCGTCCCCCGCCCTCACCCTGATCCACGCCTACGGCGGCGCGAATGGAGAACGCGGCACCCGCAACGGCGACATCGGAGCAGAGCGCTCGCCGGTGAAAGAGTTTTTCCAACTCCGTCCCGAGTTCTGCGAGGGGACCACCATCGAACCCGGAAACAACCGCTTCACGCTCCACGGCAAGACAGCCACCATCGCCGGGCTGTTTTCGGACGAAACGAAATTCAGCTTCGGCGACGCGGCCTTGTGGAACTCTCCCGCCACGCTGTTGACGAACCCTCCGGACCCGAAGCGTCAGGTCGTGATCGCCCGTTCGGTCCTCCGCACCGGAAATCCGCATTATATGGCGCTGCAACGGCTGCGCGACGGGATGCCAGTCATTCTCGATCCGGCTTCGCTTCCGCAGCTTTTCCAGGAAGCTGAAACCAAACGTCGTGAGATTTCGGAAAAAATCGTCGTTGAAACACCGGACCCCTTCATCAACGCCGCCGTGCCCGCCCTATGTGTTGCCGCCGACGGCGTGTGGGACGCTCCGCAGAAAGCCTACATGCACGGTGCGGTCGCCTGGCGGGTGAAACTGCTGGGTTGGCGCGGTGCTTATTCGGGCGATGAACTCGGGCAACACGACCGCACCCGCGACTACCTGCTGAACTGGCTGCCGAAGCAGAATACGGATCAGATCCCTGAAACCATTCTGCCGGATGAAAGCGTGCGCCTCGCCCGCAACGAGCCCTTGCTGCATACGAACGGCGATCTGACGAAATCGCATTACGACATGAATCTGCCTGCGATCGACATCCTCTTCCGCCATCTGTTATGGACCGGGGATCTCGAATTCGCACGACAACAGTGGCCGGTCATCGAGCGGCACCTCGCATGGGAGCAACGGCTCTTCCGTCGTCCCTTCGGCCCGGACAAACTGCCGCTCTACGAAGCCTACTGCTGCATCTGGGCCAGCGACGACCTCCAATACCACGGCGGCGGCACGACCCACTCGACCGCCTACAATTTCTATCATAACAAGATGGCCGCGCTCCTTGCCAAAAAGATCGGCAAGGACCCGTCACCCTACGAGCGCGAAGCCGGACTGATCCTGAAAGCCATGCACCGCGAGCTCTGGCTCACCGACCGCGGCTGGTTCGCCGAGTGGAAGGACCTGCTCGGTCTCCAACAGGTCCACCCGAACGCCGCGCTGTGGACCTTCTATCATACTCTTGATTCCGAAGTCACCACACTGCAGGAGGCCTGGCAGATGTCGCGCTTCGTCGATACACAACTGCCTCACATCCCGCTCAAAGGCAAAAACGTTCCCACCGGTGACTGGTTCACGCTGCCCACCACCACGTGGATGCCCTACGTCTGGTCCACCAACAACGTGGTCATGGCGGAGTCCGCGCACAGCTCCCTCGCCTACTGGCAGGCCGGGCGCGGGGATGTTGCGTTCAGTCTCTACAAAGGTCTGCTGCTCGACAGCATGTTCATGGGACTCTGCCCCGGCAACCTCGGCATGTGCACGCCGCTCGACATGGCCCGCGGCGAGACCCAGCGTGACTTCGCGGACGGAGTCGGCACCACCTCGCGGGCATTGATCGAGGGCTTGTTCGGAGTCCGGCCGAACGCGCTGACCGGAGACCTAACGATCGCGCCGGGCTTCCCCGCGGAATGGGAGCACGCGTCGATTCACCACCTCGATTTCGACTTCTCATTCAAGCGGGAAAAGCTGACGGAAAAATTCACCATCCACTCGCGCTTCGCAACGCCGATGAAGTTGCACCTCATTCTACCTGCCCTCCGCGACCGGATCGCGAGTGTTACGATCAACGGCAAGGCAGCCAAATGGAGCGTGCTCGCAGACTCGATCGAAACTCCCCGAGTGGAAATCCAAGCGGACTCGGCACCCACCTACGACGTGGAAGTTTCCTGGAGCGGCGACAAACCCGGCAAAGGATTTTCGATCACAGCACATCCGGACACTCCGATTGAGGCGGCATTCGGCAGCGCGGAGGTCGTAGGCATTTCGGATCCTCAGAAAATCCTGACCGACAGCACGATCCGGAACCATTCAGTGCAAGCGACCATCACCGGCACTCCGGGAGAACGCACCGCCTTCGCGAAACTGAAACAAGGTGCGATGACCTGGTTTGCGCCGATCAGTGTGAACATCACGCCGGAGATTCCGGCGACCTATCCGATGACCGATTGGTTGAAAACCCCGACCGTCAAAGGGAATTTCGAATGCATCGATCTCTCTCCGGTCCTCAACGACAGGATCACCCGAATTTTCAAAAACGAATATCGCAGCCCGCGATCGCCGTATTGCTCGCTGGCGGTTCCGCTGCAGGGCATCGGCAGTTGGATCCATTGGAACCCGGAAAAGGACAAGCTCGCGACAGCCGACATCGATGACTCCGGCCTGCGTGCGGTGGCCGACAAAAACTTCGGACGCATCATCCTGCCGCAGGGTATCCCATTCCAGACCGCCGGCAGCGGCGACGCGAAAAACGCCGCCTTCGTTTCACAGTGGGACAATCACCCGAAGGAAATCAAGGTTTCCCTATCAGGAAAATCACCGCATCTCTATCTGCTCATGGCGGGCTCCACGAATTCCATGCAAAGCCGCTTCGACAACGGCGAGGTGATCGTCACCTACACCGATGGCAGCTCCACACGGCTCGCCCTCGAAAACCCGACCACCTGGTGGCCGATCCAGGAGGACTACCTGATCGACGACTACGCCTTCCGCCGCCCCGGACCGATCCCGCTGCGGATCGATTTGAAAACCGGCGCGGTCCGCACGCTCGATCCCGGCACTTTCAAAGGCAAGGGCGGCAGGATCGACGGCGGCGCGGCAACCGTGCTGGATTTCGCACTGTCGTCCGACAAGGAACTCGAATCACTCACCTTCCGCGCGCTTGCCAATGAAGTCGTGATCGGACTGATGAGCGCGACCCTTGTCCGCTAGAAATCACTCTCCGAAGCGGAAGGTCAGGGTACCGCCGTAACTTCCATCCGCGCGGGCTGGCTCGCCGGAAGGCGCTGTTTTCTCCGGCGCGGTGAATTTGGAACCGATCGCGGGAATCGCATGAAGGAACGAGAGATCGCCCGAAGGAAATTCGCCCGATGTGTTCGGATGGTTGATCCGCGGGGTTCCGATGCGGAGGAAATGATCGGCATCCCCGCTGGTGACGGACAGGCTTCCGGCGGCGGTCTCAAGCGTGGCCCAGCGCAACCCGGCAAAGTATCCCTGGAATTCCGGATAACCCCATGATTCCCCGGCCTGGAGATTGTTGGATGCGATCTGATGGATTCCCAGCCAGGTGCCGCGCGTGCGGTTTTTCCAGACACGGTAAGGCCCTTGACCGAGCCAGCGCACGGACTTCATCCGATCCTCCGGACGGTCGAAGCTGATGCCATGATAGAGAAAATCGCCTTTCAAAACATATTGGTAGTCGAGCTGCAGCGAGCCATCGCCATGCATCGTCCAGCGGACCCGGTCGAGTCCCGCACCGCCACGGGTTTCCACCCACGCCATGCTTCCGCCCGTCACCGGATCGCTCCCGGTGCCGCTGGACACGTGCGCTGGCGCCGGATCTGATGGAAAACGACCCGCCGCGTCGCCGAGACGGACGGCTTTCACCACACCCGGCCGGCCATCCGAGCCTTGGATATCAGACAGACGCACGGCTTTCACAACCTGCGGTGGGAAGTCGTAGCCCGTGCCATCCCCGGCGCGGCGGGAACCACCGAAAATGGTTTTCCACTGGTTGCCATCCGGTGAGATTTCCAGTTTGAAGTCGGAATAGGCCGCGGCCTTGTTCTGCTCCAGCTCCACCTCGATCCGGTTCGCCTGATGCGGTGCGGCAAGTTGATAGACGTTCGCTGCCACGTCCTGTTTCTCAAATGCCAGCCACTGGACGGGAGCTTGCGACGCGGGCTTCGCAAAAACGAGCTTCGGACCGTTGGACAGCGCGAATGGTTTCTCACCACGCCTTACCCCGCGCAGCAGACCGCTGGAGACATCCACCGTCGCTACGATTCCTCCGGCCGAAAGCTCGAATGTTTCCTCGACGCGCTCCAACTTGGCGGCTCCGGACGAACTTGCGCCCGATGCATGGCTTTTTGAAAGCGCGGGCAGCGGCCAGACCCAGTTCCAGAGCTCCTGACCGTCCGGGCCGGATGCGATCACGGAAAGTGCGTCCGCCTCGTTCCACTTTTCAGGCAGCGGGATCCGCAATCCGCCACTGCCATGTGGAGGAATATCGGGAGAAGCCAGCACACCTTCCGCGGCGATGTTCGAAACAGCTTCCCTATCAGACGGGAGGGGGAATTTCAACAGCTTCCATGCGAAACGGCATTCGCCGAGCGAGGTGAAGTCGTATTTGTTAGCAACAGTGAGCCTGCCGTCAAATTTGGCGTCGATCACCGGCGGAGCGATCTGCACTGGAGACCAGACATCCCGCACCGTGTGGTAGCTGCCTTCCTTTTCATGATGCGGGCCGACGATGCCGTCCGGCGCAAAGGTGCTGAAGACATCCACCCGCCCGTTCTGGTCCGTGCGGACGATCCCTTCGTCCGCCAGCACCCAGATGAAGCCACCCGCGCCGAACGGCGACTCGGAAATCGCCCGCCAGTTTTCATCCAGCCCTGCACCCGCGCCACCGTCGTAGAGGCCGTGCAGGAATTCCGTGGGCATTACGAGATTCGGGCCTTTCAGCCGGTTCGTCAGATTATTGAAATCCGGATAGTGTTTGGTATCCACGCCACTGAAGGGGTCCCACGGATGAAGCACCCGGCGCTGCTGCGGATCGTAAAGGGCGAACTCGCCATCAAGATCGCGGTTGAATCCACCTTCGTTGCCATTGTCCCAGAAAAGGATGGACGGGTGGTTCACATCGCGCTCCACCATCTCACGCACCAGCTTGCGACCGATCTCCGTGCCATGCGCCCGCTGCCAGCCGCTGAATTCGTCCAGCACATAGAGTCCCAGTTCGTCGCAGGCTTCGAGAAACGCCTCGTCCGGCGGATAGTGGGACATCCGTGCGGCATTCATGTTCATCGATTTCATGAGGCGAACATCCTCATAACAATCCTCCGGATTCAAGGCGCGCCCGGTTTCAGGACGGAAGCTGTGACGGTCCACGCCCTTGAGCAGGATGCGCTGGCCGTTGAGGAAAAGCCCTTCCCCATCCCTCACTTCGAAGGTCCGGAATCCGAAACGCTGCGTGATGGTGTGCAGGATTTCATTCCCCCGCATGCGGGAAATGCGGATGGTGTGGAGCAGGGGTTTCTCCGCCGTCCACAACTTCGCCGCTGCGATTTTGGTAGAAATACGCAGACGGCCGATTCCTCCGGCGGGAATGGGCTGGGAGAAAACTTCGCCTACCGCCTTGCCATGATCGTCCATCACCTGAGCCTCGATTCTCTCAGGTATCAGAGACGGGCCCTCCGGCCGCTTGTTTTCACGGGTGTTGCCGAGCATCAGATCCGCCGTCAGATTTCCATCAGCCCGCGCGTCGATCGCAACGTGTTCGATCCAACGTTCCGGCACCGCCTCAATCCACACGGGGCGGAATATGCCGCCGAAAGTCCAGTAGTCGCCGTCGCGCTCCGCCTTGTCTGTTTCATGGTCCGCAGGTGCTTTCGCGACATCCACTTCGAGCAGGTTCTGCGCGTCCTTTGCGGAATTGAGCAGACCGGTGATGTCATGGCGGAATTGATAGAATCCGCCCTGGTGGTCGGGCCCGGCGCTGCGGCCGTTCACCTTGACGGACGCCTGGTTCATCACGCCGTTGAAGACAAGACGGATCCGGCGGCCCGCCCACGCATCCGGCACGGTGAACCGGGTTTGATAGAGTCCGTGCTCGTCGCTCTTCGCGGGTTCCTGTCCGTAGTTGTAGGTGCCGAATCCCTGGAGTTCCCAATGGGACGGTACCGGAATCGTCGTATCCTCACCCGCCCGCCGGCCGCCGGTACAACGGAAGCCCCAGGGCACGGCGTCCTTGGGGCCGGTGCCGGAGAGATACTGGCGCTCGGTTTTCGGATCTTCCGCATTCACACGCACCGGCAGGGTGATGACGGCCAGGGCAATCAGAATGCAATTCTCGGTTCTTTTCAGGGACAATCTCATGGGGATATCAAAGGGAAAAATTTCATCACCGCTGCTCTTACAACTTTTCAACGACGCCTGGCAATGGATTGCTCCCCGTTACGCCTCCCCTGCCCTCGTTCTATCCTACCCAAATGAGTGAATATCCGCTCCTTCCTTCGATCATTTCACCGGAACCGCCCTGCGGGTGGCCAGCTCAGTCAAGGTCTCGTCGCGCTTGGTGAAGTCGGTCATCTGCTTCGCCACCTCCACCGCGTCCTTGCGCAGCCCACGATCACACAGAACCATCGCCACTTCCTTGCGGGCGTCGTCACGGGCGGTGAAATCCACGATTCCCTGCAACGCCTGATTGGCGGCGGCGACATTTCCCGCAGCAGGAGCGTCTTTCGCGACTCCGGCGAGCGCCTGGTCCCTCACCGTGAAATCACGAATGGTCCGGCTGGCATGGAGGCGTGCCGAGAAATCATCCGAGGGCGCGGCTTCCGAAGGTTGTGACGGCATGGTGATATCAGGAATCATCTGCGGCGGCGAAGGAATCGAGGGCATGGATGGAAAGGAAGGCATCGGAGAAATGGAGTTCCCATGAAACTCCTGCAGACCGCCCGGAAGAGTCGTTACCGAATTGGATCGTTGGACCCTGAGGAGCAGCAGCCCGGCCGGAACTGCCAGTATCAGCAATAACATCGTGGCACCCACAAGACCGGCCACCAGGCATCCTTTGTTAGCTCCGCTTGGGTTTTTCGTCGGAAAGGCCGCCATCACCTCCTTGTTAAAAAGAACCACCAGCGCCCAGATCCCGAAGACCACTCCGATCAAAAGCCCCGGCGGAGTGACCAGCGCCAGGACAGCGCCGGCAACGGCGAGGGAATGATTCTTCAGCCCGCGCATTTTCCACGCACCGATGAACGTGATGGTCGATAGAAATGCGATGAGCGGCATCAGGATCAGCGGCAGCCATGTCACCATCGGCGCCCCTCCCTGATGCGTCATACGAAGCAGCAGGGCAAGGAACACCAGACCAAGAACCAGCAAATTGACCGTCGCCGCCGCCATCAGCCCATACGCGGGGATGGTGAGTTTCTTCTTTGCGTTTTGCGGATCTACAGGCCCGGCGGATTTTCCGATATCCGGTGCCGGCTCGGGATTTGCGAACTCAGTCCTCACTTCATCACGCAGCAGTACGACAAGCCCCCAGATCCCCGTGGCAAGCTCACCGATCCCTATCAGTCCACTGACCGATGCGGTGAAAATGCCAGGCAGCGACAGCACCCCCATGGCGATGAGGATCACCGCACTCGCCAGTGACCAGGAATGCGACTCCATCTTCCGCATGCGGTTCGCGCCAATCAAGGCTACGGCATTCAGCCCCAGCGAAACCAACATCCAGCAGCCTATCGCGAGGAACGTCAGGTTCACTCCCATTCCAATGGCAAAAGACGGCCCTGGGAACGGCATCGAAAAACCTCCCATGACACTCGCGGGAAACACCATCAGGAGGATCATCGTCAGGAGCCCGAAGATCTTAAGGCAGATCTCCAGCGCGCTCACCACCATCATTGCCACCGCCGGTTGCACGACGTCGTTTCTCACCAACTTCGGGATTGCCGTCACTTCCGGAGCGGGCACCACCGGCGGAGTTTGTGTGATTTTCTCCACCTCCGTCTTGAGAATGCTCGCCTGCTGATAGCGCTGATCCGGCTCCTGCTCCATCGCCCGCATCACCACCTGGTCGAGGCGTCCGTCGATGGCGGCCTTGCTCGACGGCGGTTGGAAATTATTCCCCGGAAGCTCGCCTGTCAGCATTTCGTAAATGACGACTCCCAGCGAATAGATGTCGGCGCGGTTGTCCACGTTCACCGGATCGGCGGTCTGTTCGGGAGCCATGTAGCTGGGCGTTCCCACCGGGCGCTCGTCACCGGCCGGATCATCACCTAACATTTTAACGAGCCCGAAGTCAGCCACCTTCAGCTTCCCGTCGCGGTCCATCAGAAGATTCTCCGGCTTGATGTCGCGGTGGACGATTCCGCGGTCGTGGGCGTATTGCAGCGCGTCGCACAGCGGCGGCACCACGGCCAGCGCCTGCTCCGGGGTAAATCTGTGCGATTGCAGGAGCTGCCGCAGGTTCGCGCCGTCGACGTATTCCATCAGCAGATAGAAAAAGCCGCCCGCCTGCCCGAAGTCGTGCACCGTCACGATGTGCGGATGGCTCATCCTCGCCAGCGCCTGCGCCTCGCGGGCGAAACGTTCGGAAAACTCCGGATCCTTCTCGCGCTCCGGTGCCAGCAGTTTCAGAGCGACGAGCCGGTCGAGCGAAATCTGGCGGGCCTTGTAAACGACGCCCATCCCGCCACGCCCGAGGCACGACAGGATTTCCAACTGCGGAAAGTGCGGCGCGATCTCCTCGACCGGCGGCGGTGGCAGCGAGCCTCTTTCGGCGGTGAAAAGTGATCCCGTCCCGAAATTCACCGCCGCCAGGCAGCGAGGGCAGAGGCCTTCCGGCGCGTCGTTTTTCAACGAGGTTCCGCAACGGGGACACACAGGCGGGGGTGGATCATTCGTGGTCATGCCTATCCAATAAGGATGCGCGGCCGGTTGTTACACGGCGAGGCGGAATTTTCAGTCCCTGCTCAGAATCGCCACCACGTAGCGCACCTCGTCGTCGACTTCGTCCCCCGAAGAAACCGTGCCGGCGATCTCCTCGCGGAAAATCTCCCGGAAGCGTTTCCTCAACCGGTGAAGCGCCACCCGTGCCGCGCCTTCCGTCATTTCCAAGGCGCTTGCGATTCCACGATACGACACTTCCCCCCGCTCGGCGGTGAGGAAACTCTTGAGATGTTCGAATTCCTTCCGCCGCCCCGAATCCACGTAATCCGCACGCAGCCTCGTCATGGCCTGATCCAACAGCGTGAGCGCCCAGCGACGTTCGTAAACCTGATCCGCCGGGAGCGTTTCCGACGATTCATCCATATAGCGCGACTCCGCGAGATCCGTGTCCAGCGGCAGGTGGATGAAATTTCCGCCACGTTTCTGTGTTCGCAGCTTGTCCCACTCGTTCAGCAGAAAGCGCTTCATCGCCACGATGAGGAAGGTCCGGAAGCGGCCTTTTTCACGCTCCACCGATTGCAGGTAATCCTTCTCCAACAGCCGTGCGAAAAACGCCTGCGTCAGATCCTGCGCGTCGTGGGCACCGTGTCCCTGCCGCCGGACGAACACATACAGCGGATACCAATACGCCTGGCAAAGCGACTCCAACGCCAGCGTGCCCGACGACGAAGCCCGGTCCCGTGCGCCCAATACGATGGACCACCGAGTGGTAAGGAACAGTGGGGGTGGTGATGATTCGGGATGGCTGGGTTCCGGCATGAGTGGCTGCAATCGTGAATAAGCGAATTTTGGAAAATGTTACACCCTGTTGTTTGTTTCCCGCCGTTCCGCAGTGAGCTGGGGTTTCCTCATTCAGGATCTCCGCCAAAAGTGAAACGGCCCAGTCCGTTTCCGGAGAGGGCCGTTTGAAGGATTTGCAACCGCTCAGCCCCGGGCGATCACCAATCGGCGTAGGAACCGGCGGTGGGAGCGTAGTCGGCGTCCGCGCCGGTGGCATAGGTGGCGGTGAGATACAGCGTGCCGATTGGCGGGATCCTGGTGCCGAAGATGTAACCGATATCGAGGTTAGGAGGCGTCATACTCCTGATGTACTTGCCGCTGCCAACGATGTCGGTGAAGGGAAGCGCGTCTCCAACCGCGAACCCGTTAACATTGGTATGCCCGCGGACGGCTTGTTGCACATTGCGGATGTTCATGATGTTCGTGGCACGATCAGAGCCTTTCTTCCAAGCGCGTGCGCCGATGAAGAGAATGAAAACGAGGGAGAGCAGCACCAGGATGACAATTGTCAGCTCCAGAAGGGTCATGCCGGAATTGCGCCTCATGGGAGCGGTGTGGGTCAGCTTCATGGTGGTGTGTTTTCGTTGTTCCGCTCAACCCCGCTGTTGCGCTGGCCGGTTGAATTCGTGCCTGAGGGAGCGGTTTTTCGAGGACCCGCCATTTTGAACAAATTCGACATTCCAAGAAAACCGAACCGCTGAATTCATAACGAATTTCCCGGATGATCGCCACCTACGCGATCGCGTAGGGTCTGCGATCTGTAAATTGCGTGATCGCGTAGGTCGGACGACCGGGAAAACGGGACGCCGATGCCGATGGCAGCAGCAGTCCGGACCAAGCTCACGGAAGAAGTCCACCCGCAGTCCCCGGCGCGACGTAGGTGGCGATGTCGAAGGCCGGAAGGTCGTGTTTCCGGATCCGGCTGAGGATTGTAAGTTCTTGGAAACCGAGGGAGCTGCGACGGGTGAAGAAGGAGTCGAGAACGGTGAAGGCGGCTTCGGCGATGGTGAGACGGGAGTCGAAAATGGACTTGTCGGCTTTCAGGAGATCGGCATCGGTCATGGCTTCGATGAGCTGCCGCTTTTGCCAGACTTTGGTCTGGATGAACCCTACCAGATCACCGAGGCAGTCGAGGGCGTAGCGGTGTTCGTCGTCGGGCTGGTTTCTCACGATGAGGTCGCAGACGAAGGCGTGGCAGAGCGGCGGGCGGCCGGCGGTGAGCTGACAGCCGGTGCAGCCGAGGTAGCCGGATTTCGGATCGAAGGCTTGTGTTGCTCCGTGGACGGCGAGCAGGAACGGACTCTCAAAAGCTTCCCGGCAGATGTCCACGCGGCAGCAGGGCGTTTTGCAGACGCCACAAAAAGGCCCGCAAACTCCTTGCATCAGCTTGCCGACCTTCAACTCGAATGAACGGTAGGTTTCGAGGATCGAGTTGAATTCGGAGGCGGTGATGGTTCCGGAGTTTGGGGGCTGGAGGTGGAATCAATGGAGAAAGACTCGGAGCAAGATGCTCCGACAACGGCCTGGAGCGGGACCCTCCAGCTACGTTGCGGGCACTGCGTGCTCAGTCGTTACAGATACTTGTCGGTGACGGCACCTTCGCTGGCGGTGGAGACAAGCTTGGCGTATTTCGCAAGCACGCCGCGGGTATAGCGCGGTTGAGGCTGAACCCAGGCGGCCTTGCGGGTGGCGATTTCCTCGTCGGAGATCTTCACGTCGATGCGGTTGTTCACGGCGTCGATGGTGATTTCATCGCCGTCCTGGAGGATGCCGATGGTGCCGCCCATGAAGGCTTCCGGGGTGATGTGGCCGACGACAAAACCGTGGCTGCCGCCCGAGAAACGGCCGTCGGTGATGAGGGCGACGTCCTTGCCCAGGCCCATGCCCATCACGGCGCTGGTCGGTCCGAGCATTTCGCGCATGCCGGGGCCGCCTTTCGGTCCTTCCATGCGGATGACGATGACATCGCCCTTGCTGATCTGCTTGGCGAGGATGGCTTTCATGCCGTCGCCTTCGGATTCGAAGACGCGGGCCTTGCCGGTGAAGAGTTCGCCTTCCTTGCCGGAAATTTTCGCAACCGAGCCGCCTTCCGCGAGGTTGCCGTAGAGCACGCGGAGGTGGCTGTCCTTTTTGATAGGATTCGATAGAGGGCGGATGATCTGCTGCCATTCCGGATAGGGAGTGGTGAATTTCTCGATATTTTCGCGCATCGTGCGGCCGGTGACGGTCATGCAATCGCCGTGGAGAAGACCGCCATCGAGCAGGATTTTCATGAGCGGCATGGTGCCACCGATGGCGACGAGGTCGGACATGGCGAACTTGCCGGACGGCTTGAGATCGGCGAGGACGGGAACGTTTTTACCGATGCGCTCGAAGTCGTCGATGGTGATCTCGATGCCGGCGGAATGGGCGATGGCCGGGATGTGCAGAGCGGCATTGGTGGATCCACCGAGCGCGATGAGGACGGTGATGGCGTTTTCAAAGGCCTCTTTCGTGAGGATGTCGCGCGGCTTGATGCCGAGGTTGATGAGGTTGACGACCGCGGCTCCGGAATCGAAGCAATCTCGCATCTTGTCTTCGGAAATTGCGTTCTGGGCGGAGCCGTTAGGAAGCGACATGCCGAGCGCTTCGATCGCGCTGGCCATGGTGTTCGCGGTGTACATGCCGCCGCAGGAACCGGCACCGGGGATGGCGCAGGACTCGACGGTTTCGAGTTCCTCATCGGTGTATTCGCCGTTGGCGTGTTTGCCGACGGCTTCGAACACGGACACGATATCGAGGTCCTTTTGCTCGCCCTTGATCGTGGCACAACCGGGAAGGATGGTGCCGCCATAGACGAAAACGGCCGGGCGGTTCATGCGGGCCATGGCCATGAGGCAGCCGGGCATGTTCTTGTCACAGCCGCCGATCGCGACGAAGCCGTCCATGCCTTCGCAGCCGACCACCGTCTCGATGGAATCGGCGATCACTTCGCGGGAAACGAGCGAGTATTTCATCCCCTCGGTGCCCATGGAGATGCCGTCGGAAATGGTGATGGTGTTGAAAATGATGCCCTTGCCGCCGGCGGCGTCCGCTCCTTTGGACGATTCAATGGCGAGTTTGTCGATGTGGATGTTGCAAGGCGTGACCTGACTCCAAGTGGAGGCGATGCCGATCTGTGGCTTGGCGAAGTCTTCTTTCTGAAATCCGACGGCGTAGAGCATGGCGCGGCTCGGCGCGCGGTCCGGGCCATCAAGCATCGGGCTGGAAAAGGGGCGTTTGGTGTCTTTCATCGCGGGCGGAGCATCTTGCTGTTCAGGGGGTGACGTCAAGGGAAGTGGGAGGTAAATTTAGAGCCTCCAACCTTATTTCCGGACGTTCCAACTTCATTCTCGGACGTTCCAACCTCATTCCCGGACACTCCAACCTCATTCCCGGACGCTCCAACCTCATTCCCGGACGCTCCAACCTCGTTCTCGGATACTCCAACCTCGTTCCCGGACGTTCCAACCTCGTTCCCGGACGTTCCAACCTCATTCCCGGACGCTCCCACCTCATTCCCGGATGCTCCCACCTCATTCCCGGATGCTCCCCCCCCTTTCTCGGTGACCGGAATCGCATCCTCGGGGAGGCATGCGTTTGTAGTTTGCGAAATGAAATTTTCCGGCATCGTCCGGGCGTGGAGTTGATCACGCAGGCAGCGCTGGGAGCGGCGATGGGAGAACTGATGATGGGGAGGCGTCTGGGCAAACAGGCGATGGGCTGGGGTGCGCTGTTCGGTGTCCTGCCGTGCTGCGACGGGATTCTCTCGCTGTTTTTCGACACCGCGCACCAACTGGCGTTCCACCATGGGCTGAGTCATTCGTTGTGGTTTCTGGGGTTGCTGGCTTTCGGTCTGGCGCACTGGTTGGAGAAACTTTGGAAAAAGGAAAAGGTCACGAAGGCGCAGGCGGGCGGATTCGTTTTTGCGATCCTGTGCGGGCACCTGCTACTGGAGTGCTTGTCCGTGGAGGGAGCCGCCGTGCTGTGGCCGTTTTCGGCGGCGAACGTGGCTTTCAACAGCGTCTTCCCGCTCGATTTCCTGCTCAGCGGTCCGCTGGTGGTGGTCGCCATCTGGCTGGCGCTCCTCCCTGCCGAAGTGGTGAAAAAATCCCGCGGAAAAAAGCCACCTCCTCCGTCGAAGCGCTCGCGGCTGTGCTATTGGGGAATCGGCCTGAGTGCTGGCTACCTGCTGCTGGCGGTGGGGATGAAATTCGTCGCCTCCGCCGGTTTCGAGGCGGATTTGAAACGCCGCGGCACCACGGTTCTGCGCCGGATGGAAGCCCCCACGATGGGCAACATTTTCCTCTGGCGCTCGGTGGTCGATCGCGGCGATGAGTTTTGGGTCGGCTATCGCACGATTTTCGAAAGCCACGACACGCCGGTGCGCTGGACGATCTATCCGCAGGGAAAAGCCGCGCTCGCCGGAGTGGCGGACACCCGGGAAATCAAAACGCTCGCCCGCATCACCGACGGCTGGTGGCTCGCCCGCACCAATGCCAAGGGCGTCTGGCTCGGCGATCTCCGCCACGCCGAAGCGCGCAACTGGGGCGACAAAAAAAGCATGGTCGACAGCCGGCCCGCCGTTTCGTGGGCATTCGATCTCGAATCAAAAAGCGACCGGCTGCGGCAGATCGACGAGCAATGGCGCAACACCGGCGACACGCTCAGCCGCCTGTCCGGCCGGATGATCGGCCGGCGGGATTTATGGGAGGCGAATCCCCGGCTTGCGGGCGTTCCGGGAAGTCTGCCGGAGTTTCTTGCGGTGGAGGAGTGAGTCTCTATCAAGGAGCGGTGGCCTCGCGATCTGCTGCAGGCCATGAGGGGACAACGGGTGGAGGCTTTGCCGCAGTTCATTGGCATTTCATGGACTGCGGCGACCGAAGATCGCCCCTCCATAACTCAGCGGCGATTTTCGGGTGAAACTTCCGCTGGGGCGGGAACGATCCGTTCGAGGAAGGGGTTTTCAACCAATGCGGTGGTCTTGATGCCGAAGACTTCTTCAAAGGTTTTTCCGGGCAGCAGGTTGTAGATGATCGGCGCACTGCGCTTGCCCTCTGCGTCGTAGAGATAGACGACGAGTTGCACGGGCATTTCTTCGCCGTTGGCCGGATTGATGCGGCGCACGCGGGCGTCGAACATCTTTTCCTCCACGAGCAGGCCGGTGGATTTCTGATATCCGTAGCTGACCTTGAAAAGCTCGTTGTTCTGCCCGTCGTAGATCTTGCAGCCTAGCGGATTTTGGTTCGAGTCCATCTTGTAAACGGTGAGCATGGTCAACACGCCGTTCGCGGAGAAGGTTTTCCTGGTGAGCGTCTTGAGATCCGGACTGCGGGTAAACATTGCGCGCGATCCGTCCTCATGGCGCATGGTCCGGACATTCGGTCCGTCCACCTCTTCAGGTTCCCCAGCCTTGCGCAGTGACACTGACGGCTCAGCCTCCACTTCGCCACCCAGCTTCTTCACCAGCTCCACGAACTCCGCGCGGTCCTCGCTTGCGTCGTCGGCGAGGCCGGGTTTCGCGAGTTCCAACACTTTTTCCCATGGCGTGTCCCGCACTTCCTCCATGCCGCGGAGCTTCATGCCGAGGAGCGCGGCGGCGGTGGCGAATTGGAAATCGGAGTCGGCTTTTTCGATTGAGGAAGCATCGCCTGTTAGCGGAAATTCGATCTTGCTGCTCTCGTCACCTTCCGGGTGCTTGTGGCGCAGTTTCACAGTCAGCCATTCGGCCGAAGCGGCGGGTTTTTCCGGAGTGGCCTGGTATTTCAAACCGTTTCCGGCAGCGGCTCCCGGAGGAGTGAGCTCGTAGAAGGCGGTGACGGTGTGGCCAGCGCCGATGTCGCCGGCATCGACCTTGTCGTTGTTGAAATCCTCGTTGCGCAGCACCCGGTTCGCATAGCCGATGAGCCGGTAACTGCCGACTTTGGCCGGATTGAACTCGACCTGGATCTTCACGTCCTTCGCGATGGTGACGAGCGTGCCGGTCAGGTTTTTCAGGAACACCTTCCGTCCCTCGCGTTCGGAATCGATGTAAAAATAGTTGCCGTTCCCATCATGGGTGATGGCGTCCATCATGGCGTCGTTGAGGTTGCCGGTGCCGAACCCGGCGACTGTCAGATAGACTCCGCCTTTCGCACGGTCCTTGACGAGTTCCACCAGCGATCCCTGACCGGTGACGCCGACGTTGAAATCCCCGTCCGTCGCGAGAATCACGCGGTTCACGCCACCCTGGATTTTCTCCTTCATCGCCAGATCGTAGGCCAGCTTGATACCGGCACCGCCGTTGGTGGAGCCGCCCGCATCCAGCCGTGAAAGCGCCTTGAGCACGGCGGCGCGGCCTTCCTCATCAATCCGGGTGGATGGCAGTGCGACACCTTCTTTTCCCGCATAAACGACGATGGCCACGCGGTCGCGCTCATCGAGCTGCTCGACGAGCAACGCCATCGACTGCTTGAGCAGCGGCAGCTTGTCCGGGCTCTGCATCGATCCGGAAACATCGATGAGGAAAACGAGGTTCGACGCCGGGCGTTTGTTAGTTTCGATCTCCCGCCCCTTGATCGCCACCCTGACGAGCTGATGGCCGGGTGCCCACGGACAGGCCGCGATGGTGGCTCCAACAGCAAACGGCCCCTCTCCTTTCGGCTGTGCGTAGTGATAGCTGAACGCGTTGATGAACTCCTCGATGCGCACGGCATCCTTGGGAACCGCCCGCCCTTCACGGATCATCCGGCGGACGTTGCCGTAGGACGCGGTATCGACATCGATGGAAAACGTGGAAAGCGGATCTTTCTCCGGAGTTTTCCAAGGCTGTTCGATGAAAGTGCCATAGCGGTCGCCGGAATTTCCATCAGAAGCGTCCTGCGTACCAAGGCCGCGCTGGATCTCCTCTTGGCGGGCCGGAGAATTGCCGTAAAACGAATCCTGTCCTTTATAGATGATGCCCTTGGTCCTCACAATCGTGGCCAAGGCCTTCCGGCGTTCCTCGACCTTATCCTCCTGATCACGGATCGCCTTGTCGGATTGCCGCGCTTCCACAATTGTTTGCTCATCCCGCTCCCTAATCGACTTTTGAGCATACCTAACTTCGGTTTCTGGAACGGCACGCGAGGCGACCGGAGGAAGCGCCTCCGCTCCCGCACCTGGCAGCGATGACTCGCTCGCAGGAATTTCGTATTTCCCACCCATAGCGGCATATTTGTCTTTCATCGCTCGCAAGTGCTGCCGGTCGGTTTCGTAGTCCTTTCTGGCATCGACGTAGTCTTGGGCATCTAGGCCACTCTTGATGGCGCTCTCACGCACATAGTTCCTCGCCATTTCGACACTTTTCAGACGATCGCCCGCCATATTGAGCTGGGCTTGCAATGTCGCCCGGAGATTGACCACCCCTTCGTCAAGCTGGCGTTTCATTTCCTCAATTTGTTCCTTCGCCGCCTTCACGGTTGGATGATTATCACCCATACCGCTGGTTTTGAGGCGGCTCAGCCTGAGGTTGCTTTCCAAATACTGGGGATAAAGATTTTTGATGTTGTTGTCCGGTAAATTCAAACCGGCCGCATAGACAATCAATTGATCGCCATCGTATTTAAGCAGACTGTTGATCTGACTTTCGAGCTGCATTTTCTCCTGCTCAAGCTGGTGGAAAGTTTCCTGAGCACTCTGGGCACCTTGGTTGTCGCCCTTGGTCCTTACGATGGTCGCCAGCACCTTGCGGCGTTCCTCGACCTTGTCCTCCTGATCACGGATCGCCTTGCCGAGTTGCTGCGCTTCCAGCGCGTTTTTTTCCTTCAGTGCCGCCGCCTCATTTTTCGCAGTGATCGCTTTCTGAGCGTCCCAGCTTTGGAGGTGGAAAAAGAAAGTGACACCGGCAGCCAGCCCGACGCCCGCCGCGATGGCGAGGCGGCCGTAACGGCGGGGAGCCGGTCCTTTCACCGAGATTGCAGGCGAGGCATCGACCGCGTTTTCGATCTGTTGGAGAAATGCTTCGTCAGGCCCGTGAGCTTGCTCGCGGAGCAACTCATCGAGCAGGCGGTCTTCGGGAGAATCGGGAGTTTGAGAGTTCATGATATAAAAATGGTTAAAGTTCAGCTGGCGGATTCAAGGCACTGGCGCAGCGCGGTGCGGGCGCGTTCGAGGCGTTTCCGGAAGGTGGCGGGCGGAATGCCGAGCGCTCCCGCCGCACCGTCGCCATCGCGGTCTTCGTCGTAATAAGCGTGGACTGCCAGAGAGAGGGTTTCCGGCAGTTTCGACCGGCAGTCGGACAGGCGGTCCAGCAGACCCGCCTCGCCATCGCGGGTGCTCCAGGCGCGGACGGCTTCCTCCAGCCGGACCAGTTCGGGATCGCCCAGCACCACCTCGCGCCGGTGTTTCCGGCAGTCCTCGCGCCATTTGTTCCGTACGATGCCGCGCAGCCAGGAGCCAAAATCACGGGTGACGTCGAAGCGCCCGATCGTCTGCCAGGCGGCGACAAACGCGTCCTGCACCAGCTCACGCGCCCTCTCAGGATGGCCGGCCAGCACCCGGGCGTAGGCGAGCAGCGGCTGGTGGTGGTCACGGATCAGTTCGGAAAATCGGGAGCGGTCCATGTCGGATGAGGGATAGGCGATGGCGAGCGGTTTCATGGTCTTTCACCATCTATTGACCCGAGGGTGGCCGATTGTGACATCGCGATGAAACTATTTTCACCAAGCCCCCTCCGAAAATCCGCACTTTCGCCCTCGTGCGGATGAGTTATGATTCGGTCCAGTGAAACTGATTTCCGTCCTGTTGGCCACCACCCTGTTCGCGCACGGTGCCTCGAATGATCCGGGCAAGGAAGCCATCAACTTTCTGGAAAAAGTCCGGCTCGGGAAAATCGACCTCGCCCCCGGCGGCGACACCGCGCTTTCCCCTCAGACGGCGGATGAGAAAAAGCGCGAGATCGCCCGCCGCATCGAACGCATCGCCCGCGATCTCGGCAGCGATCCCCTGGAACTCGGCGCGGTGAAAACCGACGACGATTACGCCGCCGTGCTGGTCCGCAAGGTGGGTGGCTTCGATCCCAGCCGCTTGCAGGTTTTCGCCGTCGCTTTGGTCAAGCATGGCACGGAATGGACGGCGGCACCGTTGCCCGCATCGTTTGAAAACGCGGGAGCCGGCTATGCTATCGCCCTGCGGAAACGTCTCGATCTCCTCGAAAACTGGATGCTGCGCGAGCAGGTGGTGGATCTGGAAAAACTCCGCGAGCAGTCAGCCGCCCGCATGCGGCAGAAGATCGAGGCCCGCCTGACCGCCGACGAGCTCCGCAGTTTCGATGCGCAAAAAGCCGCGCAGCGTTTCCTCACCGCCTGCCAACAGCGCGACCTGCCTGCCGTGTTAGGCATGCTCGGCGGGCTTTCCACGACCCTGCCGGACGACTGGCCCGCCCGCCTGAAATCGGCAGACGCCGCGCTTTCTGTGGGATCGCAGGCGAAACATCCGTGGCGGCTGCTGACCTCGCCGGACGTGCTGCGGGTCGTCGTCCATCACGAGGAGGAGGAAAACAGCGGGCTTTTTTCCGTTGCCTGCCTCGATCCATCGACCACTGACAGCCGTACGGAAATGCCGCGCGTCGAGCTCGTCCATTTCGAACTCTCGAAAACCCAGGACGACTTCTGGCGGATCGATCCGTCCTCGAATTTCCTTCAGGAAACCGAAAACGACGAAGAACCGGACGAGGAAGCCGATGCCGAACTGCTCGACGCGTTCCCCGCGAAATGGCTGCAAAGCCACCCGGCCGCTCCGCAGATGGAGGCGGAGCAGCTCCATCAGGCGATCACCACCGCCCTGCGTGGAGGCGATCTGCCGTCACTGCTCAAGCTC
>JBDSNC010000070.1:0-41804 GCA_039915545.1 Luteolibacter sp.
CCAACTGGATCAAAACCCGCCCGGCAGCCTGTCAGACCATCGAGAGCCGGGTTGCATAGATGCCATAACCGCCAGATCTCTGGCAAAAATGCGAGAGGTGCTCTGTTAACCGCTTACAGCCCTAAAACAATCGTTACCAAAAGAAATCTTGGCAGGGCCGCCCGCAGAGCTACGTTCACGATCCGTGAATGTGACTGCCGAAATCCGCAAAGGTTGGCAGTCAGTCAAATCCTCAATCCTCCAATACGCCATGTCTGACGAAATCACTCGCTATAGCTATGAAGAGTCCCGCGCTCCGGAATCTGTTCCGATGGAGCACCAACCGGTTCTTTCAGCGGAAACAGAGTTCACCGGTGAAGAAACTCTCCCTGATCAGCCCGTCTCCGGGCCGACCGGGGATACCAGCGAACTCCCGCCGACCCCTGAAGTTGCAGCCCGCTCTCCCAAGGCCTTGGTCGTGGGCCTGAGCGTAGCCGCGGCAGTATTGGCTGCGTTCTCGGGTTACGAGCTGATTCAAGCAAAGGAAAGCGAGCGACTGCTCGATGAAGCCTACGGCAAGGTTACGACGGTGGAGATCAGCAGAAAGAATCTGGAGACTGATTTGAAAGAGGCCCTATCGAAAAAGGACATGGAAATCGAGGAGACGCGCGCCGATTCCCAGCGGTTGGCCGAAAACCTGGCGAAGGAAGAGGAAAAGAACAGGATCCTTCAGGCTCATGCCGACAAGGCTGCCGCTGCGGTTCAGGCGAAGGCGAGCCTTGCTGGCGAACTGGCGAAGCGCATGGCCAAGGCTGAAGCTGAGGTGCTGCGTTTGACCGATAAGGTGGCCAGCCGCAAAACGTCCTCCTCCGGCAGCAAGCCAACACAGCACCCACCTTCTGCGGTAGAGCGCACCGTCCTCCAAATTGCAAGCGGGCCAAACAAGGGGCGCTGGCATTTCGTCGCTGCGGACGGATTCAGTCGAAGGGGTCAGTCCCGACTAACAAGCATTGCTGCTTTCACCCCGGATTATTTAGAAGAAATCCATGGCCAGCCCCTTGCGATACGAGGCGGTGGAGGCGGTTTACCACGTGATGGCGCGTGGCGACGGCGGCAAACCGGTGTTTGAGGACGACAAGGACCGCTACGGCTGAGTGGATCTGATGGAGAAATGTTGCGCGCTTTCTCAAACTCCGAAGTTCGAAAAGCGCCATATTCCTCAGTTCATTGCCTGGCGAATGTCTCAGTGACCTGTGAGATGACGATCCCGGCCTTTGATAGAGTGGTATGGTTGAGCATGGTTTTGCCGCCGGGCTGGAGATACATCCACTGTGACATGCGGGTGGTGGTGAGGGGATTGCCGGGGGAGAGGGTCAGAGGGAAGGTCCAGTGGAAAGTATTCCCGTAGGCCTCACCGGTCGCGGTGCCGATGATGTCGTTGGCGGTGCCTTCGTAGCGGTGGGGGCCGGTCTGGCGGAGCTGCCAAGTGCGGTGGCTTGTTGTGGTTTTCTCCGGTGAGACGAAGCGGAGGTCTTGTTCCAAGTGGAGGGTGTCGCCTTTCATTTTCCCGGAAGTGTTGGTGAAAACCTGTTCGACCGGGCGGCCGCTGCGGTTCTCGCGAACGCCGTTCGAAGAGGTTTCTCCGCTGAAAAAACGGATGGGATTGAAGTCGGGCTTTTCGGAAGCGAAATCCGAAGGTTGCATGGTGGAGCACGCCACGGTGAGGAGAGCGGGGACGATTGCGAAGAGGGGCCGGAGCATGGGATACTATCGGCTGGGATTGATTGGACGCAATGGAGTAGGTGCGTCTCCTTGCGCTGTCGAAGGGTCGGTTTCGACTCACAAGCATTGATTGATGGGTCGAAGCGGGTTCCGGCTTGAACACAATCAGTCCCGGGATTCCATCGGTTTTTTTCGTGCATGCCCCCGTTTCCGGCAAGTGGACATCACTTCTTGCCAGCAGTCCGTTCCGGCCGGAAGTTAGCGGTCATCATCCATATGCATTCAAAACACCACGTTCTCACCCTCGCCTCCGCCACCATGGTTGCCTTGCTGCCGAGCTGCGCCAATCCGATCACCCGCGCGAACGCGGCTCACGCGAGCGCTGCGCAAATCTCCCGGGATTCCCAAACCGCGCTGGTCTCGCTTTATGCGCAGAAGCCGAAAGCGAAGGAGCTTAGCGGGAAAGCCAAAAGCGTGCTCATTTTCCCCTCCATCATCAAAGGCGGTTTCATGGCGGGCGGGCAGGCGGGCAACGGGATGATGATTGCCAACAACGGCAAAATCACCGGCTACTATCAGATCAGCGGCGCGTCCTACGGGCTGCAGGCGGGATTGCAGACATTCAGCTATGCGATGTTTCTGATGGACGGGGAGTCACAAAATCGCTTCGAAAAAACCGGAGGTTGGGAAATCGGCAGCAGCCCGACGGTGGTGGTAGGGAATAAGGGGCTCGCCACCTCTTTAACAACCACCACCATCAACAAGAACACCCCCGCCTTCTTCTTCAACCAGCGCGGTCTGATGGGCGGTCTTGGTCTGCAAGGATCCAAAATCACAAGGATTGAGCCGGGGCGGTGATCATCGAAGGGGTCATCGAAGGGGTCAGTCCCGACTAACACGCATTGCGGCTTTTCCGCGGCTGTTTTAGAAGAAACCCATGCCAAGACCCTTGCGATACGAGGCGGCGGGAGCGTTTTACCACGTGATGGCACGCGGGGATGCGATCTTCGTTCTTAGTTCCGCCTTCAGACGGTCTTCCGCCCCAAGACCGCCTGAAGGCGGAACTAAGAACGAAAGAACCGCCGCCCCTCACCCGGAGGGATCAACGGCACGGCCTGCCGAAGCGCAGGCGGTAAATCTGGCCGCCTCCTGCCGGCGTGCCGTCCGCCATCACTCCGCCTTGCGACGTGGCGCCGTAGAGGGAGCCGTCGTTGCCGAGTGTCAGGCCGGCGAGAGGGAGTCGTCCATGGATGTGGTCGAAATTGAAAACGGTGGTGAGCTCACCGTCCTTCGTGATGCGGAAGACGGTGCCATCGTCAGTCGTGCCTCCGTAGGGGGTGACGCCGTAGAATGCTCCGTCCGGACCTTCGATCAATTGCCCCGCCGGTATCGCTCCATTCGTGTAGGTGAAGATGGCGAGGGTGGTCACCACGCCGCTTGGAGTCACTTTGTAGACGGCCCCGGCGTCCGACGGCCCGCCCCACGGGAGCAGTCCGTAAAAGTTATGGTCGCTCCCTTCGATCAGCCCGGAATTGCCCGACCGTCCGTTGAGGTTCGGATCCCCGAATTCCGCGAGAGTGCTCAGCACCCCGGACGGAGTCATTTTGAAAACCGTCCCGTTGTTTTCCGCGCCACCGCTTTGGGTGGTTCCGTAGAAATTTCCATCGGATGCCTGGATGAGGCCCGGATTCGGATAGGCGGCCCCCTCGCTGTTGAACTCGGCGAGAAGCGAGTATCCACCCTTTTGGGTCATCCGGAAGATCGTTCCCCCGTTGGAAGTCCCACCATGTTGGTTGGTGCCATACAGATTTCCATCGTCACCTATGACGACTCCACCGGTCATGTGTCCGTTAGATCCATCGAACGAGATCAAGTTGCTGATGTCATTGCGGTGATCGAGTTTGAAAACCGATCCTGCAAGATTGGCACCGCCCTGGATCTGCGTGCCGAAGATGATGCCGGCTTTTCCTTCGACGAAGGCGGGCCGGTATGAGTCGGTGCTGTTGCTGTCGTAGGGCAGATCAGCGACCGTGGAGATCGTCCCGCCCGGGCTCATCTTGAAGACCGTGTAGGGCGCAGTGTATCCGCCGTAGGAGGTTGTGCCGTAAAAGCTCCCGTCACGGGTTTGGAGCAGTGCCGAATGGGGGGCGTGATTTTCGTCGCCATAGAATGTAGCCAACGTCGAGATCGCTCCATTGTTGCCCAGCTTGAACAAAGTCCCGCGGCCGAAGGCACCACCCGTCTCGCTGGTGCCGTAGAACGTCCCGTCAGGTCCTTTGGCGAGGCCGGCCCACGGGTTGGACGGCCCGCTGGTGGCGATCTCCATGTTGACCAGTGTCGTGAGAATCCCGGAGGTCGTGATTTTGAAAATCGTTCCGCCACCCCCGGTGCCGCCGTCATGACTCGTGCCATAGAGGCAGCCGTCGGCACCCTCGGTGAGCGAACCGGCAGGCCGGTCGTTTTCTCCGGGGCCGAACTCAACGAGAAAGGTGATCACACCCGCGGGTGTGACCTTATAGATTGTGCCCCTTCCCTTCGAGCCGCCATAGTAGGTCGTTCCGTAGAAGTTTCCGTCGGAAGCCTGCATCAGTCCATCGGGTAAGCAGAAGTCCATCGCGGGGAGGCTCGCCAGGGAAGCCACCGCCGTGGCAACACCGGAAGGCGAGATCCGGAAAATCGCGCCGGTGTCTTCGTGTCCGGAAACATTTACGGATCGGTTGGTTCCGTAGAAGTTGCCGTCGTTCGCTTGGACGATGTCGCCATTCGGCACCCAGCCAACGGCGTCATTGTTCCAACTGACGAGGGTTGTGACGCTGCCAGCCGGCGTGACCTTATAAAAAGTGCCGAGTCCCTGGGCTCCGCCTCCGGAAGTGGTGCCATAAAAATTACCGTCACTCGCCTTGAGCAGTCGCGAGACGGGGAAGCCCCCATCCGTGCCACCGTCGAATTCATGGAGAACGGTGAAAGCACCGGAGGGTGTGATTTTGAAGATTGTGCCGGCGTTGGCGGCTCCTCCCGACTGGGTGGCTCCGTAATAATTGCCGTCGGCACCGACGGTAAGTCCCGTGGGCAGCGCGCCATGCTGCATGTCGAAATGGTGCAGGGTGACAACATCGCCATTGGGCCCGACTTTAAAAACCGTTCCACCGCCAAAGGCTCCTTCGGAATAGGTTGTGCCGTAGAAGTTGCCCGCCGCGTCCCTTACAGGTTTACATGTGGGCTTTTGGGCTCCGAGAGGGAATCCTTGGACGGTTTCGAAGACGGGCAAGGGCACCGGAGTATGGGCGGTGGCAATGGTAACGGTAAAAGCCAACGTCAGGATGGCGGCTACGGGATGCAGGTGTTTGATTTTCATGAGTAAGGGTGCGGGCTGAGCGGATGTTAGGATAGGTTGATAGAAAATCAATTCAAATTCCTTCATGGAATCCGTTGGTTTTCAGGTTCCTGCAACCGGGCGGAGGAGCGTCTCAGCAAGACACAGGGATGAAAGGATAATCGAAGGGGTCAGTCGAAGGGGTCAGTCCCGACTAACAAGCATTGCAACTATTCCCGGTGATGTTTTAGAAGAAACCCATGGCAAGACCCTTGCGATACGAGGCGGCGGGAGCGGTTTACCACGTGATGGCCCGCGGGGATGGGGGCAAGATGGTGTTTGAGGACGACAAGGACCGCTATGGTTGGGTGGATCTGCTGGAGAAATGCTGCGCGAGGTTTGGCTGGCGGGTGCATGCTTGGGTGCTGATGGGGAACCATTTTCATTTGCTTCTCGAGACGCCGGAGCCAAATCTGGTGGCCGGCATGAAGTGGATGCTCGGGGTTTTCTCCCAAGGGTGGAACCGGCGGCGGCAGCGGAAGGGACACGTGTTCCAAGGCCGCTACAAGGCCGTGGTGGTGAACGGCGAGGAGCGCGATGGAAGCTATTTCAAAATCGTGGCGGACTACATTCATCTCAATCCGGTGAGATCCGGCTGGGTGGGCGGAGAGACGGGCAAGCGGTTGAGGAGTTGGCGATGGAGCAGTCTCGGCGCTTACGCCGGAAACAAGCAGCCGGAGTGGCTGGAGACAGGAAAGGTTCAGCGGGCGTTCCAGCTTTCCGAGGACAACCGGGGTGGCAGGGCCTACGCGGGCTACCTTGAGGCGCGAGCGAAGGATGCCAATGGAGCCGTCACGGACGCGGCGCTCAAGGAATTGAGGCGCGGTTGGTATTTGGGCGAGAAGAGTTTTGGAGATCGGTTGTTGGAGGTGCTTGCGCCTGATGCCGGACCCAAGCGGAAGAAAGGCAGCGTGTCGGGAGAAGCGGCGAGCGCTCACGATGAGGCGGAGGCTGAGCGGATCGCGATGGCCGCCTTGCGGGCGCTGGAGGTCCCCACCGAGGCAGAACAATTGCAGGGCAAAGGGAAATGGATCGAGGAAACGACGTTGGTCGCGACCCTGATCCGCAAGCGAACCGGGGTGAAGAATCGCTGGATCGCCGAGCGCCTCGGGATGGGCCACGAAGGCAACGTGACGAGAGCCCTGCGGCGATTCAAAGAAAACCCGGTGCGCCAAACGAATTTATTAAGATTGGAAGTAATGCTTGTTAGTCGGGACTGACCCTTTGGGGTCCTTGGTTATACAATCCCGACCCGGACGGCATCGATCAAAGGCCGACCTGGAGTCCCAAGGAAAGCCCCTTCGATGATGGCCGCACCTTGGTTCTCGAATCCTCGTGACGCCACCCGGACGCGCCTTAAAGCAACCGCTACCAAAAGAAATCTTGGCAAGGCGGCCCGCAGACCTACGCTCGCGCCCAATGAATGTGACTGCCAAAACCCGTAAAGGTTGGCAGGCAGTCAAAACCTCAATCCTCTAAATACGCCATGTCTGACGAAATCCCTCGCTATATCGATGAAGAGTCCCGCGATTTGGAATCTGCTCCGATGGAGCCCCAACCGGTTCTTTCAGTGGAAACAGAGTTCAGCGGTGGAGCAACTCTCCCTGATCAGCCCCTCTCCGGGCCGGCCGGGGATACCAGCGAACTCCCGCCGACCCCTGAAGTTGCAGCCCGCTCTCCCAAGTCCATGGTCGTGGGCCTGAGCGCAGCCGCGGCAGTACTGGCTGCGTTCTCGGGTTACGAACTGGTTCAAGCAAAGGAAAGCCAGCGACTGCTCGATGAAGCCTACGGCAAGGCTGCAACGGTGGAGATCAGCAGAAAGAATCTGGAGTCTGATTTGAAAAAGGCCCTATCGGCAAAGGACATGGAAATTGAGGAGGCGCGCGCCGATTCCCAGCGATTGGCCGAAAACCTGGCGAAGGAGGAGGAAAAGAACAGGATCCTTCAGGCTCTTGCCGACAAGACTGCCGTGGCGGCTCAGGCGAAGGCGAGCCCTGGTGGCGAACTGGATTCTCTGAAAAGCACCTACCGCGAACTCGCGAAGGGCATGGCCAAGGTTGAAGATGAGGTGCGGCGTTTGAGCGGTGAAGTCGCCAGCCGCAAAACGTCCTCCTCCGGCAGCAAGCCAACGCAGCGCCCAACTTCTGCGGTAGAGCGCAGCGTGCTCCAAATTGCAAGCGGGCCAAACAAGGGGCGCTGGCATTTCGTCGCTGCGGACGGATTCAGGTCGCCGCTCTATGGCAGTCGTGTGGGGGCTCTCCGGGATGCTGAGCTCCATGCTCATACCGGGTATTGAGAATCATTTCGTCGCGGAGATGGCAGCAGTCTCCCCTCACCAAGGTGGGCCATCGGTGGCGTCTATGGGCCCCTCCCCCGCCATGATAGAGGGACGGATCATGACAGAGGTACAGGCCTTTCGTGATAGTCTATTGTGTTGAGGGCCTTTCGTCATGTCAGCCTGGCACTTCCGACCGTTTTTCGGATGATGAAATGAAAATTAGCTATTGGGTCGATCCTGAGGCAGGTAGGCGGATGTCAGTAAAAAACAAGAAGCAGTTCGGCATTTGGATGGACACGCATCACGCCACCATCGTCGGGTATGCCGACGCAGCAGCCGAGGAGTTTTCCGTATTGGGCCACGAAAAGAATCCGGGAGCGGACGGCAACTCCAATGAAAACGCCGCGCACAACCAGGAGAAAACCCTGCAAGCGCAATTTTTCAAGGGAATCACCAGCCATATGCAGAACGCCGAGGAAGTGCATGTGACCGGTACGGGCACGATTCAAGAACAGTTCCTGCACTACCTGGCCGAGACTCCCCAGTTCAAGAATACCGTGGCCAAGGAATGCACCTCAAACAAGATGAGCGATGAAAGACTGGTGGAGTTCATCACCGGAAAATTCAGTTGAGTTCGGGCCAGTTGGAATGAATCCACATGACAGAGCGACAGGCCTGTTATCGCGGGCCTGTTATCGCGAGTTCTTTGCGGACTGGGACCGACCTTTCGTCAGGATGTTTCCCTGCTTGCCATTGAATCCCTACCCCCGTAACTGTCCGACTTCGGCAAAGAGCGCGGGGACTTGCCGGGAGTCGGTAATTTGAGGGCACATGATAAATAGACCGATCTTCAGTCATCTGATCCTTGCCATCATGGTCATGGGCCTTTTTGGCAGCGTCCTCTCCGCCGCTCCCGCGCCCATCCGTATTGGCGTCCTGCAGGCCACGCCCGAGCAAGCCGGCACACTGGGGAGCGCCGGCGTCACACTCACCGTGCTCTCCGTTTCCTGGGACCGCTTCGAACCCGCCGCCGGCACGCCCGACCCAACCTACATCCGCCGGCTGCGTGCCGGCTGTGATGCATTCCACCGCGCCGGCATCAAGATCGTGCTCGACCCCGGTTTCCAATATCCACCCGCCTGGCTGTTGGAGCTGCCGGACAGCCGCTACCAAAACCAACACGGCGATACGTTCATCGACCCCAGCCCGGGCAAAAACATTCCCAATCCGGTCTTCAATGCCGCTATCCGCGAGCGCCAGGCCGACTACCTGCGCACCCTTTTCCGCGAGCTCGGCACCGATTTCCACGCGGTGCGTCTCGGCGGTGGTTGGTTCAACGAAATCAATTACCCGTCCGCCACTTTCCACGATCACGCCAACTGCTACTGGGCCTTCGATGCTCTCGCCCAAGGCGCTAGGCCCGGCCTGCCCGTAGGCATGACCGCTTGCCCCGTGCCCGGCTGGAAACCCGGCGACGCCTCGCCCGACCACACCTCAGCCCGCCGCTTCCTCGACTGGTATCTCGCCAGCCTGCAAAACTATCATGATTGGCAGATCACCACCGTCCGCCGGCTTTACGCCGGTCCGCTCATGATGATGTATCCGTCATGGGGCATCCGCCCCGGCCAGATCGATTCCGCCATCGCGGGCGATCTCGCCGGCCACACGCCGCCCGAGAAAAACGGCGAGATCCAGCGCGGCTTTGACTTCGCCCGCTTCATCGGCGGCATCCGGGATCCAAAGGTCGGCGTTCACTGCACGTGGCTCGATTCCAATCCGTCATGGAGTGACGAAACCAGCTCCGATTCCTCCCGATGGAGTCCGGTGCATTATCTCTCCAGCCTCGCCCGTCAACACGCGCCGCCGCTTGTCGTCTCCGCCGAAAACACCGGCGGCGGCGGTCCGGAAATCCTGCGACTCTGCGCGGAGCGGGCCTTGGCCTATGAGGTGAAATCAGTCTTCTGGGCCTTCGCGCCCGATCTCCTCGACGGACGTCCTCCGGAGCTCAAAGACCTCACCCCCGCTTTCTCCAAGCCCTAACCGGAAATTCCCCCGCCAGCTTCGGACATACCGGCTTCCCTCGAAAAACCGCTGTGACAGAGGCACAGGCCTTGGGTCATGCTTCACAAAAAAGACGAATGGCGGTTTCCTGTCACCGCACGCATGGGTAAATCACTCTCGCGCGGACCTACTCGGTGAGTTCGTCTTCGACAAATTCGGCAACCAGGTCAGGCAGTTCGTTGAGAGCTTCGTAAAGATCTTCTTCGATGGTCGCGAGATACTCGGATTCGGTCTCGGTGTATTGGTCACGGTCCTCATGGCGCGTTTGGCACTACTGGCTGGCGTTGAGCACATCGACCATCGCACTCGACCCAATCAGGTCGAAGGAATTGATGATGCGTGAGTGGTCGAGCGCGCTCTGCCAGAATTCATGCAAGCCATCGCCTTCGGGATCGAGCAACTGGACGGTCTCCACCACATCCATCAGCGCCCGTTCCTGGCGCGTCAAACCGCCTTCCGCGGATTTCTCCTCAAGGCGGTCGATCAGCAGGGTGATCTCGTCATCCCATTCGATGGGTTCATGGTCAAAAGTCATTCCGCGGGAGAACTGAAGTTGGCCGGTCGCAGGGTCAAGGCACAACCGCAGTGGGATGCCATTTAATCGCTCAATGACCAAGAGGGGCTTTGTTTTCCATGTCGATAGGGTCAGTCAATGAAATGAGTTACGGTGACGGGACTCAATCTGGAGAGGAGCCAGCCTTGACCGCCCGACTGCCCCGGCCATGATGGGGTCTATCCCCTACCGCTTTCACTGCGCTGGCCCGGGATCAACAGCCCAACCACAAGCGACACCTTCAAACCACATGACCTCCCCACAGTTGCTCTCCACTCTCGCCGTCTGCTCGCTTGCGGCCTGCTCGCCAGGTCCCGGCACCGCCATTCCGGAAACACACGCCGAAAAACAAATGCTCGGTCTCATGGAAAAATTCGACCGGTGGGATGACAACGGCGATGGCGAACTAAGCGTCCGGGAAATCAACGCTGGCATCGCAGGCATCAAGGGCAGCTCCAAGGCGGTGACCTACAAGGGCGCGGATGTGGTGAAATATTACGACAAGGATGGCGACAAGAGGGTTTCCTTGCACGAAGCCCAGGCGGGATACCATCGCACCACCCAGGACGATGCAGCCCCACTGCCGCAACGCGCGAAAACTACGAATTGAACCCCTCTCGCCCACGGCAATCGATGGAGTTAGTCCTCCCAAATTCACATCGTGCCCTCAGCCACCCGCCTCACTCCTCCCCGACTGGAAAAAATTTACCCGCAGGCGCGCCGGTCACCTGGACTTTCCGCTGCAACGCATTTTACCCAAGTCCGGCAGGCGGAGGATGGATGGAAACGCACACCGGACCGGTAGCCGGATGATAGGGAATCAGAGATACCCTCCACCCAACAGCCCGATCGTTAGGAACATCAATGAACCAATTCGGCACTCTACGGTTAGGTTGATTTTCCATGACAGAGGACAGGTCTTTCATCGGAGCACCCGCAAACGGTGCTGGATACCGGCCCGGGTCCTGTCACCATCACCCCGGATGATCTGGCAGAAAATCAAATCGATGTTCGCGGAGACGGAGACGGAGAAGGTCGAGGAGTTGTTCAAGGAGGAATGGACGAAGATCCTGGTGGCGGGCGTGCCCTTGTATTCGCGCTTGCCTGCGGAGCTGAGGACGAAACTTCACGAGCGGATCGCGCGGTTCATCGCCTCCACGCGTTTCGAGGGATGCAACGGATTGGAGCTGACCGAGGAGATGATGCTGACGGTCGCCGCGCAGGCTTGCATGCTGGTCCTGAACCGCGACGGCGAGCCTTACCCGGAGCTGACCACCGTCTATCTTTATCCGACGACATTCAGCTCCGTTCAAAAGCGGCAGGACCAGACCGGGATCGTCACGGAAAGCGTGGTGCATCGTTTCGGCGAGTCGTGGAGCACCGGCACGGTCGTCCTTGCCTGGGATTCCGTCGCGCACGGGGCACTGAACCCGGACGATGCGCGAAACGTCACTTTCCATGAATTCGCCCATCAGCTCGATCACGAGGATGGCGATACGAACGGAGCGCCGATCCTGCCGAGCCGCGAGGCCTACCGTTCGTGGGCGCGGGTCTTCGGGGAGAACTATGCGGAGGTCCGGGAACGGATCGAGGCGGGGAAACGCAGTTTTATGGATCCTTACGGCGCGACGGAGCCGGCGGAGTTTTTCGCCGTCGCCACCGAGACGTTTTTCGAGAAGTCCCGGCAGATGCACAAGAAACACCCGGAGCTCTATCAGGAGCTGAGGGATTTCTACGGGGTGGATCCACAGGAATGGCTCAAGTGAGCGGATCGCCGGAGGGGGAAGCGGCGCGAGTGAAGCGGTTGGATAGTTGCTATCACAACTCCGGCGAGGCGATGCTTTCCATGGACGGAAGTACGCCCACGTTTGGCAGGAAGCCGGTGCGACGGAGCGGATTGTAGTATTTCAGAATCAAATCGACCGAGGCACCCGCCGGGAGCGGCCGATCCTGATGGTAATACCATTTCGCCCTCTTGTGCCCCGTGGCGTTGTAGAGCCGGACCTTCGCGGGAAGCCCGCCGACGGAGACATCCAGCCCCTTGATTTCGACGGCACCGCTGTTTTTCACGTGGACCGACTGCTCCAACAGACCGGTCTGGCGGTTGAGGACGAGGCGTTTGCCCGCGCGGAAAGTAACAGATGGATCGGGAGCGATGAGTTCCTTCACTCCTTCGAGAAGCCAGCCATTCAAGTTACCCTGCGGGTCGATTCCCGAGCCGATCACGGTATCTCCATCGTCCGCGATCGCCAGCGCATAAAGACCCGTCCACTTGGCGGCTTCCGGAAGCCGCGAGGATACGATTTCACTCAGCAACGTCCGACGGCCAGTCTGACGATCAAGAAAGAGCGAATCGTCCGCGACGGATGAGGAAGCGTCCGAACCGTGGTCGACGTAAGCTACGACAAATCTGCCGTCGGAAGTCACGGCGTTGATGAAGGTCTGATAGGGCGCTTCCGGGAACACCAGTTCCAGCGACCCGTCGGGTTTGAGCCGGACGGCTTGATAGCCGGTGTCGGTAGCGCCCGCCCCGAAGGCGAGCGCGCCATCCGAAGTGACGTCGCGAAACTGCAACGAGTCGCCCCCTCCGGGCAGATCGAGGTATTCAGTCAACGGCTGCCCTGCCGTCCACCGGAACACATGCGGGCCGCGGTCTGAGTAAAAAGTGAGCCATGCGGTGCTGGCATCGTTGCTGATGGAATCCGGGCTGGTGGCCCCGGCGGGGAAATCGGGAAAACGGCTGGCGTAGGATTTGATCCCATCCTTCTCGGTCCACAGGAAACAAGATACCACGTTGTCACCGTCGATAGTCTGGCCGCCGATAGTCTGTCCATCGGGAGAAATGGTCCGGCAGGCACTGTAATGCGCGTTCCCCAACTGACCTACCAGGCGGCATCCGTTTTTCTCGGTCCACACGAATCCCTCCGCATAAGTGGTCCCGCCCGAGTCATATCCCACGCCACCGAAAACCACCCCGCCATCGGCTGACATGCCGGTGGCCCACACACCTTGTGTAACTGGCGGAAGCCCCGTGGCGAGGATTTGAAAACCCGCGCTCTCGGAAAAGCGATACGCTGCAGCCCGGCCCGAAATCACACAGGTTCCGGCAATGGTCTTTCCGTCGCCCGACAGATATTCGAACTCGCTTAGCCGGCCAAGCACCTGTTCCGACGAACGGAATGTCAGCGCCTGCAGAGGCGCCGCGGAAAGAGCGGCGAGGACGAGTAGCGATAACTTTGCGCGCAGGGTGTCTGTCATGATAGGGCGGGTGTGAAAACGGAGCTGGCCGATTCCAACGTCCGTACTCAACTCCTGTCGAGCATCAAGCGCCGGATCTGCGGTTCCGGTCGCGACGGCCGCCGAAATGGCCAGTCCCGCTTCCGTAAGGATGCGTTTCATCTCCTTCCGTTTGTCGCCCTGGATTTCGATGAACCCTTCTTTCATCCTGCTCCAACACCGCAGGCTTTCCGCGGGGCGGTCTTTTTTCAACTTTCCCGATCATCAATCCTGTGCCAGATTGGGCTGCTATGAATTTTCCCACTACTGCCATCACCCGTCGTTTCTCCAAGCCTGCTCTTGGATTCCGCAACTCATCACTCGGCCGGATCATCCTTCCGGTTTGCGCCATGGCCTCGCTCGCGATGGCTCCCGTCGCTAGCGCCAAAGCTCCAAACGGGGTTTACAAATTCACCCGGGCTTCGGGAGAACTCACAAGCGGCGGATTATCCTACAATATTCCCAAGGCTGTTCTCAAAGAAATCGGCTCCGTGGAAAACGGCTCCGTCACGATCAGGAATGGGACTCTTGCTTTGAATCGTAAAGCCAGCGGCCACATCGCCCTCGCTCTTTCCCAGTTCATCAGCGAGCCCGTGTTTACTTCAGTGAAGGGGCCGACCTCGATCACTTTCGTCAAATCCGGGAGTTCGTTTATCGCAAAGAACGCGAAGCCGGTTGTTGTGAAATTCACCGCCGATGTTGAAGGCGATAAACTCGCTGGAGTCTTCCGCGCCAAGTATAATGCCAAAGTCACTGACGGGAAGCTCGTCATCAATGTGACATTCTCCGGAACCATGGGTTTTGTCGGATCGGTCAATCAACCGGACTTCGAAGCTACCGCCAAAATCATCTGCACCCGCTGATTTTCCTGCCTCCGAGCTAACTTATTTCCCGGAGACATGGCCGGGGGACCATCGGAGCGGGTCCCGACCAAGTCAGTTTGCGACCAAGGGGCGGGTGATGCTCAACAGGCAGACATCGTCCTCGAAGTGATCAGAGGCGGTGAACTTGTGGACATCGGCAATCAAGCGGTCGATCAGCAACCCGCTATCCAGATCGAGATGATCGCGGACGAATCCGCGCATCCGCTCTTCACCATACATATGCTGTGCGGTGTTGGAGGCCTCGAACAAGCCATCGGTGTAAAGCAGCAGGGAGTCGCCCTCGGCGAGGGAGTGTTCCGAGTTGGAATACTTGAAACCGGGTACGATCCCGATTGCGGGTTCGTTAGCTCCACTCCGCCTCTCCATGAAGCCGAGCGTGCCGGTACCGGGATGCAGGGACAAGGGCTTCGAGTGGCCGGCGTTTGCAAAAACGACGCGCCCGGACTCCACGTCGCACACCAGGAAGCAGGCGGTGGCGAAGATGAAATCGTCCGATCGACAGAAGACCGAGCGCAGGCCGTTGTTCAATTTGCCCAGCAGGTTGGCGGGGTCGGCCGCCACGGGGATGAGTTCCTCAATCAAACCGCGCAGAAAAGTGGTCAGCAAGGCGGCCCGCACCCCATGTCCCATCACGTCACCGATGAAGACGCCAACTTCCCGGTCCGAGATCGGGATGATCTCCACGAAATCGCCGGCCAGCATCGCGGCCGGAAGATAGCGCTGCTGAAAACAAAACCGGGCATCCCCGGCCTGCGCCGAGTGGGGAAACTGCTCCGCGTTGCCGTTGACGAGCGCCAGTTGCACTTTCCGGGCCATGGCGAGATCGGCCTCCATCTGTTCGTTGCGTTGGCGCAGCGCGCTGGCAAGATCGGCGAGTTCCTTCTCCGCCTGCTTGCGCTCGGTGATGTCCAGAAGAACGCCCAGGCAGCCGAAACATTGGCCGGACTCGTCGCGGAGCACGGTGGACATGTCAGTCACCCAACGCGTTTCGCCCGAGCGGGTCCGGATCTGCACATCCGCCTGCCAGCGGTCGACCTGACCGGAGCGCACAAGGCGGTTCGCCTCCTCCAACTCCATCCCCGTCAACTCGCCTTTGTGCTCGGCGCGCAGGATCAGCGAGTCCCACAATTCCGGAGTGACTTCCGACGGATCGTAGCCGGTGATCTCCTTGATATAACTCCCCATGTACTCGTAGCTGGGCGAATTGAAAACGCGGCGGTAAGCCGCACCGCATCCCTGCTCGATCGCCCGGCTGAAGTCCTCAATGTTCATTTGGAGTCCTGCCTTTCCCATAACTGGTACTGGTTACCGCACAACCGGACAAATATCAACCATCGAAGGAGTCAGTTACAGTGCGTGGGGGCGATTTGTCTGTTTTTCCCGACGCTGCCCGCTTGAATCGGACCTTCCGCGAACCGAGGACATCGGCAACAGACCTGCCGGAAACAAACCCGCCGGGAACTTTGGTGTCATTTTTCACGGCTACAATAGGAGGCGGGGCTGCAATCCCCAATTGTCACGCGATTGCGTAATATCGCTGAGTCCGGAAATCTGCCAAGGTCTGACCGTCAGCAAGCAATTTGCTTTCCCCTCCCCAACCCCGGGGAGGGAATCCCCCCAAAACATCCCCCCATGAAAATGAGCTTATCAAGCACCCCGAGTGCTTCGGTCAAGGCTGATGCCGGCCGTCTCGCAGACTTCGTCCTGTTCACACAGCGCGGCTGCATACTGAACCTCTCGAAAGAGTTGAACCGCGGCAACCTGTCGTATCCTCAGTTCTTCCTGCTGACCTATCTTTCCAGCGAAGAATATCTGACGATGACGGACATCGCGACAAAGATGGGTCACTCGACCGCAGCGGCAACCGGCCTGGTGGATCGCATCGAGAAGTTGGGCTACGTGGAACGCGTCCATGCTTCGGAAGACCGCCGGAAGATCATGGTGCGCATCACTGCGAAGGGTGTGGAATTTGTGTCCCACATGCGAAATGAAATCTCAACCGATCTGGCCGGCATCCTGTCCTCGATGGACGAGGAAGCAGCGGAAACCGTGGAGCACACGAAACGCGCGATTTCTTCACGCGTGATCGCTTGATCTGGCGGATGGACGGAATCGTGGCCGGGCCAGTCCCGGCTAACAATAGCATTTTCGTCCTGAACCGTTCCGATCGCGCGCTTCCGTGATGAACCTCTCTCCCACGCGTGGGGAGAGACGGGTTTCCATCATTCCAGGCAAAGTTAGAGGCTCTTCTGCACAGGCAGCAGCGCGTTGGAAAACAGCAGGCCGGCAATGAGTGCGAGGAAAACCATCAGCGCATGGTTTCCACTGTTCGTACCGGGCAGAATGTCCACTCCCGACACCCAGTGGTTGAGAATCATGTAGGTCTTGCTGCCGGGAACGAGCAACACGATGCCCTGTGTCATCAGGATCGAGCCGGGACCATGGGTAATCCTCGAATAGAGATTGCTGTATAGGCCGACCGCAAGCGCCCCGATGAACATTCCGGCAGACATGCCGAACCAACCCTCGCCGATGCTGGAGGCGCCAAACGCGATGGCGGCGGAGAGGATGCCCCAACCCATTTTGTATCGAGGGATATTAAATGCGATGCCGAGTCCCACCGAGAGCCCGAAAAGCGCCGGCCAGGTTCTCCACTCGGGCAGCAGCGGCAGCATGGAAACGCTGTCGCCATTTCCGTGGAATAGAAAATTCGCAACGGCCATCCCGCTGACCGCGCCGAAAAACAATTTAAGCATCAGCATCGCGGCATGTAGCATCCTTGAGCTGCCGGAAATCAGGTGATGAGCCGAGATTTCGGTCAAGGCGACTGTTAGCGCGAGGCCGGGAATGAACAGGATGATGGAGGAAAGAATGACGAATGGCACATTGATGGATGCCCCGAGAGCCACCGCACTCACGGCAAGCACCCCGGAGACGAAGGGAGCGAGGATGGCGAGCACCGGAGCCCAGCTCGCATGGCGGGCACTCAGATGGGTGACAAAAAACAGAATCAGTGAAAGCACGGTGGAGGCGATGCAGTCCTGAAGATTCGTGGAAAGCAGTGCGGAGAACGAAGCTCCGGTGATCATCCAGGAAAACGCATTGGCCCATGACGAGTAATTCCGCGGAGCGGTGGTGACCTGATCGAGTTGAACAATTCCATCACTGAATGCGACCCGGCCGGCGGCGATGCTTTCGACGAGGCGATCGATTTCCCAAAGGCGTCCGAGGTTGTTGTCCGCAGGTTCGACCCGTTCGATGTGGATGAATTGATCGAGTTCGTCGTCCTCCCAGAACGCGCAGGTGAACGTCGTCGGGCTGATGAGGAAACTTCCATGGAGCCCGAGCATGACCGTGACATTCGTCAGGTGGCGCTCGATGCGCTGGCTGGTGGTGCCACATTCATGGAGGGCGCGGCCCAACTTCACCACGAAGCGGGTTCTTTTCCGGAATTCGGCAGGATTCATTGCCATGAGGGCAGATGAATGTCAGTCCGGCGCCCGCTCGGCAAGGGATTCCGTGTCGAGAGGTGACGGTCCCGGCCAACAAGCATGACACTGATGCCAATCCGAGTCGGCGAGATTGCTGTTGACCGTGTTGGTGGGGTTCGTGCTCAGGGACGAGCCGGTGACGCCGGCGAAATCGAGCGTGCCGTTGCCAGCGACGCTGCTGATCACGTAATTTCCGCTGCTGAAGATCAGGCCGCCTAACGTGGACCGTTACGCCCGGGATTCCCGAGGAAACGAGCGTGGCCCTGCCCGAAACCGAGCCGTAGGTCGCGGTATGCGAGGTGGTGTTCCCCATGCGACGCTGATGTGGGCGCCGTCCCAACTGAGAGGTGCCGGTACCTCAATCGGAACTGGCCCCGGTATCGGCCGATGGTGAAAGGCAATGATCGATGCTAACTTTAATTTATGTTCCTAATTCGCCAACAAGTTCACGGGCGTTGGGTAGGGCGAAACCGTTTGCGGTGTTGTCAAAATGCACCAAGCGGAGGCGTCCGAAACCTCGCGAGCCACACGGCTCGCCAACCTTGCGAGGAATTCCTGCGGGTAAGCAGAATAATACATCCGAGGCGAACCGTGCAGGCGGTGGTAGATCAGCCGGTTCCAGCCACCCGGCTCGGCGCCTGCCGGAACCGGAGCCGGATCAGCAGCAACGCGCGAGATTTGGAATATCTCAAACAGCCTGTCGGCGGGAGTTTCGAACCAACTGGCGTGGCGAGGCTCGAAAGCGCTGCCCACCTCAGTGACAGCACGAAGATTTTTGAAGAAACGACGGGCGATCTTCGGTTCGAAGACAAGGCTGGTAGGAAGCCGGACGAGCAAACATCCCAGCTTTTCGCCCAGCCCTGACACTTCTGACAGAAATCCTGCTATGAGACCTTCGACATTTTCCAGCCGCGCGGTGTGGGTGATCGATTTGGAGACCTTCACCGCAAAGCGAAAGTCCTCCGGCACCGAAGCAGCCCAGCGCACATAGGTCGAGCAGCGGTGCGGGCGGTAGAAAGAAGAATTGATTTCTACTGCGGAAAACCGCGACGCATAGAGTTCCAAATGGCTACCGGCCCCGGGGAAATGGGGCCTTTGGTCACGTGGAATGCTCCAGCCCGCTCAACCGATGAACGCCTCAGCGGGCTTCCCGGATGGATGAGCTTCAATCACTGCGAATTTCTCAAACGGCCTTCTTGCCCAGAACGAGGGCGAGGAGCCAGATAATGAGGAATACGAAGAAACAGATCTTGGCGATCCCGGCGGCGGCACCTGCAATTCCGCCGAAGCCAAGGACTGCGGCTATTATCGCAATGACGAGGAATACTAATGAATAGTGTAACATGTTCGTGGTTGGTTGGAGTTAGGAGTTCCCTTTTAGAAGGCAAAGTTACTATCGCATTTACCGCACCAATTCCGCAGGTCCTCATTTTACGGGGTTTCGTGCCGTAGAGAGGGATGAACACCCGGTAAACCCGGGCAAAATGCGCCGCCAGGATCGCGCAAATCGCACCCTTCCGGGATCGATAGGAACGGTGGCGATGGCGGGGAGAACACGCGGTGAGTGGCTGAGAACTTGCCGCACGCAACAACCATTGGACAGGTTGCTGGACCTGCGTTATCGGAAAAACACTGCACGGAAAAAACGATTTTCCGGCAGTTTTTGAAACCAAACGTAAACAAACCATGAAAATCTATCTGATTACCGCAGCCGTAGCCTTGCTCAGTTTTTCTTGCGAACGCAAGGAAGTGACGATCAACCCGCCTGGCGATACCAAGGAAACCACCATCGTGACGCCGGCAGCATCTTCCACGACCGAGAAGAAGACCGAAACCAAATCGACCACCACGCCCGGCGGCACGACCACCGAAAAGACGGAAACGACCGAAAAGAAGTAAGCCGCCATTTATAATTAGCAAAGCCTCGGAAGCCGGACGTTAGAGTTGCGTCCGGCTTTCATTTTGAATATGTTCAGGCTCTGCTACCGTCCCTGTCAGCCATCCCCCGCTGCTCCGTGTAAAATTAATTTCTTCGCAGGCGTGCGGAAAAGTCGGGAAGCGCTGGGCAGCTGCCTTTGGGTTCATATGCGTGACGCCGGCGACACTCCCCACGTCATTCCCACGTCATGTGTTGGGATTGACGGTGGCGAAATTGTTGGGCAACAGGTCCGGCGCACCGGCGGCAGGTAGGAATGACGGCACCTGCGGACATGCCAAGCGGACCTAACAACCCCAAGTTTGGTTCACAATGGCAACCACCAAAAGCAAATTCCCAGCCGTCAACCCATGAATTAACTTGCCTTGCTCCCTGCACACGCTATCAACCAAAAGGCTTTTGGTAATTTCCCCGCGAAGGTATTGGAAGCTTCGTTTCTCAACGGGAAAATGCCATGAAAGCCAACTATCGCGCGGCCGCTTCAGCCGGATTGCTTCTATCTGCCTGCGCAAACGTAGGACACGCTGCAACGACAGTGCAAACCACCGTCGGGCCGCATGCCGTCGGCACCAACTTCGATCTTCTCTTTTCAACCCCGCTCACCAGTGTCACGCAGCTTGTTTCGATCAATGATGGCTCGGTGAACACAGGCGAAGGCGCGACTTTGAGCATCAGCGCGATTCTTACCAATGACCAGGAGGTGGTGATCTTTTCACAAGTTCCATCATTCCCATTCTTTCGAGACCTTTCGATCAGCAGTTTCACAGGGAACGTGTTTTCGGCCTTCGCGACTCCGCAGGACGTCAAGGCTTTGCGATTCCAGTCCACAGGGTCAGGGGGAACCCAGCCCGGGAGTTTTGCCTTTCCCGCCGCGGCCATCCTCACCTTTGCAGTGGTTCCCGAGCCGGCCGCCGCTATTCTGATGGCGCTTGGATTTGTTCTTCTGGCATTCCGCCACCGCCGGATGACTGCCTGAATCCGCAAGTGCGGCAGCGGAACCCAGTCATTGGGGGGAATCAAAGCGCCGCTCGAATTCGGCGAACTTCCCGTTAGGACTGCGGAGGATTTCATCCACATACCGGATGCTGACACCAAAAGAGCCGCCAAGCGCGTCAATGGCGCTCCTGATGACATGATCTTCTTCTTCACGGGTAAGAGGCTGTGCCACGACAAGCCGGAAACACACGTGGTTCCGCGATGTCTGGATGACCTGATGCTGGCGGATCGACCGGACTTTCATGACAGCGCTGTGGCCATAGTAAGGCGGGCGCAGTTCTCCGCTTGGAAGCATGAGCAGATCCCGGGCACGCCCTGGAATGGCATCGAGAATGGGCAAGGTGCGGCCACAGGCGCAGGGACCTTTCCCCACCGTGGCGAGATCGCCGATTTCATAACGGAGCAGTGGCATGGCGAAGTTGTGGAGTGGTGTCACGACGACTCTACCCGTCTCGCCAGGAGCGCAGGGATGCCCCTCCGGATCGAGCACCTCGATGATGGATTTTTCGGACTGGAGATGCCAACGGCCGCCTTCCCGGCACTGATAGGCCATCGCTCCCGTTTCTGCGGCGGTGTAGGTGCTGGCCAGCGGGGCGTCCCAGACCTCACGGCAGAGTCCGTCCAGCTCCGGCGGACTCGCCTCGCCCACACCGACGGCCTCCATCAGGGGTGGCAGCGTGATCCCTTCGTCACGCGCGTGGCGGAGGATTTCCAACAGCAGCGACGGAAAAGTGCAGAGGTAATCGGGCTTGAGCTCGCAGATCGTCTGGATCAACGCGCGGATGGGCGTGCGGTAGTCCAACAGAAAGCTCGGGCCGGTTGGCCAGACCACCGAGGCCGGAGGGCCCCAGTCGGCCATCCGCCGCAGGTGGACGCTCTCATCCATCAATTCCCGGCTATCATCACGCAGGATGGATAGAAACCTGCCCGAAATATCACGGCCGCGCCAGACATGCTCGCGCAGTTGAAACGCCTGCCAATAGAAATAATCAAGGGTGCTGCGGGCGATACGCACCGGGCGTCCCGAAGAGCCGGAAGTGACACTCTCCCCCACGTTGCCATGGCCGTCGGGGAGCTTGCCTGCCCGCAGTTGTCCGTCCAGCGACTGAACCTCGGCACGGGTCAGAATTTGCAGGGATGCCCAGCGCTCGTTCCATTCCGGCATGGAGAGCGCCGTTTGATTCCTGGTCTCCGGGTCGAGCCCCGCGGCCCGCAGCCGCTCGCGCCAGAAGGGCAGTTGCGCACCGGCATGATCCATGAGCGCTTCCACCTGTGGACGCCGGGCCATCGCCAGTTGCTCGTGAGTCATGAACTGGCTTTCCGCAAGCTGCCCGAGAACGGCGAGCAGCGCGGCGGCGGGCGCTTGCGGTATCGCCGGCCACAAGGCACCAGGGAAAGCCGGGTGAGGCGTCGGCGAATTCATACCTGAACCTTATCTGCCACGCGCCGCGCCCCAAGGATAAACACCACTTCGCGCACGCGAACATGGCCACCCCAGGATTCTTGCAAGCTCCCCAGTCCGCTCGCTAACAAGGAGAACCACGGGTTATTGGCCATATCCTCCATTCCCCGATGAAATCGCAGCCCGCCTTGTAACGGTGATGACTCCGGCGGCACGCCACCCCTTCCATGTCTTGCCAGTAAAAGCGAAGGGGCCGATTTCACAGTGTCACCGACGGTCATTTCGCCGCAGTCCCGCCGGCCAGTTCGTTGAGATATTCTTCGATGTTGGTGATGCCGTCGTTGTCGCGGTCAGAGTTGGCCACGTTCGGGTCGGTCAGGCTCAGACCATGCTTGCGTTTCCAATCGTCCGGAATGGCATCGCCGCTGGTCTTGATCTTCGCCGGGCCGCCTTTGATTTCACCAAAGCCGCCCATCGCGTCCGGACTGTCGATTGTGGAACCACTTTTCCCGAGTGATTTGACATCGGCTATCAGTTTCAAATCCACTCCATCGCGTCCTAACGAACACCCGGCACCTGTGACCACCTTCCTGAGTGCCTCGACCGCGCTATCGGCGGGCACCGGCACTTCGGGCTTCATCAACGGTTTGTTCAGCAACGTCGCCGCCTCCTTGTCACGGCCGAAATCCTCCTTCTCCGCAGAGCGTCCGTTCAGTTTGCCGTCGCGATCAAGATCCGTCAGATTGCCCTCTTGGAAAATGTGATCGGTCGGCGCGAATTCCCCGACGAAATTCTTTCCTGACGATGGTCCGGCGATGAAGTAGTTGTTGATCACGTCGGCGTTGTGATCGGCACCCGAGTGTCCGCCGACATAGCCGCACACGCCCCAGTTATAGACGACGTTGTTGACGTATTGCACCGTCCCCTTGGACTTCGGGTTCCGGCTTTGGTTGCTGATCCAGAGGTTGTGGGAAAAGGTCACGTTGTCGCTCTCGATGAGGGCGCCGAAGCGTTGCGGTTTGATCCCCGGTCCGACGATGCAGTTCTGCAGAGTGATATTGTCGGACTTGCTCATGCCGATACAATCCCAGCGTCCCCAGTTGATCGAGACGTGATCGAAAATAATGTTCTCCGACTCGCTCATGCCGACGGCGTATTTTTTCTCCTGCTTGGGATTCAAGCCGAGCCGGAACCGCATGTAACGGACGATGACGTTCTTCGACTTGGATAGGGAAACCTCCCAATCGCGTGTCGAGACGCCCTCACCCGGAGCCGTCTGTCCGGCGATGGTGATGTCGCTTGCCACCGGGACGACGCTTTTCAGCCCGATGTATCCGCCCACGTCGAAGACGACGATGCGCCTGCCCTTGCTAACGGCATCGCGGAATGAACCGGGGCCGCTGTCATCCAGATTTGTGACATGATAGATCTCGCCGCCGCGTCCGCCGCTTGCCTTGGCTCCGAATCCGGTGGCACCGGGGAAAGCCAATGGCGCAGCGAACGCCCCTACCGCGCCGGAGATGGATAGCAACGCGATACCTCCGATCAGCCGAACCGACGACGAAGACCAACTGGGGTGGCGTGATTTTGACTGCCGAAACGGGTGAAGACCGGGGGAGTAAACAGGGCGATGGTTTTGCATTTCTGGCAGGGTTTTTGATGTCGTCCGATGGGTTGCAGCCTTTGAAGGGCCGACAATTTTGCCGTGTTTCAGGCGATTGGGTCCTTGAACCCCGGAAAGCAGGGAATGTGTCGCATTTCTATATTTATTCACTGCTTCAGATGGTCACCGGCGAACCTTCCGGATGCGTTTGCAAAACCACTACTTGCCTGCTGAGGCGGGCGCGGGAGTTTTTTCGGTGACGAAATGGAAATCGTAATAGGTCGAGGTGGCGGGGCCGGGATTGCGCAGTCCATGCCCGTCGTTGGACGAGATGAAAATAATCGAACCGGCGCCGACGCGCCGGGCGTCACCGTTGAGAGTTATCTCCAGTTCGCCGTCTTTCACGACGATCATTTCCTCGTCGGGATGGCGGTGCGGAATGTGCGGGGACTCGCCGGTGTTGAGCGTCGTCACGTGGCACTCGAAGTTGGCGCAGGTGACTGTCGGGGAATCGATGATATCGCGGCGCTGGCCGTTGTCGGTGGGGCGTGCGGTGAGTTTTTCCCAATCGAACACTCCGGACGCGAGCTTGCCGGGCGCGGCGGATTCGGCGGCGGGCGTGGCCGGAACACCCCGGGTCGCAGCGGTAGAGAAGTTGAACACCAGATAGGTCGCAGGCGAATCGCCGACGTTTTTCACGTTGTGCAGGTCGTTGGACGCAAAGAAATAGAGCGAGCCCGCGCCAACACGCCGCACCGTGCCATTGATGGAAACGTCGAGCGTGCCTTCCTTAAGGACGATACATTCCTCGCGCGCATGCTGGTGTGGCGGATGTGATTCCCGCCCCGGCAGCAGCTCGGTGATGTGGGACTCGAAAATTTCAAAAGCAGGCGTGGGCAGGTTGGTGACATCCCAGCGGCGGCCCATCGCGGTGGCGGCGGGGTTGAGCATGAGGTCTTCCCATTTGAAAACCGTGGAGTGCAGAACCGAAGGTCGCGTGTCAGAAGCCGGAGAAGATGGCCGGGCCTCCTGCGCACTGGCTGATAGGGCGCACGCGAGGGTGAAGTGCAGGATGTGAACGGGTGAATTCATGGAATGCGAAGTGATGGCTCGATCAACGCCATGGCGAAAGGCGTCACAATGGGTCGCCGGTTTCCGATGTGTGGATCTCCTTCACGGCAGGCAGGTCGGCAAGCGAGTTGAGCAGTTCAAGGAGATGACGGCGCGGCAGCCGCAGCTCCGCCCAGGCGCGGACGTGGCCGTCGTCGAGCGGTTCGAAATGCAGTTGTTGGCCGGTGATGTGGAATTCCTCGCGCAGATGTTCGATGCGCACGCGGGTTTTCCCGTGGTCGGAATCGAAGATCAATTCGAGGGCGATCGCGCGGGCTCCGCCGAGACGGCGGATTTCCCAAGTTCTCACCAAGATGAGGATGCCGCGCACCAGCAGACCGAGGGCGATGGCGGCAACGGGATGCCCGGCTCCGGCGGCGATGCCGGTGGCGGCGGTGACCCAGATGGTGGCGGCGGTGGTCATCCCGGAAATACTGGTGCGCCCATGGAGGATCGCCCCGGCCCCGAGGAAACCGATGCCGGTGACGATCTGCGCCGCCACGCGGCCGGAATCCCCGGTGGAGGACGTGAACGCATACGACACCATGGTGAAGGTGGCGGAGCCGAGGCAGACGAGGATCAGGGTGCGGATTCCCGCCGGCTTCTCATGCCGCTCGCGTTCGGTTCCGATCAGCGCGCCGGACACAACCGCGGCCAAGGCGAGGATGATTTCCAACCATGGGGAAGGAACGATGCCCCGCAAACCGTGGGTGATCCATCCGGGGAATGCCGGAAGCCATGAGAGAAACGCCGTGAGCACACTGGTAACATTCGCCCGATTCCACCCGTCGTGGCAAGACGGAAAGGGAGTCGTGGCCGCAAACTAACTGAAAATCATGATCACCAGCACCTGTGCGGAAAGGATGGCAACCAGGTGGTGGTGGGATGCTTCCAACCATAACCGTCTCTGCCTATCAGGCATTGGTCTTACCGCACGGGTTCCTTCGTGCCCTCGATGTCCGGCAGGAACACCGTCAGCAGGCCGATCAACGGCAGGAAGGCACAGAGCTGGAAGACGAAGTTGATGCCGGTTTGGTCAGCGACTTTCCCCAGCACCGCCGAGCCGATCCCCGCGATGCCAAACGCCAGACCGAAAAACAGGCCGGCCACCATCCCGACCTTCCCGGGCATCAGCTCCTGGGCGTAAACCAGGATTGCCGAGAACGCCGAAGCGAGGATCAGTCCGATGAACACGCTGAGCACCGAGACCATTCCCAAGCCCACGTGCGGCAGCAGCAGGGAAAACGGCGCGACACCGAGGATGGACGCCCAGATCACCCGCTTGCGGCCGAAGCGGTCGCCGACCGGACCGCCGACGATCGTGCCGACGGCCACCGCGAAGAGCAGTAAGAACAGGTGCAGCATCGCGCTCTGCTTCGTGACGTGGAAGCGGTCGATCAGATAGAACGTGTAGTAGCTGCTGAGGGACGACAGATAGACGTATTTCGAAAACGTCAGGGCGACGAGGATGCAGATCGCGCGGACCACCGTCCGCTTTGGATAAACCACGCCGGCAGTGTTTCCGGCACCTTTCGGCCCGCGCTGGATGCGGTGCGTGTTTCCCGCCTGCCATTTCCCGATCTTGTAAAGCACCACCACGCCCATCAGCGCGATGATCGAGAATCCGACAAGCGAGCGTTGTCCGTGGGGAACGATGACCAGCGCGGCTAACAGCGGACCGATGGCGCTGCCCGCGTTTCCTCCCACTTGGAAAAACGACTGGGCGAATCCCTTGCGCCGACCCGCCGCCATGTGGGCGATCCGCGATGCCTCGGGATGGAAGATCGCCGAACCGGAGCCCACCAGCGCCGCACTCAGCAGGATCGCAGGAAAACTCGACGCCAGTGCCAGTGAGACCAGCCCGATACCGGTCAGGCTCATGCCCACCGGCAGCGAATAGGGCAGCGGCTTGCGATCCGTGACGAACCCCACCAGCGGCTGCAGCAGGGACGCTGTCAGTTGGAAAGTGAACGTGATCATTCCGAGCTGGGCGAAGCTGAGCTGATAGGAGGCTTTGAGAATCGGGTAGATCGCCGGCAGCAGCGCCTGGATCGTGTCGTTGAGCAGGTGCGAGAAACTGATCGCGAACAAGAGGGCGTAAACCGTGTTGTGCGCGGAGGGCTCCCTGACCTCCTCCGGTTGGCTTGCGATGGATTGCATGGGGCGGCAAACGTCCACTTCCCGGAAGCTTACGGCAATTTCCGGGAACGGTGCTATCCGTCCTCTTTCTGGTATTTTTCCCGGATTTGGCTCCGAAACTCTGCTGGCGTCGTGCCCTCATACCGGCGGAAGAAACGGCTGAAGTAGGATGGATCCTTGAACCCAAGGTGATAGCCGATTTCGGAAACACTCATTTCGGAGTAAAGCAGCAACCGCTTGGCATCCAGCAATCTCCGGGCCCGGATGTGTTTTCCGGCCGGACGCCCGGTGGCATCGCGGATCACGTCGTTGAGGTGATTCACGCTCACACCCTGGAGGCGCGCGTATGGTTCCAAGCTCTGCCATTCCAGAAAATGCCGCTCCACCGACTGATGAAATTCACGGACCAGGGCATCGCTCCGGCGCGGGGCTTCTTTACCACTTTCCCCCGCATAGAGCCTTGCCGCCTTGACGAAAAGAATCCGCAGCATGGCGCGCATCATCTCATCCGATCCCGGCTTTCCTTCATCGAACTCATCCTGCATTTCCCGGAACAACCGGCGGAATGGAACCGCATCCTCCGGAGCAAGCCGCATCCAGGGCATCGCCTCGGTGGCGTGGAAGAACGGCAGATCGAGCAACTTGCCTGCCGGATCGTCGTAAAATTCCCTGGTGAACGAAACGATCGTCCCATCCGTCCCCGGCTCCGGGCGCACGGTGTGGACCTGTCCGGGACTCAGGAACAGCAGCGTGTCTCCGTCCACATCAGCCTCCCGGAAATCGTGCATCAGCCGCCCCGGACCGTTGAGCAGCGAGACTTGGAAAAAGTGATGGTAGTGCGGGCTCAGCCGGTCCGGTTCCTTCTCGAACGATTTCGAAAAGCGCATCACGACAAAGCCTTGGCGCCGGAGGTCCTCACGCCCTCCGTCGATCATTCCTATCAGAGGTATCTCCCGCCGGTTCATCGTGTGCCCGTTCATCTTCCTCGCTTTTCCCCACTGCCGCAAGCTCGTTGGATCTGCCGGAAGAGAAGCCGGCTATTTCATGAGGAAGAGTTTCCATCCTCCCCTGCCCCGGTTGGTTCTTCCAGCACTCAATGATCCCCGTTACCCGCACCATCAAAACAGGCAGCGGTCGGTCATGCGGTTGAGGGAGGCGCGGGCGAGAGGGAAAGTTTCGGCGAGGAGATAGAGGAGTTCGCGGGTGTCGCCGGCCACGCCGGGGCGGTTGGCGGCATTGCGGTAGGATTGGCGCGCGAAGGATTCGTAAAAGGCGGGGCCGGGAGCGCCGCTGCGTTCGGCGCGCTGGTGGAGGAACCCGGCGAAGATGCCCGTTAGAACGAGAAACTGGTCGCCTGCGGCCACTTCGAGCTGGAACCGGAGCATGCCGCCCGCGGATTGGATGACGGAAATGAAATCCACCGCGTGGGTGATCCAGCCGGGCATCGATCCGGGACGCGATTGGTGGCGCGAATCGAGTTTTTCGACAAGCACCCCGGCGACATAGTCGGCGAGGCCGGGATGATCGATGCCGCCGGCGACGAACGCGTGGCGGACGAGGACGTAGAAATAGAGCGAAGGGGAAACGGGCAGGGCGACCGGACTTTCCAACAAGGCGCGGTGGATTTCCTTCAGGTCGAGCAAGGCGGTGACCGACTCCGGATCGCGCCAGAGCGCGGCCAACGCGACGGTTTCTCCGTTGGCGGCGAGGGTGGATTCCACGAACGCGACATCGGCAGGAGTGATTCCCGCCCGGGCAGAGGCAATCCGGTGCATCATGGAACACAACCTAGCAAAGGATGTGCCATGACGCCAGTCCGCGATGACGTGGGATGGGATTGTAAATTTCAGTCTGGCGTCCGGCGGGGATCGCGTGGACGTTGGGGCATATGAACGGACAAAGCATCGCGGGAATCGTCATGATCATCGCCGGAGGCGGCTTGCTCGCCTACGGCGGATTCACCACCACCAGCCGGGAGAACATCATCGACGTGGGGCCGCTCAAGGTGCAGGCCGACGTGAAGGAACGCCACAGCGTGCCGCCGGTGCTTTCATGGGCCTTGCTGGGCGGCGGTGTGGTCGTCCTGATGCTGGGCGTGAAGAAGAAGTGATCGGCTTTTCCACAACCTGTCTCTGTCAGCAAAATAGGACAGGAAAAGCCGCCAGGCTGTCAGCCGCTTCAAAAGCGGTGGCATCCGCCCCTTCCCGCTATAGCCAAAAGGATAGCTGTCACTCATTGATTTGACCACCGCATCCCCGACGGCTAGGCAACAGGGATGAATCCGTGCGTCCTCCCCTTCGCCTTTCCTGCCGTCATTTTCGGACTGCTGGTGTCCGGCCTCACACCGCCGGCCTCGGCGGCTCCGGAAAAGATCCGCGTCATCCTTGATAGCGATGCGAACAACGAGGTCGATGACCAGCACGCCATCGCCTATCTGCTCTTCAGCGGCGGCGCGTTCGATGTCGAGGGCATCACCGTGAACCGCACCCGCAATGGCGGCGGCCTCGACCAGCATGTCGCCGAAGCCCGGCGCGTCGTCCGCCTCTGCGGCGAGGAATCCGTCATCCCCGTCCTTCCCGGTGCCGACAAGGCATTCAACGACATCAAGGAGCAACTCGATCGCCCAAATTTCGACGGAGCCGCAGCGGTCAATTTCATCATCGAGCGGGCCCGGGCCACCGACGACCGCCGCTTGGTCCTGCTCCCCATCGGCAAGCTGACGACCACCGCACTGGCCTTGGCCAAGGATCCCACGATCGCCTCCAAACTCCGCATCGTCTGGCTCGGTTCCAACTATCCGGAGCCCGGTGAATACAATCAGGACGATGACGAGCCCGCGCTGAATTACATTCTGAACACCGGTGTCGACTTCGAAATTGCGCTGGTTCGCGCCGGCAAACCCTCCGGAACCGCCGCCGTCCGGGCCACGCAGGAAGAGATCCAACGGATCATGCCCGGCGCAGGGCCCAGGATCGATCCGCCTGTCGCCGGCCGTCACGGCGATCAGTTCACCTGCTTTGGAGATTACTCCGTCAGTCTTTTCAAAAACGTCAAACTCAACGGCGACCCACCGGCGCGCTCTCTCTACGACATGGCCGCTGTCGCCATCGTCAAAAACGGGACCTGGGCAAGCCCCCGCACAATCCCCGCCCCCATCCTCAAGGACGGCCGCTGGAGTGAACGCCCGGACAATCCGCGCAAGATCGTGATTTGGGAAAACTTCAACCGCAACTCCATCATGGCGGATTTCTATCAACAGATGAAAAATCCCCAGCCCGCGCAAACCGGCCGCCCCGCGCGTTAGTTAGACAACGCTGACCTTGCCGGTGGAATCCCGTTTGAAAGCGTGGAGCTGGTTTCCCTTTTCATCGATGAACCGGGTGGTGATCGCCTGACGGTCGACATGGATGTGATTGAAGCCGAGCTGGCTTTTCGCAAAGCCGCGGCTGCCTTCCCTGACCTCATCCAGCTTCCGACCGCCACCGCCCGAGATGACGAAGCTGGTGTTGTAACCATCCACTTCAAGATGCTGGAGCGAGTGATCGTGACCGGCGATGAAGAGGGAGATGTTATGCTTTTTAAGAAGCGGCCCCCAGTGGTCGATGAGGTCCTGGTTGTCCTTGCGCTTGGCGCTCGCGGTGAACATCGGGAAATGATTCACCATCCAGGTCCAGGGAGCGGTGGTTTTCCGATCGAGCTCGGCTTCGAGAAATTTCTTCTGGGCCAGTTTCTCCTCCTCCGTGATGCCGGGATTTCCATCGAGCACGATGATCCTCACCAGCGGCCCTGACGAGTCTTTCAACTCCTCCACATACCACTTGGCGGGAAGTTTCCAGCGCGATTGGGGATTCTGCGCGGCATATTTCAACTGCCAGTCCGCCTTGGTCTGCTGCGGCTTTTCCTTGCCGACAAATTCGTAGTCGTGATTGCCGAGGCAGGCGTAGAAATTGCAGTTCAGGATCTCCTTGGAATACATGTCCTCGAAGCCGGTCTTGAACCGGTCCATGGTGAATTTCCCGTAGAAATTATCGCCAAGCGCGAGGACTGCGGCGAGCGGCGTGTTCAGGTTTTTTGCAAACGCGGACATCTGGATGGCGACATCGGCCTGCTCCTGGTTGGCGGATCCGAAATCACCGAAGGCCAACAAGTGGAGACCACCGGCATTGGCGCTGGGAGGCGTTGACTGCGCGCTCACACGGGACAGAAGATTTCCCGCGAACAAGGCCGAGCTGAAGCAAACGGTCTTTCGGATGGCTTCACGACGGGAGATATTCATAGGGATGGTTTTTAAAACGATGGGGACGGGTGGGTTTCCCGCTGCGGAACGGACATGCAGACTACTTCATCCGAAGCGCAAAAACATCATGGCCATTTGGCCATAGTCCGACCGCCGGGTGGATTGGCAGCGCATTCACTGATCACTCGGCATTTCTTCGCCCCTTCTCATCCACCGGCGAAAACCGGCTTGAAGCCCGCTTCCGTCAGGATGCGCTTCATCTCCTCGCGTTTGTCGCCCTGGATCTCGATGCAGCCGTCTTTCACCGTGCCGCCAACCCCGCAGGCCTTCTGCATTTTCTTCGCGAGTTCCTGTTTCTCGGCGAGCCCGATTCCGATGAAATTTCTGGCCACGGTGACGCCCTTGCCGCCGCGGTGCGCGGTCTGACGGACGATGTCCACGCGGCCGCGGTTCGTGTTCTGCCCGCGTTGGGACGTTTTTGTCGGACCAACCGGCGCGGAATGCTGCGGATCTTCAGGTCCCGAAGGCAAATTGCCGAGTCCGGCCAAAGCACCGAAGGGATCCGGCGAAATGTCTCCTTCACTGCGGGTGGCTTTGTTTTCTTTGTTCCGACTCATCCGGGCCAGTCAACCACGGACAAGGCGAAGTTCACGCTTTTTCGACCGCCCGCGACTCGGGAGAGGCTCCAACGCACCCGCATTCACACGGTCCCCTCGGGTATCCGTGGCGGATTTCAGCTAGATCATTTCTCATTATTTCCGTTGCGTCCGACACGCGCCGCCCTGTATGAGGCCGCGAACCGGCGGAAGCCACCTCCGCAACGAGACAGGCAAACCTATCGCCCGATTCACCAAAACAGAAAGACTTTACCCATGGCCGTCACACCAAGCAAAGATTACAAGCGCCGGGAGCGCGAGCAGAGGAAATTGGACAAACGCATGGCGCGTGATGCAGCGAAAGACCAGGAACTCGCCGCCCAGCAAACCGCCGCCCAGCAAACCGCCGCGCAGGCCGCCGCCGAGGAGGCTTACCATGCGAGCGAGGAAGGCATCAAGGCCAAGCAGGAGGCGGATTTCGAAGCGGAACTCGCCGCCGAGCGCGAGGCCCAGAAGGTGGCGTGATGCCCCGGGATTTCCTGACCCGGAGCGGTTGGGAAAATTGGCTCTGTGATTTGTGAGCCCGCGGAGCGACGCTGGGTCATGGCGACCTACGTTTACGAAACCATTCCGCAGGGCGCAGGGGAAATTCCCGTGCGATTCGAGTTCCAGCAAGGGATGAATGATCCGAAGCTCACCGAACAGCCGGGAACCGGCAAACCGGTGCGGCGATTGGTATCGGGCGGTTTCATCCTGCTGCCGGGAAAGCCGACATCTGTTGGATCGGTCACGGATGCTTCGTTCCACCAAAAGGACTGAAGAATCGGGCCAGAGTTCCGCGCGCTGTTGAATCAACCGATCAAATCCAGCCGACCGAGGCCGTGAAAGTGATTTAAAATCCCCATGATAGGGCAGCGCCGCCCAGACATTACTTGGGGAGATCGATCCAACCTGCACGTTTTGCCGCGCCAAAGCCCGAAGTGTCGGTTATCGTCGACCCTAACACCATCCATGGAAGTTTTTCCACATCGAGCTTGGAAGCCACATACTTCCTGAGAGCGGCAAACTCAACCTCATCTTCCGGAGTGATGCCTGGCTCAGCGTTGAAGTGGCTGGATTCGGATTCCGGCTCATTGCGATACCGCCTGACCTGCGGTTGCTTTATCTTGTTCACGATCAGTTCATTGAAACGGCCAAACGGCTCCGCATCAGAAAACGTCTTTGTCGAACCATCGGGCTCACATACCAAATAGTTGATGATGCCGACCACCGTCCCATAGTTTTCCACTCGGATCTTGGTGACCCGCACTCCGGTCGGAAAAGGCTGCTTCTTCGCTGGCATCGATTGCCAGAAAAACAAAGCCCCGACGGCCATGATTGAAGAGACCATGATCCACGTTGACCGCCTGTTCATTGGCTGGCTTTTACCACGCCGCTTCGCCATTTGCAATGCCTGCCTCCGCCCAGCCACGCTCAAGCTCCAAATCCAACATCGCGCTGAATGTCCGCACTGGTTTAGTCGCCCTCACCAGACGAGATCCAGCCGGTCGAGGCCGTGGAAGTGATAGACGTCCTTGACCACCGGCTCCGTGGCGAGCCTCAGACCGGGGAGGCGTTGGAAAAGGATGGGCAGGGCGATGTTCAGTTCCAGCCTGGCCAGAGGCGCGCCGATGCAGAAATGGATGCCGGCGCCGAAGGACAGATTGGACGCTTCCGCGCGGTCCTGTTTGAAAGTCAGAGGGTCGGTGAATTTCCGCGGATCGAGGTTGGCGGCTGCTAGAATGACGCTCACCTTGTCACCGCGCTTCAGGGAAATGCCGTCGATTTCCACCGGTTCCAGCGCCCAGCGTTGGAAAATATGGACTGGCGCGCCGATGCGCAAACATTCCTCCACCGTCCGCGCGGTTGTCGCGTCGTCATGGAACAGGCGGTCCGGCGGAAGACCGTTGTCGAGGATGGTGCGCACGGAATTCCCGATCTGGTGGACGGTGGCTTCATGGCCCGCGTTGAGCAGCACGATGGTGGTCGATACCAACTCGTCTTCCGTCAGATACTGACCCTGATGCTCGGTGTGAATCATCCTCGTGAGCAGGTCCTCGGCCGGTTGGGCGCGGCGTTCGGCAATCACCGTTTTCACATAGTCGGAGAATTCCTTCGCGGCTTGGTCGGCGGCATCCTCGTCCGCCCGCGTCCGGCCGAACAGGTACATGCGGACATAGGCGTGCGACCATTTCAGAAGCTGCGGCCCCATTTCCTCCGGGATGCCGATCATGCGCGCGATCATCGTCACCGGGATGATGTCGGCGAAGGATGACAGCAGCTCGGTTTCCCCGTCCTTCTCAAAGCGGTCGATCAGTCGATGGGCGAGTTCCGCAATCTCCGGTTTCATCTTCTTTATCTGACGGGCGAAAAAGGCGCGGTTGACCATCGTGCGCAGGCGGGTGTGATCCGGCGGTTCAAGCTCTAGCAGCGAATGTGCTTCCGCCGCATCGAAATGGCGGACATGCGGCAGCGGCTGGGGAAGCCCCAGTTCCTCGCGGCTCGCGACATGCAGGATCTGCCTGCCGAACCGACGGTCCCGCAGCAGGCTGTTGACCTGATCGTAGCCGGTGAAGAACCACTGCTTCTGCTCCTGCCAATAAAACGTGGGACAGTGCGTGTGCAGCGCGGCGTAAACTGCGTTGGGATTGCCGTAAAACGCCGGGTCACGGCTGTTCAGCGAAACGGAACGGCTGCCGGAATCGATGGAGAGAAATTCGGGAATCTCGGTCACCGCGCAGGAGTAGCGGAATTGCGCGAAGCCGGAAAGGGTATTGCGGAATGACGCAGGGACAGGGCAGCCGTCTCAGTTCCCACCATCCGTCGCTTGGCGGACGGCGCATTCCTTCACCACCCGGTCCCAGGTGAAAGGCTTGTCCAGCATGTCTGCCAGAAACTCGTTTTTCGCGGAGAGTTTGACGACGTTCTCCAGCTTGTCCACCCGCTCCAACCGGCTGAAGAGCACCCGCTGGATCGTTTCCTTTTCCACCGTCCGGATTCCGTAACCACCGGGTTGGTTCGCCGACCAGAAACGCACGGTGGACTTGCTGGAATCCAGATAGACCACCAGGTGGCCGCGCTCCTTGCCGCCGATCTCGGCGGTCCACCAGATTTTCATGAAATCGCCAGGACGCGCCTCGTCATAAGCGGTGAAATTCCTGCCGCATCCGAGCTCCGCGAACAACTTGGCAGTGCCGGGGCCGTTCGAGTTCCAGCGACCGAACACCCGCTCGCCATCCTTCACGCCCAGATCCGCCAGCAGCGCCACCGCTTCCGGCGAAAGCCTGAGACTGCCGTTCTTCCGCAGCAACTCGACCGCGCGCAGGAAAACCAGATAGGTGGCGCCGGAGCAGAAAGACGCCTTGGCCACCGTCAGGTCCTGATGGATCACGCCGTCCTCCACCTTCACGCTCGCCGCGAGACGGTCGACCGCCGCCTGGGAGGAATCGTAGCCGCCTCCGTCCGGCATCGTCTTGATGGCGGCGAGCACGTAGCGGTTCAACACGGGCCGCTCGTCCGGCGCGGTCTGGCCGTGGAGGACGCCGGTCAATGCGAAGATGGAAAACAACAGGAAGCGCATGGGGCTGGAACTAACGTAAAACTTTTTCATCGAAGCGGGTGATTTCAATCCTTCCATTCCGCAGGGCGAGCGACAGCTTGAGCGTCGACTTGCCCTTGGGACGGCCGTAGTCGTAAGAATAATCGAGGGTGGCGGTGGCGTGTGTGGGGTCCGTCACATCCACATTGAAGCGCAGGATCCGGTAGTTGCGGTTGGCGAACTTGTCGATGAGTTCCTGCCGGTCCTGGCGCAGGTAGGCCGCGTCGGCAGGACCGTCCTTTTTATAACAATACGAAACGGATGGAGCGAAATCCGCCACCCAATCGTCCGCGCGGTTGCTGCGGTTGTTGGAAATCCAGCGGGCGAGGAAAGCGTCCGCTGACGCCTGGTCGATCGCGGTCACCGCGACGGGACCGGTCGATGGCGTGAGCGCGTTCCTGCGGACTTCTTCCTGATAGGAGGTGATCACCCAGTTCGCACCCTGTTTGCTGAGCCCGATGGTGTTGATCGAGTTTCCGCCCGCGCGTCTGACGCCGCTGTATTCATAGTGATAGCTGACGACGACGATGGCTTCGCGGAAATTATTGAAATACTGGCAGGTCGCGTTTCCAAGAACCTCGTAATCCCGCGACGGGTATTTTTCGATCAGCTCCTGCCGGTCCTGCAGCAGGAACGACGCGGGCGCTCCGCCGAAGCCTTTCCAATAACAGTATTTCGGCATCGGGGCGAAATCCGCCGCCCACGCCTGCGCCGAATTGCTTTCCTGGTTGCTGATCCAGCGGCGCAGGAAAACCGAGACTTCCGTGTTCGCCTGCTCCATTCCCGTGAGAGCCTGCGGAGTGTTCTGCGGGACGGCGGTCGCGCCGTTGGCCATCGCGGCCTCGCTCTCCTGATGGATCTTGTTGATTTCCTCCTGCATCGTCTGGAGGTCCTGCTGGCTGGGCATCACGACACCCGCGTTCGCATCCCCGGTCGCAGGGGCGGCCCCGCCGAAGGTATATTTCCGGAACGCGTCCGCCGCCCCGTCGAATTTCACCCACGGCTGTTGGGCGGAGTTCGTCTGTTTTTTCACATGGTCCGAGACCTGGAAAAACGCCTCGAAGCAACTGATCCCGGGCGTCTGGATCACCGATGAAAAAATTTCCGTGAACGGGCTGTTTACCCCGCGGCCGTCGGATGCGGTCTGGCCTGGACCGGCGGCATACATGATCAGGGTGGACTGCGGAATCCGATCGACCACGGCCAGGCCGTTAGTCCGCTGGGCGGGCTGTCCTTCCACTTCCATGGTGCGCGGAGCCGCTTGGAAGGGATCGTTCCGGCAGCAGTCGAGGATGACGACCTTCGCCTCGATCTTCGCCTCCGCCATTTTTGCGAGCACGGTGTCCAGCCGCACATGATAGCGGTCCGGGTCCTGGCGGGTCGCCAGTTGTCCGCCGATGGGGCAGAGGTAGTTCGTGCCGTCCACTTCCATGCCGTGCCCCGAATAATACACCACGCCCAGCGGGGCTTCATTCCCCTGCGTCTTGAGGGCGTTGAGCGCCTGCTCGGTAACCGCTTTGGTCGCGTCCTCCAGCAGGATCACCTTGAATCCGAGTTTTTTAAATGTCGCGGACACCAGTTGCGCGTCGGACCGGGTGTTGCGCAAATTCGGTCTCTCGTTGATCGGCTTCGACGCATCGTAGTTCCCATTGCCGATCACCAGAGCGATCCTTCCGGCGGCGAATACCGGTTGGGACGCCAGAAAGATCACGATTGCGGCGAGACAGGCACCAAGACGTTTCATCCGTGCCAACCTAAGCCTTCAGACGGGCGGAGGGAAGGCGATAATCCACCGAGAATTCGCGACCGTTCCATGAAACCTCTTCGTACTATTTCCAACAAGAACTGTTACTGGCCGATTGGCTATATTGACCGTCAGAGTCGAAACGGAGAAATGTCATGAGTAGTCGAAAAATCGGCTATTCAAACAACCCAAACAAAATCCATCGCAAAACTGTATCCATGAAACCCTTGATCCACCTGCTAACTCCGGCCCTTTTACTAACCACATCATCCTTGTCCAAGGCTGCGGATTGGTATCTCCATGCCGATGAATCCGCTCACTGGAACACACTTTCCGACTGGTGGTCGCTGCCCGAGGGCGGCACCCATCCGGCCTCCATCAGCAATCTGGACAACTTCACCTCCAATGGCTGCGTGATCCGGACCTTCGGTGGCACAACCGCCGCTTCCCAGACTTTTGGCGGAGCGTCACTGACGTTGAAAGGAAGCACCATCTACGTGAAAACCTCCAGCACCACCCTGCCCACCACCATCGGAAAACTGATCTCCTATGGCGGCAGCATGGTGAATGCAACCGGCAACGTGCAGCTCGTCACGGTCACCAATTTCGCAAACCACGAAAACACCACCATCGCCAGCGGCGGAGCCACCCGCGGGATCAACCTGACTGTGGGCACGCTCACCGGAAACGGGGACCTGACGCTGAATGGAGATGGCACGCTGCTGGTCACCCTGAACTCGGCTCAGAGCTACTACGGGACCATTTATGCCGCAGGTACCACCGCGATCAGCTTCCAGAACGCCATTGTTTCGGGTGGCACTTTGGTCATTCCCAGCGGCCCCGTCGTCACGCTCAACGCCAACGTCACCTTCAGCGGTCTGACCACCAATGGCGTCGTCCAAGCACCGGGCACCTACAGCGCCGCGTCTCTCGGCTACAGCGGGTCAGGCAGCATCACCGTCGTCCCCCCCGTTCCCTGGTATCTGCGTTACAACCAGTCGGGGAACAATTGGACAACGCTGACCGATTGGGGTTCTTCGCCAACGGGCGGATCGAGTCCCACCGCCCTCAGCTACAATGACGATTATTACACAAACAACCGCGTCCTGCGCTCCTCCAGCACCTTCGTCGGAGGATCGCTGAACATCGACGGGACCACCGCCGGAAAACTGGTGCTGAAAACCACCACAGTCGTCCCGAACCTCAACACCTGGGGGACCACCGCTGGATTTTCCAACGGAAGCGGCGGCATCATGCTGCTGACGGTCACCAACCTGAACAACAACGCAACTAACACGAATTTCGACTGTGGCGTCAGCAACCGCGGATTCGATGTCTCCATCAACACGCTGAGGGGCAGCGGAAATTTAACCCTCCTCGGATATGGCGGCGGACAACTGCTGCTGAAAGTCGCCAATGCGAACAACTATACGGGAAAAATCATCATGAGCGCCGCCAGCACGGGCACGCTCACCTTCCAGGCACCGCTGTTCTCCGCCGGCCAGTTGGAGGTCAATACCGGAAATTCGGTGGTGGTGAATTATCCCGTTAGTTTTTCGGGACTTACAATCGGAGGGGTGGCCCAGGCTGCCGGAACTTATGCTCCCGCGTCGCTTGGTTTTACGGGAAGCGGCAGCGTCACTGTCACGAACCGCATCACCCCCATGTTCGGAGTCAACATCGCCGGCATGGAGTGGAGTCCCAACCAGTTTTTCCCGACCGACGCGGAATTCGCCTACTATCAGGGAAAAGGGCTGACCTTGATCCGCCTGCCGTTCAAATGGGAAAAAATCCAGCCCACGTTGTATGGAGCACTGAACACCACCCAACTGGCGGCCTTGGATACGGCGGTCGGATACGCCCACGCCCGCGGAATGAAGGTGCTGTTGGACATGCACAACTACGGAACCTACAATGGCGACGCCAACTACATCGGCTCCGCAGGCACTCCGTATGCGGCCTATCAGGACGTATGGACCAAACTGGCGGCCCACTATGCCGGTGAAACCGCCATCTGGGGATATGACATCATGAACGAACCCAAGGGCTCTTCGATCAACTGGCCCGTGGCGGCGCAATACGGCATTGATGGCGTCCGCGCAGGCGATACGACTCACTTCATCGTTGTCGAAGGACGCTCCTGGTCCTCGGCCAAGGATTGGCCGAAGTCGAACATCGGCCTTGCCAGCATCATTGACTCCCAGAAGAAACTCGTCTTCTCGGCGCATTGTTACTTCGCCAATACCAACAACGACCAATACGGAACCTACGACGCGGAGAAGGCCTATCCAAACGTGGGCATCGACCGGGTCTCCCCCTTCGTGGAATGGTGCAAGACGAACCAGGTTTACGGTCATATCGGTGAATTCGGCGTTCCCAATAACGACGCCCGTTGGAACGTCGTCCTGAACAATTTCCTTCAGTATCTCTCCGACAACGGCATCAGCGGAACCTACTGGTCCGCCGGCCGCGCCTGGGGATCGTATCCGCTCTCCTGTGAGCCAACGGGAAGTTTCACCGTCGATGCGCCGCAAATGAGCACCTTGCAGCTCTTCCACCAATAAACATCCGGCAACCCCTCCCCATTCAGCATGCCATGAGATGCTGAATGGGGAAAACCAGGGTTGCAGGAGACGCAAATCCTCCAGCGAGGACACAAAAAAGGTGGTTTGTTTCCAAACCACCTTTCATGTTTTCTATCAGAATTCCATGTGATCAGCGCAGGTCGAAGCGGTCCAGGTTCATCACCTTGGTCCATGCGCTGACGAAGTCCTTCAGGAACTTCTCCTGGGAATCGCCGCAGCCATAGACTTCCGCCAAGGCGCGCAGCTCGGAGTTCGAGCCGAAGATCAGATCGACGCGGGTGCCGGTCCACTTGATTTCGCCAGTGACGCGATCAGCTCCTTCGAACAAATCCTCGTGCGGCGAGATCGATTTCCAGGTCGTCCTCATGTCCAGCAGATTGACGAAGAAGTCGTTGGTCAGAGCTTCCGGACGATGGGTGAACACGCCCGTCGGCGAGCGATCGAAGTTGGTATCCAGCACGCGCATGCCGCCGACCAGAGCCGTCATCTCGGGTGGTGTGAGCGTCAGCAACTGCGCCTTGTCGATCAACATTTCCTCCGCCGAAGTGGTGTAATGCGTTTTCATGTAGTTGCGGAATCCGTCGGCCTGCGGCTCCAGCAGCGCGAACGAAGCCACATCGGTCTGCTCCTGCGAGGCATCGGTGCGACCGGGTGTGAACGGAACCGTCACCTTATGACCCGCGTTTTTGGCAGCTTGTTCGACACCGGCGCATCCGGCCAACACGATGAGGTCGGCCAATGAAACCTTTCTGCCGTCCGGGGCGCTGTTGTTGAATTCACTTTGGATGCCTTCGAGAGTCTGGAGGGTTTGCGAGAGCTGCGTGGGATTGTTGACCTGCCAGAACTGCTGGGGTGCCAACCGAAGCCGCGCGCCATTCGCACCACCGCGCTTGTCGGATCCGCGGAAGGTGGATGCCGAAGCCCATGCGGTGGAAACCAGCGTGGAAACAGATAGACCGGACGCGATGACCTCCGCTTTCAGTGCGGCCACGTCCTGGTCGTCGACCAACGGATGCGTCACCACTGGAACCGGATCCTGCCACATCAGTTCCTCAGCCGGGACCTCGGGGCCGAGGTAGCGGACTTTAGGGCCCATGTCGCGGTGGGTGAGCTTGAACCAAGCGCGGGCGAATGCGTCAGCAAGCTGGTCCGGATTCTCGAAGAATCGTTTCGAAATGGGCGCGTAGATGGGATCCATTTTCAAGGCAATGTCCGAGGTGAACATCATCGGCGCATGACGCTTTGTGGGATCGTGTGCGTCCGGCACCGTGCCGGCACCGGCGGAGCCTTTTGGCTTCCACTGGTGCGCTCCTGCGGGGCTTTTCGTCAGTTCCCAGTCATAACCAAAGAGGTTCTCGAAATAACTGTTGCTCCACTGCGTCGGCGTGTTGCTCCATGCGCCTTCCAGACCGCTGGTGATGGTGCTGCCCGCATTGCCGGAGCCAAAGCTGTTTTTCCAACCGAGGCCCTGCTCTTCGATGGCGGCGGCGGCAGGATCCGGACCGACATGGTTGGCGGGGTCCGCAGCGCCGTGGGCTTTGCCGAACGTGTGGCCGCCGGCGATCAGGGCGACGGTTTCCTCATCATTCATCGCCATGCGCCCGAAAGTCTCGCGGATGTCGCGGGCGGAGGCGATGGGGTCCGGATTGCCGTTGGGTCCTTCCGGGTTGACGTAAATCAGGCCCATCTGCACCGCCGCGAGTGGGTTTTCCAACTGGCGGTCGCCCGAATAGCGCTTGTCCGCCAGCCACTCGCCTTCCGATCCCCAGTAAATATCTTCCTGCGGCTCCCAAACATCCGCACGCCCTCCGCCGAATCCGAAGGTTTTGAAACCCATGGACTCCAGCGCACAGTTTCCCGTTAGAATAATGAGGTCGGCCCAGGAGAGTTTCCTGCCGTATTTCTGTTTGATCGGCCAAATCAACAGCCGCGCCTTGTCGAGGCTGGCGTTGTCGGGCCAACTGTTGAGCGGTGCGAAGCGCTGGGCTCCGGCCCCTGCCCCGCCACGGCCGTCGGCCGTCCGATAGGTGCCGGCGCTGTGCCACGCCATGCGGATAAAGAGCGGCCCGTAATGACCGAAGTCGGCGGGCCACCAATCCTGCGAATCCGTCATCAGGGTCGCGAGATCTTTCTTCACTGCCGCCAGATCGAGCGATTTGAATTCCTTTGCGTAGTCGAAGTCTTCGCCCATCGGATTCGACT
>JBDSNC010000102.1:0-26319 GCA_039915545.1 Luteolibacter sp.
ATAAACTTGCGAGAGCCCTGCGAGTACGATCGAGACTGGCGCTTTTTCGATCACAAGGGAGCCGGAGGCAGTTGCTGAGTAGTTGGCGTCATCCACCGTGACCGGCAGCGGATAGGTCCCAGCCACAGTGGGCGGGGTGGGAGATCCGTAGTAGGTGATGACGACGGGCAGCTCGGCCGGAGTGGTGGTGGCGGTGGCGGATTTGGGGCTGCCATCGTAGGTTTGTAGGAGATTCGAAAGGGCGATGGCTGGCGTTGCTTTGGTGATTGTCATCAGACCGGAGGCCGTGCCGAAATGATTTGGATCGGTGATGGTGACAGTGATCGAATAATTTCCTGCGGCTGTCGGCGGGGTCGGCGATCCGTCGTAGCTGATCGAATAGGTAAGATTCGCCGGGGTGGTGGCAACCGTGGCGGATTTCGGAGATCCGTCGTAGGTAGGGCTCAGGCCGGCTAGCTCGATGGAAGCGGCAGCCTGGTGAACCACGAGGGTGCCGGATGAACTGCCGGTGTAATTGGGATCGTTGATGGAAGCGATCACCGCGTAGGAACCCGCATCGGTGGGGGTGGTGGGTGAGCCGTTGTAGGTGATGGAAACTCCGAGTCCGCCGGGAACCGTGGAGGCGGTGACGGTTCTGGGTGTGCCATCGTAGGTTTGATCCAGTCCCGCCAGTGTGACGGAAGCGGCTCCGGGGATCACTTCCACGGTGGCCGTGCCCGAATGCACGCCACTGCCGGCGGTGATGAGAAATGGATTTCCCACGGCCGAGGCGGTGAAAATGCCTGACGCGTTCACCGAGCCTCCACCGCTCGCGGTCCAGGAAATCGACGATGGCTGGCTGTCAATCGCGATGCCGAACTGATCGACCATGACCGCGCTGAATTGTTGGTTCATCCCCACTGCCACGGTGGCGGATGTCGGACTGACAACCAATCCAAACTCCGTCTGGACGACCCGCAGATTCACGATGCTGGTGGCGGTGAGGCCTTGCGCGTCCTGCACGGTGGCGGTGATCTGATAGTCTCCCGCAGCGCTGAATCCAGCCGTAGTGTTCTTGGCGGCGTTCGTGCCATTCGATGAAAAATTGACCGGATTTTCCTGCGCGTTTGAAGCTGCCCAATTGTAAATCAAGGCAGGCTCGCCGCCATCGTCGGTAGCGGCTAACGAGAGACTTGCGGAAACCCCGCGGATGATCTGATGGACGCTGCTATCCGGGTCCGTGACGATTTCGGTGGAAGTGGAACCTGCCGCCGTCGCGATGACGGGAGCCTGGTTGGATGGCGGAACGCTGCCGGTGAGAGCGATGCTGTCCACGTACCATCCTACGCTTGAGGTGGAGGAGTTCGTGGCGAGACGCCAGCGCATTTTCAGCGTTTTCCCGGCGTATTTCGCGGAGTCGGTGAGGCTGACGACGGTAGAAACGAAACCACCACTGCTGCCTGACCAGGCGGCCAGTCCGCTGAAATCACTGGAGTTGCTAGTGATGGTGGAATTGTAGCCACCGGAGGTGAATGAGGCGCCGGAGCCACTGTCCAGCACATCGAACCAGGTGCCGTTATCGATGGAAAACTCCAGCTTGCCGCCATCCCTCGTGGATTGGAGATTGTAGTTATGATAAAATCGAAGCTGGAGGCCGGTGGCTCCTGCCGGAACGGAGACGCCGGGAGAAATGAGGCTTGTGGTGCTTCTGCTGCTCGGTCCGGCGGCGAAATAGGAGGTGGAAGGAGACTGGCTCTGGACGGTGGTGAGGTTCCAACTGTTTGAACCGGTGCTGGCCTGCGACGTCCAGCCGGTGACCGTGCTATCGAAGGACTCCGTCCAAATGGCTCCCACCACCGTGAAGGCCGCGGATAGAGTGGCCGTTTCGAGATTCGGGTTGGTGGCGACGAGGTCCCACGCACCTGTCGCGGCTGCAGTGAGGTTGAACTGGCAGCGGAGAATGGATCCCACGGCAGCGACAGAAGTAGCGGCGATGTCCGGCTGGCCTGACTTGGCGAGCTTGAACGAGGTGGCGGTGCTGATCCCGGTGCCCGTCACATCCACCGTGGCAGTGGCATTGGTGAAAGCGCTGGTAGGTGTGATGCTGGTGAGGGTAGGAGGCGGTGAGGCGCTCACGATTGTCCCGCTGATGAAATACTGGCCGATGCTGCCGTAGCTGGTGTAGCCCGAAGGCGGAAAAACCGTGGGCGTTCCCGTGCCGGTATTGCGGACGTACAGATAGTAATAGCCTTGGGCCAGCGTGGCGCTGATAGAAGCGTTGGTCAGGCTGTTGCCATTGTTTGTGGCCACCTTTGTTCCTGCCTGGTCGTAGAGATCGAGCAGGATGTCCAGATTTCCGCCTCTGGTCCCGGCGGGCTGAATCCACGGGTTTGCATTGAGCTGCACGTTTCCTGCTCCGGTGTAGAATGAAAAAACGTCCACATCCGTGTTTCGCTCGATCACACCCTTGTTCGCCGGGCTGGCATTGGTGGGGTCGTTTTCCGGCGTGGTGGAGGTGATGGTGCCGCCGCTGGTGACCGTTAGCGGCGTTGCGGTTGCGGCCGTGCCGCCGTGATCATCGGTCCGGTAGGCTACCCGGGCGGTGATGATCGCCAGATCGTCCTGAAGCTGGTTCGCATCATAGTATTCACCTTTCGACCATTGGGATACGTTGCGATAGTATCCGGTGCCCATGAGGGGACCCCAGGAAACATCGCCGCTTCCGTGGCCGCCATAGTAGCCGAGTGTGGAGGTGCCGTCGTGCGACAGGCCCATGTTGTGGCCCATCTCATGAGATGCTGCTTCCGCGATGATGGATTCGTCACCTCCGCCGTTCGTGCTGGTGACCCATGCTGGCTGATAGGTAGGTGAATACGTCGAGCCTCCAAACACTCCGACGTAGGCCACTCCGCCTGAGCCGGCGTGGGGCAGTGCCACTCCGTTGTTGTCCGTGGTGTCACAGACCAGCACCCAGCCGACGTTATCCTTGTTGCCGGTGTAGTTGCCCGGATCGTAGGTGACGTCCGTGGTCACATCGACGTCGAAAGGAGCGTAGTCCTCCGACACCCGCTGCCAGACGCGTTTCATCCACGCCTGCTCGGCATCGTTGAAGGTGGTGAGATCGGCATCCTGTGACCAGGCTTTCACACTCCAACTGGCCACTGCCGCGCTGGTGTTCCATGCGGTTCCGGAAACGATCCCGCCGTTGAAATCCAGATAGATCCGGCGGGTGGCGGCGGGCCTTGAATGATAAGAGGGAGGGGAGCCCGCTGCCACGGAGATGGATTCCACGGTCGGCACTCCCGTCGTCTGGCCCGTCACCGGGGCGATGCCGCCTGGTCCATCGGGAGTGCTGCTGTCCTTGGTAGGCGGCCCGGAATCATTGCTTGTTCCACCGGATTCGCCCTTGTCGTCCGGACAAACGATGAAAATCCCGCCGCCACTATCCACTCTGAGATGCTCGGCTGCGTCGCGCCCGTCGAAGTCGAACGTGTGCAGCCAATTCATCGCCTTTGCCTTCGCCTGGGGATCGAGCGACTTAAGCCGCGATTTCAATTTCCCTTCCGGCAGTTCCTCTGCGCGGAATGGGTGCTGTTTTCCGAAGCCGGGACGGGCGGCTCCATCCGCATGCGCTGCCGTGATAGCAAGCCAGAGCCATGCAAGGATCGCCACGGGCGCAAGAAACGAACGGCTTTTCATGGTTCGGAGGTGGTGCCTCAGGGTGACTAGGATCGGCCCATAAGCCGCAACTTAAGGGTTTTGCAGCGGAAGCAAGCGACGGGAAAACGCTTGCTCAGGAAAAATTAAATAAAATCCACCCAAGCGCAAGAAGCTAGATTCCGGCGCTGCTACGGAATGACGTAGGGTAGGGGGCTCTGGCGGCCTCAGTCCTCGACCTCGACGATGAGGTTGATTTCCACGGCCACATTGAGCGGCAGGGCGGCGGCACCGAGGGCGGTGCGCGAGTGTTTCCCCTTGTCTCCGAAAATCTCGACAAGCAGTTCGGACGCACCGTTGACGACCTGCGGGTGGCCGTAGAAGTCGGGCTCGGAATTGACAAAACCGGTGAGGGAAACGATCTGCTTCACTTTATCGAGCGAGCCGATCTCGTCCTGGATGACGGCGAGGCGGTTGAGAATGATGATGCGCGCGCCTTCCTTGGCTTCGTCGATCGAGACATCCGTGGGCACCTTGCCGATGACTTTCTTGTCGCCATCGATGGGTAGTCCGCCGGAGAGGAAAAGCAGGTTGCCGCTGCGCACGCAGTTCACATAGGCGGCGACGGGGGCGGGAACGGCGGGAAGGGCGAGGCCGAGCGAGGCGATCTTGTCGAGAATGACGTTGGACATGTTTACTTGGTGATGGGGAAAGTGTCGGTCAGCAGGGTGACGAGCTGCAGGCCGGCTTTCGTGAGAGTCGCCTGATTGCCCTCGCCGGTGACGAGTCCGCGGGTGAGGTAGCGGTGCGGAATGGTGGACGGGCGGACGGAGGTGACGGCAGGTGCGGCCATCTCGCGTTTGCTCGGGGTGTAGGCGACGGGCATGCCGGTGGCGCTGAAGCTGATTTCCCATGACACCGCTCCCTCGCTGCTGCCGTGGCTGATCCACGGGTGGCGTTTGACGAAATCCGGTGTCTCGGTCATCGGCACGGTCACTTTGAAATAGACCGGCGTGGAGGAAATGAACTCGCTGAACTGGAGCTCGGGATTGGCCTTCTGCTCGATGAAAAACCGCGAGACCTCGCAGCCGGTGAGGTTCATGCCGTTGAAAAGTCCCTGATAGTTTTCCCCGCCGCCGGACGCCTTGTGCCAGTCGTCGTAGTGGGTGCTCATCATCATCGTCAACTCAAGGTGACAGTGGGCGCGGGTGCGGTCGATGCCGGCACCGGTGAAACCCATGCGGCCGAGCACGGAACCGGTTTTCACCGGATCTCCCACGTTGCAGGTGATTTCCGATAGGTGCGCGTAGAGCGAGTAAATGAGCGAGTTTTCCCAGTGGTGCTCGACGACGATGTATTTGCCGTAATTGCTGCGTCCGGCGAGCGGGCTGGTGTGGACCACGCGGCCGTCGGCGATGCTGGAAACCATGTCCAGCGGATTGCCCGCCTGATCGCGCTTCACCGGCATGATGTCGATGCCTTCGTGGAATTTCGTGCAGATCACCTGGTCACCGATGCGCATCTCGTTGCGGACGAGGCCGAACGATCCCGCTTCCCACGGCTTCGAGGTCTGGCCTTCGAAAGTCCGGTCCACATACATGAAAAACTGGTCCATTTCCCCGGTGAAGAGGTGCTGGTTCTCCGTCGGCAGGCGGAGGTCGATGGGGCTGGCTCGCACGATGGCGGCCAGCGACAGGATGAGCGCGAAAATCCGGATCATAGGCGGTTTCAGGAGCGGTTACTTTTTCTTTTTATTCTCGGCGCCGAGGCGCGGCAGGGACTTGTCGAAAAGTGTTACGTCGTCAAGCGTCACGCCTTTCCAGATCACGATGAATCCGTCGTTGACCGGCTTGTCGATCATCACGCCGTCCACGACGCGGCCATTGACTTGGACGATCAGCCACTTTCCCTGGTTCGCCGCGGTGAGGGCGGCGAGGCGGTTGACGGCGTTGCCCTTGAGCTTGAAAACGATGCCGTAGCCGTCACCGACGTCCGAGGGAAACGGGCTGAACGCGACCACGTCCTTCGTCGTGATTTCCGGCATGCGGCGGAAATAGCGCGTCTGGCCGTTCGCCAGTTGTGGAAAAATCATCTTCGGATTGTCCGTGGCCTCGGTCTCCATATGGAAGGAAAGCGAGGTCTTCATTTCCTTTTTCCCACTCGCCAGAGCGTTCGGGGCGAGGGCGATGACGAACATCATCGTGAATGCGGCAAGGACCAGTCTCATGCGCGGAGTGAAGCAGAAAAGCCCGGTCCCGGAAGGAAAATCGGGCGGCGGGAGCGCATGAAATCGCCATTTCATTCACCATTGCCGTTGACCCGGCGGGCCGGTGTGGCAACTGTGCGCCCATGTTTATCGACCACATACGGATTTTCGCGAAGGCTGGAGACGGCGGCAACGGCGTTGTTTCCTGGCGCCGTGAGAAGTTCGTCCCGCGCGGCGGACCGGACGGCGGCGACGGTGGCGGCGGTGGCGACATCGTGCTCATCGTGGACCCTTCCACCGACAATCTCCGCGCCTACCACTACGATCCGAAGCTCATCGCCGAGGACGGCAAAAACGGCGCAGGCGGCCGCAAAACCGGGAAAAGCGGCAAGCAGGTTTACGGCAAGGTTCCTCCGGGCACCGTCGTTTACCGCAGCAACGCCGTGACCGTGCAGGAAGCCGTCGAATACGAACGCGGCGACGAGGGCATCGACCTCGAACCGATCGCGGACCTCACGGAAAACGGTCAGGAATTCGTGCTCTGCAAAGGCGGCGAACCCGGACAAGGCAACTGGAATTTCAAAACCGCCACCAACCGCACGCCGGTCGAGCACACGCTCGGCACTCCTGGCGATCAGGCTGTTTTCTACCTCGAACTCCGCCGCATCGCCGATGCCGGGCTCGTTGGTTTCCCGAACGCCGGAAAGTCCACGCTGCTCGGAAAACTCTCGCACGCGAAACCAAAAGTCGCGTCGTATCCGTTCACCACACTCCAGCCGGTCGTCGGCGTCGTCGAGTTCCCCGGCTTCCGCCGCTGCACGATCGCCGACATTCCCGGCCTGATCGAAGGCGCGCATGAAAACCGCGGCCTTGGTCACGAATTCCTCCGCCACATCACGCGCTGCCGCGTCCTGCTTTTTGTCATCGACATGGCGGGCAGCGAGGGCCGCGACCCGATCTCCGATTTGGAAATCCTCCGTCGCGAAATCAAGGAATACGACGACGAACTCGCCCGTTTCCCGTGGAAGATCATCGCGAACAAAATGGACCTCGAAGGAGCTGCCGAGAACCTCGCCATCTTCCGCGACCGTTTTCCGAAAATCGACATCATCCCGATTTCGGCCGATCAGGGCGAAGGCATCGACGACCTCAAGCAGGCGCTCGACAACGAGATCGGCCACCGCTCCGACAAGTAAATCGTCCGCACCATGACCCCGTCCCGCGAACTCGTCTTCGTTTACGGCACGCTCCGCCGCAACGGCTCGAACCATTTCCGCATGGACGGCGCGGACTTTGTCACCGACGGGCGCATTGCCGGGCGGCTCTACAAGATTTCCTGGTATCCCGGCCTCGTGCTGGATGATGCGGGAGACGACATCGTCGGTGAGGTTTACTCGGTGGATCAGGAAATGTTGGGCAATCTCGACAGCTTCGAAGGTGTCTCCGCCGGTGAAACGGAAGACAGCGAATACCGCCGTGTCCCCGCCGCCGTCACCGGCCCGGATGGTGATACGCTCACCGCTTGGGTCTGGGAATGGCGCGGTGTTTTCGATGAAGGCCAGCGCCTCCACCACGGCGACTGGCTCGCCTGATGCGGAAATTTCCAAACGCACCGAAGCCGGGACTGGACGCAGCCGGAAGGATCGGTCTTACTCTCGCCGCCGTCGCCTCCCGCGACCGTTAAAATGCCGCTGTGATGGAATGGTAGACATCGCAGACTTAAAATCTGTTGGGAGTAATCCCGTGCCGGTTCGAGTCCGGCCAGCGGTACCTTTTTTCCGACCTTCGGAAACCATCCCTGTCACGGAGTCGGCTGCTGGGGCTTTTCCTGCACCACCTGTTTGTAGATTTTCACGGAAGGCTGTTTGCCATCCTCCAGGTAGCTGACGATGAAGTAGCGTTCGCTTTCCGAAAAACGCAGCATGGTGTCCTTGATGTTTTTCCACTCGTCACCTTCTCCCTGGATCTGCATTTGGAGCGACGCCATGTTATACGCGTCCTTCTGATCGGGACGCTTCACATAGACCGGCTTTCCGGGAGGAAGGAGGAGCTTGGATTCACCGAGGGTGACCCGCTCGTTTTTCGGCGAGAGATTGCAAATGAAGCTGCCGCCTTTCGCCAAGGTCCTGAACGACTCGTCCACCACCAGGATCTGATAGGGTGTGCCGGTGCCCGGTGTGGGATTCTTGAGAATGAGGAACACTGCCTGAGTGACGGACTCCGGGACGTTTGCGGCAGCCACCACTTCGCCCGCGGCGGCGGTTTTTGTGAAGATCACTTTTCCTGCCGCGTCGACGGGACAGGCCACTGGAGGGGCGCTGACGCTGCCTGAGGGGGAGCATTTCACAAATTCCCCGTTGTTGTTGAAATAGAGATCCTCGGGATCACCCGTGGATTGCTGGAAATAGACCAGACGGGCGCTGACCCGGTGTCCTTCATTCTGGGCGTGTGCCATCGAGACGGCCATTGCCACCACGGCGCATTTGAAGAAGGTGGAGAGCATTTGATTTTCTGTTATCTCGGGTTGGACGGTATCAGGTGGTCGGCGAGGCCTGGGTTGTTTCGGAAGGTGAGAGCCAGCGGAACGAGAGGATCATGAAACGCCTGCCGAAGTTGCGGTTGGCCTCGGAGGACAGTGCAGCAGGTGCGACATGGCTTTTGTCCTGCGGCAAAACATACTCCGGCACGCGTTGCACCACCGCTTCGCACCAGGACCGGGCGGTGATGTTTCCCGCGGCATCCCGCGCGTCACCGTAGGCCCGCACGGTGAAGGTGTCCGAACGGACCGTGGCTGCGTTCCCCATCGCGCTGAGCAGATCGGCCTGTGTCAGGTAGCCCGCCGCTCCTTGGTCGGATCGGCCTTCCATGGCTTTCGGGTTCAGGTATTTCGCGGATGGTGCGGCAAGCTGATAGCCGGTGTTGGCCAGTATGGAATTGTTCGAATTGATCGGCGTCGCATCGATGGCGGCCTGCAGCGCGCCTTCTTGCGCGAGATCGGAACTGCCGAGCTGCCGGTTCACGAATTCCGCCATGCTCAGGAACGGCCCGCGCTCGCGCACCTGTTTGATGATGGCTTCGGCGAGGGAATCCAGCTCGTTGCTGTCGATGTCGCGCGGACCTTGGAACACCTTCTGGCGGTCTGTCGCATCAGCGGGAGCATCGTTGTTGGGGACTGAGAAGCGCGAGAAGCGGGTGTGCTGGTCATCCCCGGATTTCAAACTGGAAATAGCGGCGGCGGGAGTGCTTTGATCTACCAGAAACATCTTCGCATCGGGAGCGTGCAGGGAGGCGAGCACCGCCTTCCAAGCCTTTTTGGAGGTGGAGTTCACGTTGAACGCACCTTTCATCATCTGGTGGGATGCCGCGCGGAAGCGCGCCTGCGGTTTTTCGGAATCCGTATCATTCGCCGTGGACAGGGTGCTGATCGCCTCCTGTTCGGTTTCTCCATCGGGGATGTACGGCACCAGCCGCTTGTCGAGGGATGCTCCCTGATCCGCGTTCTGCAGGAAATTTTTACCCATCTCATCGGCGGTGACGCCCGTGAGGAAGGGCGTGCTCTGGCGTGTTGCGATGCCGGAGAAGTAATATTTGTCGTAAAACAGGGTGTTGAGCAGGAACGAGTGGTCGTAGGAGTTGCCTGTTCCGGACACTCCGTCCGTGGAAATCATGGGGTGGGCCCAGGAGTTGCCGATCGGATAGGTGAAGCGTGCGAGTGAATTGGTGCCCGCCGGATTCGCGGAGTTCAACTGGCTGAAATTCTGCAATGGACCGAGCGGCACTTCGTAAAGCGTGCCGAACTGCTGTCCTCTGTTAGCGCGGAGTCCGGAGATCGCATAGCTGCGGCCGTAGGAGTTGACTTCCAGATATTCCTCGAAGCCGGTGCCCTTCGAGCTGTCGAGCGGTATCACCCCCGCCTCATAGGGTGAGGGTTCCAATCCGTTTTTTACCACGTCCACCACCGTGTAGGTCGCGGCGGGGGAGTGGAAGGCCATCGGCTTGGCGGCCATCTCACCGTCGTATTTTTTGTCCTCGAAGTTTCCAAAAGTGGTTTTGGCGGAAATCGTCGCGAGTCCGAAGGTGTAGGCCTGCAACGCATTCAGGGGCGCGCCGCCGGAAGGGATCGCGATTTCACTGGCACCCACCCACGCCGTCTCCTGGCCGGTCTCTGGCAGATTGAGGGAGGTTTCCAGACCGGTTAGCAAATTGCCCGACACCGCCGTCGTGCCCACGTTGAGCGTGGTGGCTCCATAGACCACGCCCCCGTTGGTCCGGCTCCTGACCAGGGCGACCTTGCACTTGCCTTTTTCGACGGTGGGTGAGGAGATGCGGGAGTCCAGACAAGGGCGGATCTTCGCGCGGATCTTGTCGTTAGGGGCCAGGTATTCCAGCGAGTTGCGCCTGCTTTCACCGGGATTGGGATAGGATTCATAACCCTGCATTTCGTTGGCAGTGATGCGGGGCGCATAGAAGCCGATCGTCACGCCGCGGAAGCCCTTCTCCAGTGTCATCGGCTGTGCGTTGGTGGGATCCGTGAAGTTGTTCCAACTGCGGTAGGGATTGCTGGCATAGCTCGCGCTGGTGGGGGCCGTCGGGCTGAACATGCGGACTTCTCCCGGTGCCATGGTGAAGGTGGAGTTGCTGGCTCCGTTGGTGAGTTCGAAGATATATTTGCGCCCTCCTGTCTTCGGGCGCTCTTTGGATTCCGTGTCGATGTTGTCCGCGCCCTGTCCCTTCACGGGAAGCCAGCCGCTGGTGCCTCCGGACGCTATCTTGCGTTCGAGTTGGATCGAGATGGGAACGTTGGTCAGTTCCACTGATAGATCCGTGACGTCGAGATTCGTGTTGTAGGGATTGTGAAGTGTCACGACGGGGGACATGCAGAGCATCATGAAATAGCGCGCTCCCTTGTCCCAGGCGGTCGAGGCCCATTCGACGAGACCCGCTTCGTTGTCAGTCCATTGCGCCGCGGTCGCCGGCTTTGTTGTCAGGCTTCCGTTCAGAGCCAGCGGGACCGCGATGACGCTGTAATACATCTGCACCTTCAGCACGGAAGGCATCATCGTGACGAGCTGATAGTTCGAAGCCGGTGGCGGCTGGATCGACAGGCTCCACGATGACGGCGGCTGCATGGCGAGGGTGGGGCCGCCCTTGTTTTTCAGGATGCCGGTGTTTTTATGCAGTCCTGCCAGCCGGAACATCTGCTGCCACGAAGGTTCGATCTGGCCGTTTGCGGTGTTCGTCGAAATGGGCATGCCCAGATGGGTGGTGTACATCTTCCAGTTGGTTCCGGTGGAGAAATCCGAAGGGAGGCTGGCTCCGTTCAGGATGCTGTTGAGGTCCTGTTTCAGACCTCCGTCCGCGGCATCCGAGAAGACTCCCATGGATGTGGTGGTGATGTCGTGAGCCAGCGTCTGATAGGATTTGTCGCCGGGTCCTCCGAGTTTTTCCAGCAGCAGGGAGATATTGGAAAATGACATGGCCTTGTGGAGTTGGTAGCCGGGTTTGGAAAGGTCCGCAGCGGCCCAACTGATTTTTTCCAGACCCGGGATGCGGGCGATGTCGGGCCGCGTTCCCGACGCCATCGTCGTCGCAAGATCACCCAGCGCGGTTCCCGTCACTGGCTTGAAACCGGAATCGATGCGGGCTTTCACGCCTTCATCGAGAACCGCGTAAGCGTAGGAACCCTTTTGATTGTTGTCTCCCACCACAGGCACGAGGCCGCCATAGACCGGACTGACCGCGTTCGTGCCGGAGGTGAATCCCGGGACAAGTGTGACGCGCTCCTTCTCGGCGGGCGGGGCGGAGGTTGCGAAATCAAGCTTTTCGGTCAATGCCGGATTTGCACTGGAAACCAGCCACTTTTTGAACTTCTGCGCCTTGCCTCCGTTCTTGTCATAAGCGGCCGAACCGGGAGGATTTTTAGGATCGATCTTCCAGCTTTCCCAGACCCCGGTGATGTTCTCCTTGGATTTGTGAGGGTTGCCCATGATCGAACCCGTGGCGGTGATGCGGGTGTCGGGACCGGCATGGGTCTGCAATTCGCCGAGCGCCATCATCAGCGCAAGACGCGCGTTGCTTCTCGCCACACTAGCTGCGTTGCTCTGCCCCGAAGTTCGCAGGGAGATCGAGGACAGGGAAAGAAGTCCCACTGCGACGATGGTGAGAAGAACCATCAGCAACAAGGTGACAACAAGGGCGAAGCCTTTGTCGATATGACGAAGTTGAGCTTTCATGGCAGGCTGACCCATGCTCCGGAGCAGTGGATGTTCCCGGAATGAAAGCGTTAGGCAATTAGGCCAATCCCGCATGGAATAGTGCGGATCGCATCAAACAAACGCTGTGGATTGATGAAATCCAAGCTGCGGACCGATCCGATTGAGTAGATGTTAGGCTTCGCGTTTTCAAAAATACCTCGAAATCCCGACCTACGCCGATGCGGCTGGATTTGCCTCAGCCAAAAGAATCCTTGGCTTGAAAGGACGCCCGGATAATTTCGCGCCAGCGCCCCACCCACGATGAATCACTCCCGCAGCCACACGACGATCAGGAATTCCGCGCTCGGCCTCACTTGCTCGCTCGTTTTCGGCATGATCGGAAATTCCGCACACGCGCAAGCCGTTGGTGTTCCTATCGAAAGCGACGAAGTGCTCGTAGAGGATGCGCCGCTGGTCGCCAAAGCCGCCGCACTCAAACAGGCTGGGAAGCTTCTCAGCATCAAGCAGGTGGAGGCCGCGCTGAAATCACCGAAACCCTCACCGCTGGTATTGCCATTGCCTTCCACAAACCGCCTTGAGCCGCGTGCGATTGCGGAACTCGGTCGCAAGGCACTGGTGAGGGTCGGCTGGTTCTACCTCGAAAAGGGAACCAAGCATTGGCATGTGAACCTGGCGGACGGCTACTCCATCACCACCGATGGCGCGGTGGCCACCTGCCACCATTGCGTCGATCCGGAAGAACAGGAGATGATCGAGGGATTTCTCATCGCCTCCGATTCATCGGGAAACGTCCTGCCCGTCACCGCCGTGCTGGCGCAGGACAAGGAAATGGACGTCGCCATCCTTCGTGTGGAAGGCGGGAACTTCGCCCCGCTGCCACTCAACGACCAGACAGCGCCCGGTGACGCGGTCTATGTTTTCAGCGATCCGATGAGTGTGGTCGGCTACTTTTCCACGGGCATGCTCAACCGCTTTTTCTGGCTCGATGGCAAAGGCTCCACCAACCCCACCAGTATCGAAGGGGCGAGAAACCTGCGCATCCACGTCAGCGCGGACTGGGCTCCCGGCAGCAGCGGCGCGGCCCTCATGGATGTCTGCGGCAATGCGATAGGGCATGTTTCCGTGATCGACCCGCTGGTTTCCGATGATCCGCTTCCGACTGAGAAAAAGACTGAAAAGCCGGATAAAAAATCCCCGAAAACGCCTCCGCCTGCCCCGGTCACCGACAACAGCGTGCTCATGATCCTGCACGAAGCAGTTTCGGCACGGGGAGTGAGGATGCTCGCGGAATCGATGAAAGTCCCCGCGCCGGCAGCGGTTGATGCGAAGTGACCTGCGCCGCACGCGACAGCTCTGATTCCGACTTGTAGTTAGGCCGTGGCGAGGTAGCTTCCCAACCATGCGGATTTCATTTTTGCGTCCTCTCTCGGTGTTTGCTGTCAGCGGGTTCGCGTGCGGCGGTTTGTTTTCCCAAACCGTGGTGAAGCCACCGGCCGGCGCATCGAAAACCGAGCCGGGACTTGAGCTTGCCGTGAGTTGGAAATGGTGGGTCGCTCCGTCGGAGAAAAAGGAATGGGGCATGCCGCTGCCGGAGGCGCTGAGGCCGAAGCTGCCCGATGATCCCGCGGTCGAAGTCGCGAAACCCGTGGTGGAGCGTCCGGATACCTATGAAGTGAAGAAGGGGGACGCCATCATCAAGATTTCGAAGAAGTTCGAGATGACCGCATGGCAGTTGAAGCAGTTCAACGACCTGAAGGACGACCGCATCCACATTGGCCAGATCCTGCAGATTCCCACACCTGGAGAGTTGCTCACCTTGGTCCCGCCACCACCTCCGCCGCCGCCTGAACCGAAAAAGGAAACCGGGGGAAAGAAGAAATCCAACAAGGCGATCGTCGTGCCTGAGACTGTGCCCGAAGTCGATCCCACCGGCGAGGTGCAGCTCGAACTCGACAACGTCCGCCTGCAGGTGTTCCTCGATCGGGAGCTGTTTTCGCCAGGCATGATCGACGGCAAGTCCGGTGCGGTGTTCCTGAAAATCAGTGAGGTCTATCAACAATCGCATGCGGAAGCTGCGAACCCCGCATTGCTGAAAGCGAAGGCCGAGGCCGCGATCACCGAACCCTACACCCACTACCTTCTCCGCGCGGATGATTTCAAATTCATCACCCCAGCCAAGGACGAGCCGGTGGCTGCGAAGGTGAAGGAATCCGCCTCCGCGAAAAAAAAGGGCGGCAAGCCTGACAAGGCCGCACCCGCTCCGGCTGTCACGATCGACGAACTGGTCGCGGCCGATTTTCTCGGCTACACCAGCGCATGGGAATTCGTTGCGGAACGCTTCCATTGCGATGAGGCGTTCCTGCATCATATCAATCCACAGATCAAAGGAACGCCCGTCGTCGGCACCGAGTTCCAAGTGCCTAACGTTGTTCCGTTTGAAATCGAAAAGGCGCTCGATACACCGCTGCAACCGGTCGCCGATCCTCAGAAGCCGGTCGTCGCGGCCATCGTGCTGTTATCGCGCTTGGAAATCTGGCGTGAGGGGAAACTCACGGCTGCCCTGCCTCTTGTCTCGGCGCGTCCGGGCCTGCGGGGCCGTGACAAATGGACCGTGCTTGATGCCATTCCGCAGCCGCGCATGGCGACGAAGCGCGAACCGCGTGAAGTCCCGAAACAACAACCCGCACCGGCGGCCGATGCCGCTGCCGTTGCGAAGCCTGTGATCGAAGCGCCGCTGGAAAAGGAGCAATACCTCGCATCCGGCCCTAATAATCCGGTCGGAATCATCTGGATCAGTCTTGGCAAGGCCGGCAGCACCGATCCCTTGCCCTACGGCCTGCACGGCACCAGCATTCCCGCCAAGATGAAGCTGGAAGGAATCGGCGGCCTGCGCCTCACCAACTGGGACATCGCCCGCGCCGTCCGTCTGATGCCGTCCGGCACCGTGCTGCAGTGGAGAGCGAAGTGACATCACCGCCCGGAGCGCTGAACGTGGTTGCTGCGTCTCGCAGCAACGTATCAGAAAGAGAGCGTTGCAGCGGGACGCTCATGACATCCACCTCCAAAGACGGAAGCCACCCCTCCAAACCTGAAAGCCTCCAATCCAAAGGCGGCAGTTCCCCATCAAAAAGCGGCATCCTCTCATCAAAAGACAAAAGCTGCTCATTCATTCCAAGCAGTCCATTTCCCCTTGTCCGCAACCGCCGCTCCAAACCACGCAGCCGGTGATCCTGCCTTATAAGCCACTGAAACAGAGTAATTAAGCCGCGAGTCACTCGAAAAATCCACGCTTCTCTTCCATCGGTGTCCATTCAGATTATTTGAGGAATGCATCGAAGGATGTCTGTAGCGCTCCCATTGTTGCTTAATTTGCTGAAATGCAGACGCCCTGCATTTTGCGACCTTGCCTCATACCCTCTCCGCGGCCGTCTGACAGATTTCTACCAACTCCAAAATCGTCCTCATGAACGGTTGCAACCTCCTCCGCCCCCGACACCCCGCCAACTCCATGATTCCAATAGGGACGCGGACACCTTTAAGTTAGCGCCATTCTGGTCGGTCCTATCCTCCCGACTAACTTGAATTGTTACGCGGCTGGTTGGAGGGTGAAGCCGAGGGCGGCGGCTTGCTTTTCGAGGGCTTTGCGGCGGCGGGCCTCGCTTTGTGGCGTGAGCTTGAAGGCTTCCTTCTCGTCGTAGGCCCGTTGGCTTTTGATCATGCCGTGGATGATCCGTGCCAGCTTGTGGGCGGCGGCTGTGATTCCCTCGGCTTTGCCGAGTTTGCCTTTCATTCGCCGCACATAGGCTCCCATCTGGGTTTGGGATTTGTTGAGCCCGAAGACTCCCAGGCGCATGGCCGCCGCCAGTCGACTCTTCACCTTGCGCGTTCGTGCCTTGAGAACTTTGCCTCCGCTGATTCGGTTGTCGGGACATAGTCCCATCCACGAGGCGAATCGCTCGGGCGTGGGAAACGCGGCGAGCAGTTGATCCCGTGTGCCGACCTCGCTGATGAGCGCGCAGAGCACTCCGGCGGAGATCCCGGGCACCCCGCCCAGATCCACTCCGTAGAACTTCCACGCAGTCTCGAAGACTGCGAAATGCGGACTGTTTTTGCCGACGAGGCGTTGGGTCTTGGGTGCGGGCGGCAAAGGGGCTGTCACTTCGCATTCCACGCGGGCTGTGAGTTCTCCGAGTTGCTCGTCGCAGCGGGTGATGGCCTCACGCAGTTGCTGATAGATTTTCCGGCTTTGCCCGAGGACGAAGAGGTATTCCTCGCGGTAGTCGCCGTGCAGGGCTTCGATGATTTGCTCGGCGGTGCTGCGGCAGCGTTTGTCGCGCAGGGCGGCGAGCTTTTTCGCGTCACGCTCACCGGCGAGGATGGCATCGATGATGGCCTGGCCGCTGACTCCATCGATGTCGCTGAAGACGTGCTGGAGCTTGAGGTTCATCTCGGCGAGGGATTTCTGCATGAGTTGGAGTTGCTTGGCGGCGTCTCCGACCATCTCGGAGCGGTGGCGCATGAGGAAGCGAAGCGGCACGATGTCGGGCGCCGGACGGAAGGATTTGCGTAGAAGTCCGGCGGCGTGAAGCTGTTGGAGCCACTGGGCATCGCAGACGTCGGTCTTCTTGCCGGGCACGCCTTTGACGTGGCGGGCGTTAACCAGATAGACGTCGATGCCAGCCTCGGTTAGGGCGTCGTAAAGGGTGATCCAATAGTTGCCGGTGCTTTCCATAGCAGCGGTGGTGATGCCGCATTCCAACAGCCAGTCGCGCAGTGCATGCACGCCGCTGGTGAAGCTGGCATAGGTGCGGACCGGTTCGTCGCAACGTCCGATGGGAACGGCGGCGACGAATTCTTCCGCGCCCACGTCGATGCCGGCGGCGTCAGGATGGGTTTGCGTGTTGATGGATTGGGTTGACTTGGTCGTCGTCTTGCGCGGACGGCGGGACTTTGATTTGGCGGATTTGCCGCCGGATGGTTTGGCTTTCATGGCGTCAGGTTTCAGCGGTTGATGTCTGACGCAGGGCCAACTGCCAGAAGAAGGATGAAGACGATCTCCCGAACAGGGTCACCGCCCGCCCGCCAGAGGCGGGACGAACGGTGCCACTTATGTTCCACTCGCGGGAGCTGCGGCCATGCTAAAAAACGGGGTAACGACTCTCATCGTGCCACCATTGGATTACCGGCCTACTCCCTGCGGCAGGATGGGAATTTTCCAAGAGAAACGCCGGTGCGCAATCTCAAGTTACTCATGGTTCCACACCCAGCTGCCCGCGCCGGGTTCGGGGCTAAGAAGAAAAGCACCCGCGCCATCTGCACGGTGGCGAGCAGTCCGGCGAGCAGCGAGGCATTCCACAGCCAGCGCTTCTTCATCACGAGCGTCATACCGCCGAGGGCGATAGCGATTTGGAAAATGGTGGTGGAGAGACCCATCTCGCGACCGCGTGTTTGCTCGAGTGTGGCGGCTTTGCGGGCCTCATCACGCTTGTCCTCGCAACCCTTTGCAAGGACGGAGATGTCTTGTTGGTCTTTCTTGTAACGGTCGATCTTTGCCATGACAGCGGCGATTGCCTTGGAATCGGCGTTGCCCAGCGTGAGGAGGCGGTCGTGTTCCTGTTCATGGATGCTCATCTTGATGCCCTTGGCCTGATAGTAGGCCCACTGGTCGGAGGCCTGCGCCTGCTCGAAGGTCGCCTCATTCAGTTGCTTCATCACAGCGGAGGAATAGCCCGCGCCGCGCTGCGTGGCGACGGCAGCGAAGACCGCGAGAAAGATGACGGAGAGCGATACATATTTTGTCCACGATTCACGCTGTTCCTTGTCTTTTTGGGCCTGCCGGTCGGCGGCGATGGTGGCCACGAGGCCTTTGAGTTCGTCGAGATTTTCGGTCATCGCAGTGTAAATCGACATCAAGGAACGAATTTTTTCAAGAATCGACGAGCCCAGCCCTAATCACAGACATTGCGAGGCGGGAAGCTTCGGCATGACAGAGTGACAGGCATTCAATCGCAGGCGACTTTGATAGGAGGCGCGACTTGCGGTTGCTCGGCGCGCCCGTCACCTAGCCGATATTGCACGAAATCCTGGGAGAAAAATTCGTTGAACACCCACTGGAACAGAATCCGGAGTTTTTTTTCCATACGCGGCAGTTTCATCCAGTAGATGCCGCGCCACAGCAGCCAGGCGAACAACCCCGAAAATCTGAAGCCCATGACCTGCGCGACCCCCGCCCGGTGTCCCAGAGAGGCGAGCAGTCCCAGAGTTTTGAATCGGAAGGGCTGCGCTTTTTTCCCATCGATGGTAGCGAGGATGTTTCGGGCCGCACGCACGCCTTGGCGGGTGGCGTGCTGGGCGGTGGGTGGATGGAATCCGCCTGAGTCCGGATTTGGAATCGCCGCGCAATCGCCGATCGCCCAAATTCCGGGATGACCCGGAACTGAAAAGGTTTCATCCACCAACACCCGGCCCCGTTCCTTCGGTAGCGGGAGTTCAGCTAACAGCGGGTGCGCCGTGGTGCCAGCCGTCCACACCAGAGTGTGCGAGCGGATGCGGGTGCCATCCGTGAGGCAGACATCGGCACCTTCGAACGCAGCCACCCGCGACTCGGAGCGAATTTCCACGCCGCGGTCGGAGAGTTTTTGTTGCGCATAGGTACCGAGTTCCACGCCCAGTTCGGGGAGGATCGTCTTACCGGGATGCACTAGCACCAGCCGTATCTGTTTCCAGGACAAGCTGGGAAAGTGAGGGAGCGCCGCATGGATGAAATCCCGCATACCGGCCATCGTTTCCACGCCCGCGAAGCCTCCCCCGGCGACGACGAAAGTCAGAAGCGGTTCCTTATCCACGGTCGAGCACTCGCTTTCGGCCTCCTCCAGGTTGGAAATCATCCTGTTCCGCAACCGCACGGCATCTGCTAGCGACTTCATGGTGAGAGCCTGGCTTTCCACTCCGGGAAGTCCGAAGAACGAGGTGATCGAACCCAGGGCAAGAAGCAGGTGGTCATAGCTCATGTCATGTCCGTGATAGTGATATCCGTGGCACACCAAGGCTTGTTGTTTCCCGAGATCGATCCGGGTCGCATCGCAGGAATAGAATTTCACCCGCTTCAGCATCTTGCGTATCGGATTCACGATCGAGGTCGGTTCCAACTCGCCTGCCGCAACCTCGTGAAGCATCGGGGTGAAAAGGAAATGGTTCTCCCGATCGATGAGGGTGACCTCGATATCGGATCGGGATTTCAAAACCTTCTCAAACTCGAGAGCTGCCGCCAGCCCGCCGAATCCAGCGCCAAGGATTAATATTTTTTTGCTCATAAGGGGACCCTACCAAGAGGCCTGAGGATGCGCTTTATTCCCGGCGCATACGACAAAATCACCGGTCCTCTCGGATCAACGACGTTCCGTAAGTCGGTGGGGGCAGTCCCAAATAACAGACTTTGCCGGATGACATGCTCTCTTTTTGGAGGGTGAGGATCTTTCCTTGCTGGTTGAGGATAAGGTTAGAAATGGCAATTTTCTCCGCTAACGTGCTCCGTGTTTTTCGCTATAGCGCTGCACCGCCGTCCAGAATGTGTAAGTTCCTCCAACTCCTTGAAGGGAAGAATAGGTTAGTACGCGCGCGAAACTGCAGGCGATGAGGCCACAAATAACGGCAGTCCGGAAACTGATCCGGAGACATCGCCACGGGATTTTCCGCATGATCCAGTCCGTCAGCATGGCCAGGGCAAGGAATGCCCCGAAGTAGATTAGAAAATAGATCAGAATAATGAGCGCCCGTATGATGTGCCCGGTTGCCAGCTCGTGAAAAAAGGACATAACTCCCCACAGAGCCGGAACAATGAAGGCCACCACTCCGAAATTGTACATCACAGGAACAAATGCGGACGCAACGGCTGTGAATCCCCAGATGTAGGGTCTGCGCCAAAAGGGAACTCCCTCGGACGGAGAAATGGTTGTTTTCGGCATGGGATTTCCAGTGAACCCGGCCGGCTTTCCGGTTCAATCACGAAGAACAACTTCACGGGTAATTCACGAGGTGAGGGGCGCGAAGTTCCTAGCGGGTCTATCCTCCTTCGTTTTCCCAATCTTCCACCCGCAGGCCGTTCACCCTTTTGAAATCCCGGGTGTTGTGGGTGACGAGGATCAGTTCAAGCGAGAGAGCGTGGCCGCTGAGTTGCAGATCGTAGGGACCGATTTTCATGCCGGCTTTCTCAAGCGGGTGGCGGATTTCGGCCGTTTTGATAGCGGCGTCCCAATCGAGGGGCAACAGGTGGAATGGCTCGAGAAAGGTGGTAACTTTCAGTCCCTCACGCCCCGGGTCGTTGCAACGGAAGACAACCGCATATAACTCGAAAACACTCACCATCGACACGGCGCAATCCTCGGGACTGCGAGCGTGGAGAGCCTGAACGACCCTAGTATTTCCGCGCATGGCAGCAATGCAGAGGTTGGTATCGAGCAGGTAGATCATGCGGTGAAGTCCACGATGGGTGGGAGTTCGCCTTGATCGGGTCGGATGAAATTGGGGTCTTCGATGCGGATGCTATCGAAAAATCCTTCGGGCCAAGTCGATGCTTTGACCGGCATCAGAAGCACCCCGTCGCCCATACGACGGATTGAGACTTCCTTGCCCTCGAATCTGAGTTCCTTGGCGATTCTCACCGCCTGCGAGCGACCATTCGTGAATAAAGTCGTTGTCATAGCTGGTCTATACCCGATCGCCGGCAGCCGATCAACGAATGATCCGCCAATAGACGCATGCTGTGGGGCCAGCCGTTTGTCTTCCGCGCATGGCTTGTGGTAATCGTCTTAAAAACAAACATTGCCAGACCCCGTTTTTTTCGTTTTCAGCTCTCGGCTTTCATTTCGAGGAGCATTTCTGCGAGTTCGCGGTCTCGGGCGTAGGTGAGGACGCAGGCTTCGGTGAGGGTGAAGTGGAGGCTGAGGTTGGTGCCGAGGTCGTATTCGGGTCCGGAGTCGTCACCTTGGGAGTAAGCTTCCTCGGCGGGCGGGGCGGTGGGTAAGGATGATGGCTCGGGGGCGGCTTCGATGCCGAGTTCTTCGCCGAGGCGGTGTTGGTAGCGGCGTTTGAGGAATTCGCGGCGCTCCAGTTCGCGCTGGTGGCGGTATTCCCATTCCTCGCGCTCGCGCTCGGGGTCGAAGGTTTCTTTTTCGTCATCGTCACGTTCGATTTCATCGAGGTCGCGTTCGTATTCGGCGAGGGGCTCGACCATGAAGTCGAGGTGCCAGGGGTGGAGACAGGATGCGATGAGCTGGCGGAGGGTGCGGACGACAGCGGGGAGGTGGTCGAGATCCCGCTGGCGGCGGATATGGACGAAGAGGTGGCCTCTGGTACGGACGGAGGAGGAGGACTCGCGCTCCGCGCCCCAGCCTTTTCCGAGGATGCGGGTGAGGCGGCGGTTGATCTGGCGGATGAACCAGGCGGACTCGGAAATGGCCATTTGCTTGTCGTCGCCCCAGTCGCGGGGGCTACCGCCGGAATCCGCGTCGGTGTCGTGTTCCTTGCGTTTGTCGATGAGGATGAGGCGGAGGGGGGCGAGCTTGCGCGGGGGATCGCAGCAGAATTCGTCTTTCCAGGGGAGGCAGAGTGCGTTGAGGGAGCCGAGCTCGGGAGGGACGATGGCGTCGGATTTGACGATGATCTGGTGGAGACGCGGCAGCTCGGCGAGGGGAGTGAGGTCTGGTGGGAAATCGTTCCGGAGGGTGATGCGGCAGAGGTTTTTCATGCCGGTGAGGGGGCTGAGGTCGCTATACTGGAGGCCGCTGATGAAGAGGTGGGTGAGATTGACGTTGGCGGCGAGGGGTGAGAGGTCGGGGAGATAGCCGTAGATTTCGAGATTGAGGAGACTGGGGAAGCGGTCGAGTCCGTCGAGGAGGTCGGTGTTTTCCAAGTAGAGGCAGCGCAGCTCGGGCATGGCGGGGAGGTCTGCGACGCTACGGAGGGGGACGTTGTATCCATTGCCATGGTGGAACTCGGCGGTGCGAACCACAGGGAGGGCCGGGATGGAGGTGGTGGCGAGAACGTTTCCATAGAACAGGAAATGAGTGAGGTGCGGGAGATTTTCGATGCCGGCGAAGCGGGGCCAAGGGGTGCCGATGCGCAGGGTGAGGTGTTCCAAGCTCGTGAGTGTGCCGATGGGGCGGAAGTCGCGGGCGACGTCGTCCGAGATGTAGAGGGTGGTGAGTTTTGGCAGGTTCGCGAGGCCGGACCAATCGGTGATCGCGGAGTTGTAAATGCGCAGGGCGGTGAGGTTCACGCAGAAGCGGGCGAAGGAAATGTCGCGCAGGAGCCGGTCCTCGGAGACGTTGGTGGAGAAGTCGGTGATCTTGTCGAGGACCTCAGCGGTGCGCTCGAGACAGGTGCGGGTGAGTTTGGGCTTGTAGGCGGGATCGAGCTGGCGGTTTTTCCGGGTGAGGCGGATGGCTTCCCAGTTGAAAGGGGTGGTCACGCCGTGTTTGTGGTTCCAGTGGCCGATGCACACCTCGGTGAGAAGCTCGATACCGAAGAGTTCCTCTACGGTGCGTGAGGAGTGAGTGGCCCATGTGAGGAAGTCGTCGGTTTCCAAGTCCATGGGAGGAGGATTGTATGCAAGGCGCGGGGAGTCAATGTTAGGCTGGCGGTGGCGGCATTTCTGCTACCGGGCGGCAGTGGAAAGCGAAGTCACCTCGCTGCCCGGGAAGGACTGCTGGCGGACTCCGGAAAAAGGAATCGACGTTTTCGCGAACGATTTTAGACTTCCGGCATGCCCGGTCGCGAAGATCTCCAGAATTTGTCCCTGCTCGGAAAAGCCGAGTCCCGCCTGCCCGCCAGCCCGGACGAGGCGAAACTGGAAATTTTCCCCAACCAGCGGCCGGGTCGCAAGTATTGGATCACGCTCAAGACCTCGGAGTTTTCCTCGCTTTGCCCGGTCACCGGCCAGCCGGACAGTGCGAAAATCGAGATCCGCTACGTGCCGGGCGAGACGATCGTGGAGACGAAGAGTTTGAAATTCTACCTCGCATCGTTCCGCAACCAGCCGGCGTTCAACGAGGAAATCGTCAACCGCATTCTTGACGATCTGGTGGCCGCGCTCAAACCGCAGGAACTCATCGTGCGCGGTGAATTCGCCCCGCGCGGCGGCATCCAGCTCACCACGGAGGCGACCTACCCGGAGTGCGACGCATGAAAGTCTGCGTGTTGCTGAGCGGGGGAATGGATTCGGTCGCCGCGTTTTACGAGGCGTTGGAAACCCACGAGGTGGCCGCTTGTCTTTCCTTTGACTACGGCTCGAAGCACAACGCCCGCGAGATTCCGTTTGCGAAACTCCACTCTGAGAGAAACGGCGTGATCCATCACACGATCCCGCTGGATTTCATGAACCAGCTTTTCAAATCCGACCTGCTGAAATCCGGCGGGGAAATTCCGGACGGCCACTACGCCGAGCTGACGATGAAACAAACCGTCGTCCCGTTCCGCAACGGTATCATGCTCGCCATCGCCGCCGGCTACGCGGAAAGCATCGAGGCGGAAGGTCTCGTCATTGCCGCGCACTCCGGCGACCACGCGATCTATCCGGATTGCCGCGAGCCGTTCATGCAGGCCATGGGCACCGCGATGGAGGAGGGGACCTACGCGAAAATCCAGCTTCTCCGTCCGTTCATCGACACCGATAAAACCGGCATCGCCAGACGCGGCGTCGAACTGGGCATCGACTTTTCCGAAACCTGGTCCTGCTACAAAGGCGGCGCAATTCATTGCGGCGTCTGCGGCACCTGCGTCGAGCGGCGCGAAGCGTTCATCCTCGCGGGATTGCCGGATCCCACGAAGTACGAGCAAACTCCGGAAATTCCCAAGTTGATAGTGGATGGTTGATTGTTGATAGTAAGAGTGAAGAAATTCGCTCGAAATCTACTTCTTTCCATCAACCATCAACTCTCAACCATCAACTTCTCCCCAATGCCCTACCGAATCTGCAAATCCCTCGAAGTGGAGAACGGCCACATGCTGACCAAACATCCGGACAAGTGCCGGTTTCCGCACGGGCACACGCGCAAGGTCGAGTTCGTGATCGAGGCGGACGAGCTGGATGAAAACCAGATGGTCTGCGATTTCAAGATCATCAAGGAGGCTGTCGGTGACTGGCTGGACACCTTCGATCACGCGCTGTGCATGAACACCGCGGATCCTGCCTATCAGGAATTCAAGGAACGCTACGGCGACCGGGTGATCGGTTTCGAAAACCAGGACCCGACCACCGAGCTGATGGCCCGCACCATTTTCGACCACGCCGCCACCGCTCTAACCAACTACTCGCGGCGCGCCGACACCCGCTATCCTCTCAGCCCCAACACCCGCCTCGTCCGCGTGCGCGTCTGGGAAACATCCTCGTCGTGGGCGGAATACGAAACGTCACTCTGAATCATGCCTAAGAAGAAATCCACATTGCCCGACATCCAGGCCACGCCCGACACCCGCGGGATCGCCATCGACCAGGTCGGCGTCTCCGATCTGCGCTACCCCATCCAGGTCCTCGACCACGACGGCAAGCCGTTCCCGACCGTTGCGAAAATCTCGATGTCGGTGCATCTGCCGCACCACTTCAAGGGCACGCACATGAGCCGTTTCCTCGAAGTCCTCAGCAAGCACGAGGGCGAGGTGACCATGCGTACGCTGCCGGAAATCCTGCACGATCTGAAAAAACGCCTCGATGCCGAGGAAGCGCACATCGAAGTGGCGTTCACCTATTTCGTCACGAAAAAAGCCCCGGTTTCCGGTGCGGCCGCGAAGGTCGGATGCGATGTGGTTTTCCAAGGAACTTCCAACGGCACCGTCGATGACTTCGTGCTCTGCGTCACCGTTCCCGTCACCACGCTCTGCCCGTGCAGCAAGGAAATCAGCGACTATGGCGCCCACAACCAGCGCGGCTACGTCACGCTCGAAGTCCGCCCGAAGGCGAAAAAAGGCGGCTGGGAACTCATCCTCATCGAGGACCTCATCGCCATCGCCGAGAAGTCCGGATCCGCTCCGCTCTACGCGCTGCTCAAGCGCACCGACGAACGTTTCGTGACCATGCAGGCTTATGAAAATCCTGTCTTCGTCGAGGATGTAGTTAGAAATGCCGCCGCCCTGCTGCGGGCCGACAAGCGTGTTTACTCCTTCACCGTGAAAGCCGTGAACCACGAGAGCATCCACGATCACAATGCCTTCGCCACCATCATCGGCAAGGCGATCGACTGAATCCGAGCAAGCGCCGATGTCGAAAATCATTCCATCGGAAATTTTGCTAGAAGCCTACGCCCGCGGCGTTTTTCCGATGGCGCACGAAGGAGAGATCCAGTGGTTCTCTCCGGAACTGCGTGGCCTGATCCCGTTGGACGGGCGGTTCCACATTCCGCATGGCCTGAAAAAAGCCCTCAATCGCAAACCCTTCGAGGTCCGCTGGAACACCGCTTTTCGCGAAGTCATGCTCGCTTGCGCGGCCCGCGAGGAAACGTGGATCGACGAGGTGATTCTCGAAAGCTACTGCACCTTGCACGATCTCGGCCACGCCCATTCCGTCGAGTGCTGGGACGAGGATGGTCTTCAAGGCGGACTCTACGGAGTCGCTCTGCCCGGCGTGTTTTTTGGTGAGAGTATGTTCTCCCGCAAGACGGACGCTTCGAAAATCGCGCTCGTTGCTCTCGTCGAGAGGCTGTGCGAAATGAATTTCTCCCTTCTCGACACGCAGTGGATGACCTCCCATCTCAGCCAGTTCGGCGGCTATGAGCTGACCCGGAAGGAATATCACGCCGCATTGAAGGACGCCTTGAAAAAGGCGTGAATGGAACCGCCGCGATGCAGCGCTAATCCGCGATGAAATAACTCATCACTTGCAGCCGCTGGCATTCGGTGGCATTGGTATCGGGATGCTGTTTATTCCTCCAAACGAGGGGCGATTTTCAGTTCAGATCCATTTGCAACCAACGCATGAAAAAAAGAAGCACCGCCATAGGCCCTCAAATCACATTTCTCATGCTGGCGGGTTTGCTTGCTTCATGTGCCCCGGCTCCTGACCGCCGGGGACCGAAAAATCATGCATTCATTTCCTACCATCCCGCTGCGGAAGGTCATCCGGGGCCCCGGCTGGCGGTGAAAGATCTGATTGATATAAAAGGGGAGGTGACCACCGCCGGCTCGGAATACCTTTCGAAATCGAACCCTCCGGCCAAGCGCGACGCGGAATGCCTGGCCATCGCGAGGGAGAGAAATGTCCCCATCGTGGGA
>JBDSNC010000111.1:0-23289 GCA_039915545.1 Luteolibacter sp.
GCCATCATCGGCGATCCCCACGCCAGCCAACGCCGCAAGGAAAGCCAAAGCCCCATCGTCAGACAAGTCCTCCACAAGGCCCGCCGCGCCGTGAAGAGCGCCAGCGGCAAAGCCCTCCTGCGCAAACGCGGCCAATACATCGAACGCAGCTTCGCCCAAGTCCTCGACCAAGGAGGACTGAGACGCACCACCCTGCGGGGAAAAGCAAATCTCAACAAACGGCAACTTGCCGCCGCGCTCGCCTTCGACCTCTCACTGCTGATGCGCAAGCTCACCGGCTACGGCACGCCCAAACAATGGCTGGCAGGGGCGCGTGGGGCGCGTGGGGCGCGTGGGGCGTTTTTCGGGCTGATAGGATGGCTGATGCGGGCCCTGTCGCGCCTCGCGAAACACCACGTTGCCCGTCGGATCGCTTTTTGGTCGAACCACCCGATTTGCAGACTCGCCGGATACCCAAGAGTTCCGATTGACCTTCGCCTCGAAATCGGACGTTTTTCAACAGGCTGCTAGTGTTGCGTAAAATTCAAATTGTGGGATAAAGTGATTTGAGTTTGATCCGGGCTTTCTCGTTGGTGAACTGCCAATGGATCGGTTTGGATTCTGCGTTCTTGCAGGCGAGATAGGCTTTCACTTCGTCTGTGAATTCCCCCACCGAGCCGATCCTGCGATCCAGCCAGGTCCGCCCCAGAAGTCCGATCTCGATTTCGGCCATGTTCAGCCAACTGCTGTGTTTGAGCGTGTGGTGCATCTCGAAGCGTTCACATAAGGCGCGTGCCTTTTCGGGCGGGAAGGCTTCGTAAAGCGAGGCTTCCTTATGGGTGTTGAGGTTGTCCATGACTAACACGATTTTCCCGCGTCCGGCAAGAGGATGGTGACCAGATGATCGAGACAGGCGGCGAAATCCACCGAGGTGCGGCGTCCGTCGCCACCCACTAAGACGTCAGGTTTTCCCAAATGGGGCATGGCGATCATGAAGCCGCTCACGCTGCCTTCGCGGACGTATTCGTAGTCCTCGCGGGCCAGGTGACCGGGGATGGCGGCAACGGGGGCGCGAATTTCCGATAGACGCTGTTTGGCGAACTCATCCAGACAAACTAACGGACGATCTTCCTGATGCGGCCTGGAATAGACTTCCAGCACGTCTTCCATCGCCGCTACGAAGGAGGCGTTTTGTCTGGGTGGGATGCACCAGCGTTGCTGCCGCCATGGCTTGAGTTCGCTTTTTTTAAAACCGTTCCGACGGATTGGTGAGAGATGCTTTCGATGACTTCGATCTCGACGAGATGTTTGGCCAGCAGTTTCAGAGTCCATCGGGCTTGGCCGGCAGGGGGCTTGGTGCAGGCAAGCTGGGTGATGCGGGCTTGGACCTCGCCAGTGATTTTGACCTCACACCCGGGAGTGGCGCGGGGCTTGCGGGCGAGGGCTGCGAGCGACCCGATCTCGTAGCAGCGCAGCCGGAGACGTTCGAGATTGCGGATGGAAATTCGGGTGTGTGCCTGAATGTCGGCGTCCTTGAGGGCGGGGCCATGCGGACCCTCGTCGGAAAGCAACAAGGCGACCGCCCGAATAGTGCTGGAGGCCTTGCCACGCTTTTGATCGCGGAGGGGCTTCGAGTTCATGGCGCTCGGATTCTGATAGCTTGATTCGGTGTGATTTTGCGGGCACCTATCCGATGGTACACATTCCCAGAATCGGACAATTTTAAAATTCACCAACCGACAAATAAAATTTTACGCGATACTAGCCTCTCGGCCCAAGACCTACGTGCCGAAAACCAGCGATGGCAGGGTCGACAACCCATCTCCCAATCTCCTGCTCGACCAGGCCCTGCCCGAGCTCCCCAACCGGGTCTGGGCCGGTGACATCACTTTCATTCCAACCTCCGCCGGCTGGAGCTATCTGTCAGTGCTCATCGATCTCTGTTCGCGCAGAATCGTCGGCTGGGCCTTGGCAGACCACATGCGCGCGGAACTTGGTCGGCGACGCCCTCAAACAAGCCCTCGGTTCCCGAGACACCGTGCCGGATCTTATCTTCCACAGCGACCGTGGCAGCCAATACGGCAGCAATGCGTATCGGGAGCTCGTGGCCAAGGCCGGGATGCGCCAAAGCATGTCAGCCCGGGCCAATCCCAATCACAACGCCCGGACCGAATCCTTCATCGGCACCCTGAAAACCGAAATGCTCCAAGACGGCAGCTTCATCGGCAGCAGCGACGCCCGCCCCGAGATCTCGAACATCGAAGCCTACTACTACACCCACCGCAAACACCCGTCGTTCGTCTATCAGACCCCGGCCCAATTCGAGGCCAAAATCCACACTCTTAACTAAACCAAAAACGGTCCAAAAATCCGTTGCATCTCACTTTGCTTGAAGACGACCTGCGCAAGCGCTGCAAGAACTTTCCGGAGATCGACGCGTAGCTGCGGGAAGCTTACGACGCGGCGAGGGTGTTTTCCCACGCCGATGGGCACGCGCCTTAGAAATAGATTGGCAGGAACTTTGCAGGCAAGCGGATAAAAATGGGTGAATTTATCACACCTATTTTATCACAAGGTCCCTCAGGATGGTGCACGCTAGTGGGTTCGAACCACTGACCCCATCCGTGTGAAGGATGTGCTCTACCACTGAGCTAAGCATGCTTTGTCCAGAAATGGCCGCCAACTGGTGACCGGGCGGGAGAATTAAAGTTCCCGGCGACGCTTGGCAAGCAATTCAGTGCGTGAGGTGGATTTTAAACTTTGTGGCCGCCCGCGCCCCATTACTCTACCGCCCACAGCAAGAACCGTGGCCCTGATTCCGAAAGAAAGTGTTGAGAAAGTGCTCGAAGCGACGGACATCGTCGATTTGATCGGTTCTTATATTCAGCTGAAAAAATCCGGCCCGGCTTTCAAAGCAAATTGCCCGTTTCACAACGAAAAAACCCCTTCGTTCAACGTCACTCCGCACAGTCAGCGTTTCCATTGCTTCGGCTGCAACAAGGGGGGAAACGCGATTTCGTTTGTGATGGATTACGAAAACCTCCCGTTTACTGAAGCTGTGCGGAAACTCGCCTCGCGCGCCGGCATCCATCTCATCGAGGAAAGCACCGATCCGAACGCTGAGAAAAATTTCCGCTCCAGCGGCCGGCTGAAGGACATCCACCGCGAGGTGACCGCATTCCTGCACGAGCAGCTCATGAAAAACCCCGACGCAAAACACGCGCGGGATTACATGCAGTCGCGTGGTTTCGGCAGTGCGATGGCGGCAAGTTGGGCGATGGGCTGGATGCCGGATAATCCGAAGGTTTTCCTCGATTGGGCGCGCTCTCGCAAATTTACGGGCCGGGAGCTGGTGGATTCAGGGATCGTCAAACTGCAGGATGACAACAACCCGCGATCCGGGCTCTATGTCCGTTTTCAGGACCGGCTGATGTTTCCTATCCGAAATGAAATCGGCGATGTCATCGCCTTCACCGCGCGCCAGCTCCGGGAGAACAAGAACAGCGGCAAATACATCAACTCGCCCGAAACCGCCATTTTCAAGAAGTCCCGGGTGTTCTTCGGACTGGACCGCGCCAAAAAGCCGATCCTCAAGGAAAAGGCGGCGCTGCTGTGCGAGGGGCAGCTTGATACCATCAGTTGTCACGAACACGGGATCGAACACGCCATCGCGACTTCCGGCACCGCCTGTACGCGCGAGCATGCGAAGATCCTGCGCCGTTACACTTCCAACGTCCTGATCTGTTTTGATGCCGATAAGGCGGGTCTTGCCGCCACGGAGAAAGCTTTCCGCGAACTTGCTCCGGAAGGTTTGGCCGTTCGCGTCGTTGAAATGCCCGCCGGGGATGATCCTGATAGTTTTCTGAAAACCCACGGGGAGGCGGCGTTCCGCGAGCTTCTTGCGAACGCCAAGGAGTTCTTCGATTTCAAACTCGAACGCGGCAAGGCCATCGGCCTTTTCAACTCCGCCGCCGAGCGCGCCGTGGCCTTGAACGAATGTGCGGAAATGCTGTCACTGATGACGGATTTCGCCGCTCGGGAAAACCAGCTCAACATCGTCGCCACGCATCTGCAGACATCCACCGTGGCGCTGCGTGATGCGATCGCGAAGGCCAAGGCGAATCCGAAAAAGTCCTACACCGACAAAACGGAATCCGCCTACGAATCGCAGGCAGTGGTAGAGCCCACGCCGCTCCACCGCATCGTGGCGTTTCTCTGCCACCTCGCTCTGACGTCCGGACCCGCGCAACGATTGTTAGGCGAGCAGTTCGAGACGCTGCACGAAGCCAACCGCTGGCTCGAAGGAATCCCGCTGTTGGAATCCATCCTCGCCGGCGCTCCCGATCCCGCATCCAACGCGGCGGTGAATGCCTTCATGTCCGGACTGCCGGAAGCCGATCGCATGGCGCTGACCCGCGATGCCGCCAGTCTGGACGGTGTGACTGTGGATGGCATGCAGGCCGCTGAACAAGCGCTCGCGCTTCTATCCGGCACTGTCCTCCAGCGCCGTGACGCAGCGGTGAAGGCGGAGATGAAACAGCCGGGGCTGCCGAAAGAGCGCCTTTTCGAACTTCTCGAGGAAGCCAAGGAAATCAGCAACCTCCTGCGGGGCATCGGCCAGCGCTCGGAGTTCGCCGATGAACTCCCGGCATCCACATTCAAGCCCAAGGGCCCTCCGTGGAAAAAGTGGGATGGGGCGGGGAAGAAAGGGTAACGCGCCGGCTATGGCCGGAAATGGGACTACCTGGCCGATTCTGGGACCTCAATTACCTTCCAAAACCAAACTTTCCGGAACATCTTACATCCAACGAAAGGCGACAGCGCACTACGGTGAACTGAAAACCTTTCTCAACATATCCTGTCCTGCGCAACTCTGCCAAAAGCGCCATCGAACTCCGGGGGGAAGACGATGACAAAGCCGGCAAAGCCAAGCGGGATCTTTGGGGGGAAAATGTGCTATCTCGGGCGCGGATCGTTTCATCGGTCCGCGCCCGCTTTTTTTGCTGAAAACCCGGCCAGCAGGTGGTCCGCAAAGTCCTCTGTGCGGTCTTCCCGGTAACCAACTTCTCCCATTCTGGACTGCGGGGAATACTGTAGCGCAAAAAAATCCCGGCAGTGGAAACCACTGCCGGGATAAAACAAAAAGAAACAAACAATATAGGCCAGGAAATCAGTATTTCTGAGTGCGGGCGTGATCCCATCCGCCGTCCGGACCGAGTTCAGGTGGGAACTCGGAGAGACCGTCATGCGGGTTCATCTCGATGCGGTTGTCTTCACCACAACGCTCGTAAGGTGGCTTGAAAGTGCCACGATAGGTAGGGCAGGTGAAGGTGAAAAGTTCATAGAAGCCGTAGCCCAAGCGGCGCATGGCGCGGTTGGTTCCATCGACAGCACCATAGGTGTATCCGGCCTTGCGACCGTATTGCTCGTTCTTGCGAACGACCTGTTCCGGGATCTCAATGAACCCGTACATGATATTGCTTATGGCACGGCCGAGCTTGCGCGAGGACGTGTAGGTGGAACCAGGAGGTGCTTGGATATCTGCGACAACAAGGCCACTCAGAGCGGCGAAGGTGGTAGCGATGACGAGGAGTTTTTTCATGCTGCGGGGAAGTTAAGTAATCTGTGATGGGGTTGGCAACGGATTTTTCCGGATTCGGTGTTTTTTTACAGCTCGAAGCTGAGAACACGGATGATCCCGGGAGTTGCACGCAGTTGGGCGAGCAGTTCGGCCTGTGGTTCGGTGTCCACTTCGATGACGGTGACGGCGCGTTTGTTCTTCAGATCACGGCTGAGGGCCATGTTCGCGATGTTGACGGAAGCGCTGCCGAGCGAGGTGCCGATGGTGCCGACGATGCCGGGGCGGTCGTCGTTTTCCACGAAGAGGAATTTGCCGGTCGGGTTGGTTTCGACGTAGTGGCCGGCGATGTGGACGATGCGAGCGGACTTGCCGAAGAAGGTGCCTGCCACGGTGCAGACTTCGTCGCCCTTGATGGCGGAAACTTCGATGAGTTCGGTGCAGTTGGTGGCGAGTGCGGCGGTGGATTCCGTGACGCGGATGCCGTGTGCCTTGGCGATGGCAGGAGCGTTGATCAGATTCACCTGCGCCTCGTTGTGAGCGGCGGATAGATAGCCGGTGAGCACCTTGCGGGTGATGAGCTCGGTATCGAGTTCGGAAACCGGGCCGAGGTAGGAAACTCGGATGCCGTCGCACTGCGAAGGGGCGATTTTCGAAAGCAGCTTGCCGAGCGAATCCGCGAGATCGAGGTAAGGCCCGACGCTTTCGAGCGTGCGGCTGTCGAGGTTCGGCATGTTCACGGCGTTGACGATCTCACCGGTGGTGAGGAAGTTTTTCACTTGGTGAGCGACTTCGATGCCGACGTTTTCCTGGGCTTCCGCGGTGGAGGCTCCGAGGTGAGGGGTGAAAACGGCTTTTTTCGCACCGAAGAGCGGGAAATCCGCAGGTGGCGGCTCGACTTCGTAAACGTCGAGCGCGATGCCGCCGAGGTGGCCGGCGTCCATGGATGCCTTGGCTGCGGCTTCGTCAACGAGGCCGCCGCGGGCGCAGTTGACGACGAGTGCGCCTGGGTTCATCAGGGCGATGCGGTCGGCGTTGAGGAGGTGCTTGGTTTCCGGAGTGAGCGGAATGTGGAGGGTGACGACGTCGGCTCCGGTGAGGGCGAGATCGGCGGTTTCCGCGAGCTCCACTTTCAGCGATTGGGCGCGGGCGGCGGTGAGGAAGGGATCGAAGGCGACGACAGTCATGCCGAAGGCTTGGGCGCGCTTGGCGAACTCGGTGCCGATGCGGCCCATGCCGATGATGGCGAGGCGCTTTCCGAACATTTCAACACCGGAGAGCGTCTTGCGGTCCCAGCGGCCGGCGATCATCGAGCTGTGTGCCTGGCCGATGTTGCGGGCGAGCGAGAGCATCAGTGCGAAGGCGTGCTCGGCGGTGGAAATCGTGTTGCCGCTCGGCGTGTTCATTACGACGACGCCGTGGTCGGTGGCGGCGGAGCGATCGATGTTGTCCACACCGACACCGGCGCGGCCGATGGCTTTCAGGTTTTTCGCAGCGGCGAAAACTTCCGCAGTGACCTTGGTTTCGGAACGGACGACAAGGCCGTGATAGTCACCAATGATTTTGAGGAGTTCGTCCGGCTTTAGACCGGTATTTACGTCAACAGTGATCTCGGGGGATGAACGAAGAGCATCAACACCTTTTTCCGAAATAGGGTCAGAAACCAGCACGCGATAGGTTGCCATAGGGGGCGGAGTTAACCCACCACTTCGAAGCTGGCAAGGGTTTGCGATAGGAAAATCGGGTTACTTCAATTCTTTCCCGACCTCACCCTCAACAGCGGGAGGCCTCACTTGATCTCCATGCCGCTCTTGGGCCAGATCCAGCGCTGGACTTTTCCGGCTTTGAGGAGGGCTTTGGCTTGGATGGTCTTCATTCCGAAAATCGTCTCCGCCTTGTAGGACGCGAGGCCGGTTTGATAGGTTTCTCCGTCCACCGTCTCGTCGGCTCCGGCTTCCCAGTTGAGGACTTGCTCGAAGGTGAACTCCTTGATCTGTGCGGCCTTGATGCTTTGCTGCATGGCTGTCACCACATCGCTGCTACCTGCTGCGGCGGGGGCAGCCGGAGTTTCCGGGGCGGGAGCTGGCGCGGGTTCGGCGGCTGGGGCCGGAGTGGCTTCCTCCATCGGTGGCGCTTCGGGAGCTGGGGTTGGAGCCGGAGTTACCTCGGCAGGTGGTTCCTGCGAATCGCCGGTGACCGGAGCGGCGGCTTCAGGCATTGGCACCGGGGCCACCGGAGTTTCCTCCACAGGAACGACCGGGGAAGGGGGCTTCGCGGCGAGCTGGGCGAGGAGGTCGGTATCGGAAATGGCGACCTTGCCGACAAAGGAACCTGCTCCGGGGCTGAAAATGACGTTTTCGCCCTCGATGCGGACGGGTTTCACATGGGTTCCGGCATCGACGGACATGATGACGCCGGAGGATGAATCAGCGACCTTGGCCGCTGTCTTGAGCAGGATTTTCTCGGGAAGCTGGCTTGGCGCGAGGCCTGCGAGGTCAATGGCCGGTTCTGCGGTCGGCGCGCTGGGCCCGCCTGCTTCGATCACCACGGTTTCCTCGATGACTTCCACTGCGGGCGGCGCGGCGGCGAGTTGGGAACGGAGCTTGGGCTCGAATTTGTAGCCCAAAGCACCTGCTGCAACGAGGCCGAGGAAATAGAGAAGCTCTTTCATGTGTTGGCTGGATACGTATCGGCGGGGGGATTCCTTGAAAAGAATTTTCAAAACGCCGCTTTATTCCGCAGCAAGCGCTTCCAGATGGGCCAGCGCCTTCTGGTAACTGGCGTTCGCCAGATAGTGCCGGAGCTGCGGATCCACCGAGGCACGGTGCTCTTTCGTCCACGCGGAGATTTTTTCGGAAACGTCCTTCAGCGCCTCCAGATGCCCGGCGGAATCGCGGTCCCGCCAGGCGTGATCGGCGATGATGGCGACGCGCTGGCGGAGGAGTTCGATGAGTTCTGAAGTCATGGTGCGGGATGGAAATGGAGCACATTTTCCCGCCTCGAGCGCGGTTTTTCTTCGATGTCATGCAGGATTGGGGAAACTCGCACGAGCCCGTGATCAGGAAACAGTCCGCAGACGATGCCCTCCAGCTCGCAGACGGAGTTCTCCAGCTTGCAGAGATTACTCTTCAAGCCGCAGAGGGAACTCCCCAGCTTACAGCGAATACCCTCCAAGCCGCAGAGGAAACTCCCCAGCTTGCAGACAATTCCCTCCAACCCGCAGAGAAAGACCTCCCGCTTGCAGAGATTACTCTCCAGCCCGCAGACTATGGCCTCCACGTGGCAAACAGATGGCTGCGGACTACATTTCCCCCCCGGGATCGTCAAATTTCGTCGAACTCATGACCATTCCATGACAATCCCTGTCTGAAAACCCGCTTCACTCCCACCCATGCGCCTGCCCCCATCCCTCCTCATTGCCGCCTTTCTGCTGCTGCCCGCTGCCGCCCGCTGCCGCCCGCGCCGAGGAACCTCCACTCCGCGACCTCCTGCGGGACGGACTCTTCGCCGAGGAAGTCAGCCGCGATCCCGAAGCCGCCGCGAAACAATACGAGCAACTCCTCGCACGCTATTCCGAGCAGCGCGACTTCGCTGCCTCCGCCCTTTTCCGCCTCGCCGAAGTCCGCCGGAAACAGGATCGCAAGGACGATGCGGTCAAACTCTATCAGCGACTGCTCGCTGAATTCCCCGGTGCGGCCACGGAAGCCAGACTCGCTCGGGAGAATCTAGCTGCACTGGGCGGCAAAGCTCCGGCAGACGGCGCGCCTCCTCTTGACGATGAATCCAAGGAAATCGCCCGCCTCGAATCACTCGCCAAGACAGCGCCTGATATCATCCTCGATCCCGACACACTGAAACAAGCCGCCGACAATGGATGGTCCAAGGTCGTTCAATATCTGTTGGCCGCAGGCAGCCATTCTTACGGCGGCGGTGCGCTCGAAGCCGCCTCCAACAGAGGCTATCTGGAGATTGTAAAACAGTTGATCGCCCGCGATGCGAAGGTTCCACAGGCTCACGCCACTGCCGCCATCCAGTTGGCGATCCAATTCAACCGCTATACCATTCTGGATTTCCTGCTCCAACAGGGCCTCAAGCCAGGAATGGTGCCTCGGGAAAATGATCAATCGAAGGGTAACAACGCGCTGGCGTATGCTCTTCTCAATGGGAAAATCCAATGTGCGGAAATCCTTCTGAAACATGGAATCGGGATCGACGAGACAGCGGAGCCCGTCGATTCGGATTCCGAATCGGATGGCACCGCCCTTCAGCAGGTCATTGCTGAAGGGAAAATCGATGCTGCGAACTGGCTGCTGGATAAAGGAGCCAAACCCGACATCCCCGGCCTGTATTTCGGAATCACTCCACTCCATGAGGCCATATTGCAACAGTCCGACAGCTCTCTGGCTCTCATGCAAAGGCTGCTTGATGCGGGTGCCGATCCCAACCGGCCAACCGCCGACCGGATGAGCGCTAGTATAAACCGGAGGATTTCAGCCGAGGAATTGGCGAACATCACCCCGCTTGAGATCGCCGTTTTTTCAAAAGCAGTATCCGTCGAAAAAGTGCGCTTGCTGCTCAAACACGGCGCGGATGCGAAATCGAACGGGCGCTTGCTAGGAATGATGCCCGCAATTCAACGCGGGCCTTCGGATCTGGAAATCGTCAAATTACTGGTGAATGCCGGAGCCACGCTGGATGAGGTAGCGATAAAAAATATACAACAGGGTGGGCAAAGTGATCCCAAGGGGGATTTCCTCTTCGAGCGATTCGCCATCCCAGGATTCGCCAACGATTCAGAAGTCCAGTTGGTGGTCAATGCCGTCGGTCGTATCAAGTCCACCCGCATCGCCGTCCGCGCGGGCGATTCAGCTCCTCCGGATCTCGGGTCGTGGCTTCTCGCCAACCATCAGACGATGGAATGGCCTAACTCGTCGGAACTCAACTATCAGTGGCTGATCTGGCGCAAGGGGCCGGACGGAATTCTCACAAAACAAGAGCTGGATTTCTCCGCCCGCCCGGCGTTTCCTGAGCTGAAATGGGGAGATGTCATCGAGTGCAGGATCACCTCCAACAGGTCGGGCGTTGGTTACGCAAATCGCAGAGGTCTGTCTGATGGAATTCTCTGGTCCTTGCGCAAGCGCATCGCGTTCCCCATCACCTTCGGGATCGATGGCAAGGCCCGCGAAATCATCGTCCGTGGCGACCGGGTTCTCTTCGATCCGACAAAAAACGAAGTTCCTCTGAAAAACCTGCAACAGGTCGTGGCACTTCTGTGGCAGCCGGGAGATACTCCCGAGGTTGCGCCCAAAATCCATATCACCCGGAAAAACTGGCCCGAGGTCCGGCTGTCCTACGGCTCGAAGGAGTCGGAAAAATTCCAACTTCAGGCGGGAGACGTGGTGATGCTGGAAATCACCGATCAGGTCCGTGACGCCCTCTCGAAGCAGAGGTCTCAATCCGTCAGTCTGAAGGTGGATGGCTACCCATATGTCAGATCATTCGGAGTGGGTTTCAATGGAACGACGGTGGAAACCCGCATTCCGACGCTCATTCAGACGCTCGTGGAAACCCAGGTGCCGCCGTGGGGACCGTGGGTGGATCTGTCGGAAACAATCAAATTCGCGCCGTGGGTTCTTGGTGAGGAATTGGGGCCGTTTTACCAATTCACGATGCTGCCGCATCCGGATCTCGCCCACGTCCGCATTCATCGCCTGCAGGAGAATGGGGCGGAGAAAGTAATCGAAGTAAACCTCACCAGGATCATCGCAGCCTCCACAAATCAAACCACCGAAGATGAAGCGCGGAAGGCGGATGTCATGCTTCAGCCCGGCGACGAGATCGAAATTTCGCTGCTCAAGGACAAGCTCGGCGAGCCGTGGCGGGGTTTTTCCTCACAAGAGGAAGCGTTTTTCGCCAAGGCTCTCAGCGGCCGGGTGCAGGTCACGGATGGGGATGGAGGCATGAGCATAAGGGATATTCTCTATCGAATTCCGCGGTTCATCGAAATGGACGGCAATTGGATGCCGATACCGCCGGAGACGGGCGTGCCAAGCGCTCAAGGTGGTTGGCTGACGAATAACGAAACCGTCGTCCGGCGTGAGGGGCGGGAGTCCAGCTTTGTTCGTGGTTCTTATTTTTTCCTCCGGGACGGCGATGAGATTCGCCTTACCCCGGGACAGAGGCCGCCTCGACCGCAGACAATACCAGCAGCTCCTCAACCACGGCGGGTTCCTTCCCAATGACCCGTCGATCCGGATCATCCCTGCGCTGGCTCACGCTGGCCGTTTTACTGCCGTTGATCGTGTTAGGCGTGCTGGCCTGGCTCGGCACGCGGGCGCAGGTGAAGGCCGCTTGGTCTTCGGCGCGGGAGGAGGCGAAGGTTTTCGCATTGGTGGCCGAGGAATCGTTATCCCGCGAACTCGCGGCCGCCGTGGAAACAGCGCCGCTTTTTCCCGATCCTCCACAGCCGGGATCCGCTTCCGCCGGGGATGCAGTGCTGGATGGAAATGATTTGGACGCGCTGAGGAAATTGCGTGAAGACTCCGCTGCCGGATTGTCGCCTGCGGGGCTGCCACTCAGGGTGTTGGCGGGTTTCCGGGTGTTCGAACAGACCCATGATCCCGCGGATGCGCGGTCGCTGTTAGTTGTCGCCACGGTGGATGCTCCATCGGTTCTCACGCCGCTCGTCCTTGCGAAAACCGGAGACGGCGGTGCGCGGGAACGTTGGAAACGTGGAGATCGCGCGCGCGGCATTTTGGGCCGGCATCCGGACGCGGGTTCCCCAGGTAAATGGATCACTGCCGGTCGCGAAACCTGTTGGCTTCTAGCGGACGGGAAAAGCCTCCGTTTTCTCGATCACGACGCATTGGAACAGGCACTCGCCGACACTGCCAAGCGCCTCCCGGCATGGGCGGATCTCAGAATTTCATTCGCGGAAACGACAGTGGCTGGCAGTCCCTCGACCGGAGAAATCATGGAAACCCTCCCGGTCCATTTCACCAGCGGCCTGCGTTTGGAAATCATCGCCGCACGTCCGGCGCTTTTCGAAGCTTCCGCCCGCCAGCAGGCGCGGTGGACGCTCGGGCTGCTGGCCTTCGCCGTCGCCATTTCCGGTGGCGCGTTGTTTTTCATCCATCGCGCCGTCGAACGCGAGCGGCGGCTGAACGCCCTGAAGAGCGATTTCGTGGCCAGCGTTTCCCACGAACTCCGTGCGCCCGTCGCTTCCATCCGCCTGATGGCGGATGCCCTTAACGCCGGAAAAATCGAACCTCACACCGTTAGTGAATTCCACCGCCTCATCTCCCGTGAAGGCGCGCGGCTGACCACGTTGATCGAAAACGTGCTCGACTTCGCCCGCATCGAGCAGGGCCGCAAGCAATGGCATTTCGAGCCATGCGATCTCGGGGCCTTGCTTGGCGAAACGCTCGGCATCATGGAGCCGCTCGCCGCGGAAAAATCCATTTCCCTCGTCGTTGTGGAACCGCTTCCCGCCGTGGAAGCCAATGTCGATCCCGGTGCCATCCAACAGGCGCTCGTCAATCTGCTGGACAACGCCATCAAGTTTTCCCCCGCAGGCTCGCAGGTGGAAATCAGACTTCACAGTGGCGAAGCGGGATGGGAAATCCGAATCACGGACCAAGGTCCCGGCATTCCTCCCGCCGAGCAGCAGCGTGTTTTTGAGAAATTCCACCGCCTCGGCAGCGAGCTCCGCCGGGAAACCCAGGGCACCGGCATCGGCCTCAGTCTGGTGAAGGCGGTAGCTGAGGCGCACGGCGGACGGGTGAGCTTGGAGAGCGTCCCGGGGCAGGGGAGCACATTCATTTTCATAGGTCCTATATGATCTGTTCGTACACACCATGAGACTCCTCATCATCGAAGACGAAGCCCCCATGCGCACCGCGTTGGTGGAAACCCTGGCTGCGGAAGGTTACCGTGTCCGCTCGGCTGACGATGGCGTCACCGGTCTCGAACTCGCCTGCACCGAGACATTCGATCTCATCCTGCTCGACGTCATGATGCCCCACCTGGATGGTTTCGCTGTCTGCAAGGCACTCCGCCAGCGCGGCAGAAACATGCCGGTCCTCATGCTCACCGCCAAGGGCCAGATCGACGACCGCGTGCAAGGCCTCGACAGCGGCGCGGACGATTATTTGCTCAAGCCCTTCAGCCTGAAAGAACTCCTCGCCCGCGTCCGCGCCCTGCTCCGCCGCCAGGAGCGGAATCAGGCAGTCCCTGATTTCCTCGAAATCGGCACCGCCGCCATCGACTTCCAGCGATGTGTCCTCACCCGCGCCGGGCAGGAACATCCTCTATCCGACAAGGAAACCGGCATACTCCGTCTCCTTGCAGCTCACTCGGGAGATGCCGTCAGCCGTGAGAAATTTCTCGATGTCGTCTGGGGCTATCACGCCTATCCGAGCCTCCGCACCATTGATAATTTCATCACCACCCTGCGCCAGAAACTCGAAACTGATCCCGCGAATCCCCGGCATCTCATCACCGTGCGCGGTGTTGGGTATCGTCTCGATCATCAGGAAATTTGAAAGCAATCCACAGGATGCGCTCCCTGAAATTCCGCCATAAGCTGCCGCCATGAACCGCGATTACACAACCACCGCCCAACGCTGGTCCGCTCTCCAACAGCGCGATCCGTTGGCCGACGGTCGCTTCGTTTACTCCGTCGCCACCACCGGCATCTACTGCCGCCCCGTTTGCCCGTCCAAGCTCGCCCTTCGCGAAAACGTCGCCTTCCACGACACTCCCGCCGCTGCGGAAAGCGCCGGATTCCGCCCTTGCAAGCGCTGCCTGCCAGACGGCCCCACCCAGTCCGAGCGCCACACCGCCGCCGTCGCGAAAGCGTGCCGCCTCATCGAGTCCGCCGAATCCCCGCCATCGCTCGAAGAACTCTCCGCCGTCGCGGAAATGAGCCGCTACCATTTCCACCGCATCTTCAAAGCGGTCACCGGCGTCACTCCCGGAAAATACTCCGCCGCGCACCGCTCACAAAAAGTCCGTGAATCGCTCCTGAAAACCCCCTCCGTCACCGCCGCCATCTACAGCGCCGGCTTCAACTCCAGCAGCCGCTTTTATGAAAACGCGGCGGAAACCCTCGGCATGTCGCCCGCCGAATACCGCCGCGGCGGGCAGGGCGTTGTCATCCGCCATGCGATCACGCCATGTCCGTTAGGGCTTGTGCTCGTCGCCGGCACCGCACGCGGGATCTGCCGCGTCAGCTTCGGCTACGAACGCGATTTGCTCGAACGCGAGGTGCGCGACGCCTTTTCTAACGCTATTTTCGAAAAGCCCGACAAACCCTTCACCGCATGGGTGAAAAACCTCGTCGCCCACCTCAAACGCCCGTCGGAGAATCTCGACCTTCCCCTCGACATCCGCTGCACCGCCTTCCAACAGCGCGTCTGGCAGGCGCTGCGCGAAATTCCTCCCGGCGAGACCGCAAGCTACTCCGAGGTCGCTGCCAAAATCGGCCAGCCCACCGCCGCGCGCGCCGTAGCGAGAGCCTGCGCCACCAATCCCATCGCCGTCGTCATCCCGTGCCACCGTGTCGTCGGCAACCAGGGCGCGCTCACCGGCTACCGCTGGGGCGTCGAACGCAAACAACAGCTCCTCCAACAGGAAGGCGCCATCCTGAAATGACCCGCTTCACCCTCCCGCTTCCGGAAAACTATCAGACCGCCGAGGTCATGTCCTTCCATGGCCGCGACCGCGAAGGCTTCGCCGAAACCATCGCCCCGGACAGCATCCGCAAGGGCCTCGTGGTCCACGGTGTTCCCGTTATTCTAACGATCCTGCTGAAAGGCGGCGAAGCTCTCTGCCGGATCGACGCCGACGGGAGAACCACCGACGTTGCGAAAACCCTCCTCACCCAGACCGCGCGGAACCTCCTCGCCCTCAATATCGATCCCGCGCCTTTTGTCAAAGCCACCCGCCGCGATCCGATTTTCGCATCTCTCGTCCGGAAAAATCCCCACCTGCGCATTCCGCAGACCTCCACTCCGTTCGAGGCGCTCACCTGGGCGATCATCGGCCAGCAGATCCATCTTTCGTTTGCAGTGTCGCTGCGCCGCACCTTCATCCGCATCGCCGGACAACAACACTCCAGCGGCCTCTGGTGCTACCCGGATCCCGCATCCGCCGCCCGCATTGAGCCGGACCAACTCACGCCCCTCCGGTTTTCCCGCTCCAAGGCCGAGACCCTCGTCCGCGTCGCCCGCCTGATGGATTCCGGCGAGCTGCCGCTCGACGATTGGAAAGACAAACCCCAGCCCGAGATCGAAGCTGCCCTGCTCGCCATCAAGGGCATCGGTCCGTGGACCGTGAACTATGCCCTCATGCGCGGCTTCGGCCACGGCGATTGCTCCCTTCACGGCGACGCCGCCATCCGCAACGCCGTCCACCGCCTCACCGCCAGCGGGACCAAACCCTCGCCCGCCGCCATCCACTCCTTTTTGGAAAACTATCAGCCCCATCGCTCCATGGCCGCCGCTCACCTGTGGGCCAGCCTCTGAGGATCGTGGGATAAATTCGTGCTCCGGCCGTCCCCGGGCTTGCGGGAACGCTGCAAATCCTTAGAAAAAGGCCGTGGCGCAGCAAAGTGACGTTCGGGAGGTTCTCCAATACAGTCCTCAATTCCGCGGAAAGGTGTTTTTCGTGCTCATCGAGGCGGGAATCCTGCCGGAACCGGCGGTCGCTGAAACGTTGCTCGATCTGGCCGTGCTCGAGGACCTCGGCGTGAAGCTGGTACTCGGCGTGCTCGGCGGGGATTTGAAGGATCTCTACGACTGGACGCTGGAATGCGAAATCATGGCTGCGCGTGTTTCCCGGCCGATCACCGATCCGCTGGCCGTCAAGGAGGCGATGGAAATCCTCGCCCGCGGCCAATCGGCGATCATCGACGCCTCGGCGACCGGGCCGCTGGATTTTCCCGTGGTGGACTTCGCACTCAGGATCGGCGTGGCGAAAGTGATCACGCTGTTGGAAGAAGCGATCCTCATCGACGGCGCGCCCGCCCATGCCATTCGGGCGAAGGATGCCGAGGCGCTGGCCGTGAAGGCCGATCCATCAAGCGCGGCGTTGTTGCGCGCCGCGGCGGCAGCCTGCCATCGTGGAATACCACGGGTTCACGTGCTCAACGGCCGCCAGCAGGGTGTGCTGGTGGACGAACTTTTCTCCAACGAAGGCGTCGGCACCATGGTCCACGCGGACAGCTATCGGATCATCCGGGAACTGCGCGAGGAGGACATTCCCGAGCTGTTGGGAATGATCGGCCGTTCCGTGCGCCGCACGAAACTGGTGGAACGCACGTATGAGGACATCCAGTCGCACATCGATGATTTTTATGTCATGGCCATCGATGATAACGTCGTCGGCTGCGTGGCGCTGCACGAATATCCCGAAGACCAGACGGCGGAAGTGGCCTGTCTTTACGTGAAGCAGCAGCACGAGGGCAGGGGATACGGCATCGAGCTCGTCCATCACGCCGAGAAAGTCGCCCGCGAGCGGGGGATTCCACGCGTTTTCGCGCTGAGCAACCGCGCGGCGAATTTTTTCACCGGAAAACTGGGCTACGATCCGGCGACGGTCGTGGACCTGCCGGAAAAACGCCGCGCGCAATTCGAAGCAAGCGGACGTGACTCTTTGGTTTTTTCGCTTAGGTTGGAGTAGTCAGAAATCCGACTGCCACCCTATCAACCCATGAAACTCAAATTCTGCGGTGCCGCCGGCACCACCACCGGTTCGCAGCATCTGCTCGAAGTGAACGGCAAGCGCATCCTGCTCGACTGCGGGCTCTATCAAGGATCGCGCGCCCACGCCTACGAGGTGAACTGCTGCTTCCCGTTCTTCGAACCGAAATCAATCGACTGCGTGATCCTATCGCACGCCCACATCGACCACAGCGGCAACCTGCCGAACCTCACGAGCAAGGGATTCACCGGAAACATCTACGCCACCCACGCCACCCGCGACCTCTGCCAGATCATGCTCGCCGACTCGGCGCGCATCCAGGAGGGCGACATCGAGTGGCTGAACAAACGCCGCAAGAAGGAAGGCTTGGAACCCGCCGAGCCACTCTACACCGAGCGAGAGGCGGAACTCTGCCTGCGCCAGTTCGTGAGCGTAAACTACGACCGCCCGCTGCAGGTCGCGGACGGTGTCACCGTGCGCTTCATCGACGCCGGACACATCCTCGGCAGCGCGCAGGTGCTTTTGGAAATCGACGATCAGGCGGATGGCAAAAAGAAACGTTTCCTCTTCTCCGGCGATGTCGGCCGTGGGCACAACGAGGTTCTGCGCGATCCGGTGGTGGTCCCGGATGTCGATTTCCTGCTGATGGAAAGCACCTACGGCGGCCGCGAACACGAAGCACCTCCGGGCGTCGGCGTGCATTTCGCGGAAATCATCCTGCGTGCCGTGCAGCGCGGCGGCAAGATTTTGATTCCGGCATTCGCGGTGGAGCGCACGCAGCAGCTTCTCTTCGTGCTTCACCAGCTTTTCGAGCAAGGTACGATTCCTTCCATCCCGGTTTACGTGGACAGCCCGCTGGCGGTGAGCGCCACCGAGATCTATCGACTTCACCCGGACGCTTTCAACGAGGAGGTTTACCAGACCTTGTTTGAAAAGGAGAACCCCTTCGGTTTTGAAAACCTAACGTTGGTGCGGGCCGTCAATATTTCAAAGTCCCTCAACGACATTCGCGGCGTGGCGATCATCATCTCGGCCTCCGGCATGTGCGAGGCGGGCCGCATCCTGCACCATTTGAAGAACAACATCAGCGATCCGAAGACCACCGTGCTCTTCGTGGGCTACTGCGCGGACAACACACTCGGCCGCCGCATCCGCGATGGTGAGAGAGAGGTGCCCATCCTCGGCGGACGCTACATCGTACGGGCGAAAATCGAAATCATCGATTCATTCTCCGGCCACGCGGATCACTCGGAACTGCTGGATTATTTCGACAGGATGACCGGGCCGAAACAACGCGTCTGGCTCGTTCACGGCGAGCCCGATCATGCGGAAAGCCTGCGCGCCGCGCTTGCGGAGCGGCACAGCGGATCGATCGAAATCGCGGCGCTCGGCAGCGAGGTGGAGTTCTGAGAATCGTGCGATTTTCAACTGGCGAAATTAACCCGCATTTCCGCTTGATGAATCGGGGGGACCCGTCGCACCGTTTTTGCACATGGAAGTATCGAAGAAAACAACATCACCGACACCTACGGAGTTGATCGATTGGCTGAACGACGAAGGTGTCCTTGAATTGGATTGGGATTTTCCCGAAGACGGCAATTTGGCGGAAGCAGGATTGGACTCGATGGCCGTGATGCAGTTGGTCGTCGCGGTGGAAGATCGGTGGGCTGTCGAACTCGGACCTGAAGATCTGACGAAGGCGAATCTTGCGACGCCGATCACCTTGGCGGCCTTGATCGTCGCGAGGACTTCATGAGCCCGGCGCGCGAGTCCTTCGATGTGGCGGTGATCGGCGGAGGCAGCGCCGGACTGGCCGCCGCCGTGACTGCGGCGAGGACTGGAGCGCGCACCCTTTTGATAGAACGGCACGGTTATCTCGGCGGCATGGGCACGGCCTCGCTCGTGCACAGCTTTTGCGGCCTTTACCTGCTGCGCGAGGAACCGGATGCGGTAATTGCGAATCCAGGCTTCGCGGCGGAAATCGCGAAGCGCATGATCGCCGCCACCGGCATCGGCCCGGTGCGGATGGGCAGGCTGGACGTGCTGCCGCAGCATCCCGTCGAGTTCGTGCGCATCGCGGATGAACTGGCTGCGGCCGAACCCACGCTGGAGCTGAGGCTGCACACCGAGGTGAGCGCCGTTTCACGCAATGACGATGCGTGGGAAATCGGGCTCTGCGGCCGCTCGGGCGTCCAGCCGGTCAGCGCAAAAAATTTGATAGATGCCTCGGGCGATGCGGTGATCGCTGAGTTGTTAGGTGGTGGATCTTCGATGGCGGCGGCTCCGAAATTGCAGCGCCCTGCGTATGTTTTCGGCGTCCACAGCACTTTGTCGATGGCGGACGATTCCCGGCTGCACACCGCCGGGTTGATCGTGGAAGGTGTGCGCGGCGGCCACCTGCCGCCGGATGCGTTGGGGATCACTTTCCGCGCGTCCGGCAGGGCGGGGGAGATTTTCGCCAGCATCGATCTCGCGGGTGGTGAGACGGTTTCTGATTTTGATCCTCTCGACACCGGCTGCCTCACCAATCTCGAATTGCGCGGCCGCAGGCTCGCCAGCGAGGTGATGCGCTGGCTTTCCTGCCGTTCCGAATCGTGGCGCGGCGCTTACATCAGCCAATGGCCGGTGCGGGCGGGCATTCGCGAGAGCCGCCGCTGGATCGGCGAATACATCCTCTCCGGCGCGGATTTGTTAGCGGGTACGCGCTTTGATGATGAGATCGCCCTCGCCACCTGGCCGATGGAATTCCGCGAGGATCCGAAAGGGCCGAAGCTGCGCTATCCCGAAGGCAATCGTCCGGCAGGCATTCCGCTGCGCTGTTTGAAACCGGCAGGAATCGACCGCTTGTTCGTCGCCGGCCGCTGCATTTCCACGGATCACGACGCCCAGGCGTCGGTCCGTGTCATGGGCACCTGCTTCGCCACCGGAGAGGCTGCCGGACGCGCGGCGGTCGGATAGAAGGTTCAGAGCATCGCGTTCGCCGCCAGGATGATGCTGATGGAAACCACGGCGATGCCGGTTTCCACGACGGTCCAGGTTTTCAGCGTCTGCGAGACGGTCATGCCGAAGTATTCCTTGATGAACCAGAAGCCGGAGTCGTTGACGTGCGAGCAGATCAGCGAGCCGGCACCCATGGCGAGCACCAGCAGCTCGCGGTTGGTTTCCGGACGGGCTTGCACGATCGGCAACATGAGCCCCGCCGCCATGGTGATGGCGACGGTGGAGGAGCCGACGGCGATCCGCAGCATTCCGGCGATGATCCAGCCGAGGAAAACGGGCGTTACCGGGATCTGCAACGCCATGTCGCCGATCGCTTTGCCGACACCGGACGAATCGAGGATTTTGCTGAATCCTCCACCCGCGCCGACGACGAGGAAAATGCCCGCGGCAGGTCCCACACATTGCTCGGTGAATTTCAAAATCTGATCGCTGGTCAGGCCGCAGCGGGTGCCGAAGGACCAGAACGAAACCAGCACCGCGATCAACATGGCCACCTCCGGCGCACCAATGAAATCCGCCGCCTGCCGGAGCGAATTGTCGACCGGCAGCATCACATCCGCCGCCGTGGCGACGAGCATGAGGAGCACCGGCAGCAGCATGGTGAAGAGGCTCAGGGCGAATCCCGGCGGACGTGGCGCGGCAGCTTTTCCAGACGCTTCAGCGCCCAGACCGCCGAGCGCCACCGGGACGCGTGGCGCGACCCACCGGGCTAACAAAGGACCGGTGATGAGTGCGGTGGGCAGGCCGATGGCGAGCGACCAGAGGATGGTTTTTCCGGTGTCCGCACCGATTTTTCCAATGGCCACCATCGGCCCCGGGTGCGGCGGGATCAGGCCGTGGGCGACGGAAAGGCCGGCTGCCAGCGGCAGTGCGAGGTGCAGGATCGGCGTCTTCGTCTGGCGTGCGAGCATGAAGGCAATCGGGCCTAGCAGGACGATCCCGACACCGAAAAACACCGAGATCCCGACCAGGAACGCCACCAGCATGATCGCGTAGTCGAGCCGCTTGATCCCCAGCAGTCTCACCATGCGGTTGGCGATCACTTCGGCAGCGCCGGATTCCGCCAGCAGTTTTCCAAGGATGGTGCCGAGCCCGATGATCATCGCGAGGAAGCCCAGCGTGTTTCCAACTCCCTCCTGGAAACTTTTCGCGATCGCCGCCAAGGGCATTCCCGAGCCGACGCCCACGGCGAGCGATGCGAGAAGCAGCGCGATGAAGGCATTGCACTTGAAGCGCGCGATCAGGACGATGAGTCCGATGATGGCTGCCAGCGCGAGCAGCAGAAGGCCGTTAGGTGAAAGCGAGGCAAGCGGGACTACCATATGACACCACTGTGATCAGCAGCACGCCGGGTGGGAATCCCTAATTGGAGCGCGGAATTCTTTCCGCATGGCCGATGAATGGTGAGAGAAAGGCGCGGAGTTCAATCGCTCTCGCTCCCTCTGGTCAGGTGACGGGACGTCCGTCCATTTTACTGGCGAAATGAATTTCGCGCTCCAATTAAAGCCCCGCTTCCGCGAGTCGCTCGTCCATTTCCGTCTTCTGCAGCTCGTTGGTGAACTCCGTGAGATCTCCGGCGATGACGCCCGTCAGGTTGTGCGAGGTGAAGCCGATCCGGTGGTCCGTGATGCGGCTCTGCGGGAAATTGTAGGTGCGGATTTTTTCCGAACGATCGCCCGAGCCGATGAGCGCGCGCCGGTTTTCGGAGTATTCTGCCTGCTGCTCCTGCACTTTTTTCTCGTAGAGGCGGGTGCGCATGATCTTGAGCGCCATTTCCTTGTTCTTGATTTGCGATCGGCCGTGCTCGCAGCGGACGTAGAGACCGGTGGGGAGGTGGAAGATCTGGACGGCGGAATCGGTGGTGTTGACGTGCTGTCCCCCTGCGCCGCCCGAGCGGCAGACCTCAATGCGGAGGTCTTCCGGCTTCAGCTCCACATCGACCTCTTCTGCCTCGGGCAGCACTGCGACGGTGACGGTGGAGGTGTGGACGCGGCCCTGCGTTTCGGTGGACGGCACGCGCTGGACCCGGTGGACTCCCGATTCGTATTTCAGATAGCGGAAAACCTCCTGGCCGGTGATTTTCAGAATGACTTCCTTGAAACCGCCGACTTCGGAAGGTGAGCTTTCGAGGTGCTCGGATTTCCAACCCCGGAGATCGGCGTAGCGCTGATACATGCGCATCAGTTCGGCGGCGAAGAGCGATGCCTCGTCGCCCCCGGCACCGGCGCGGATTTCGATCAGCGCGTCGCGGTCCTCGCTGGGATCGGACGGGAGCAGGGCGTATTGGAGATCGGAGGAGAGCTTGGCGAGGTCGGTTTCCAGCGTCGGGATTTCCTCGGCGGCCATCGCGGCGAAGTCGGGGTCGTCGGATTTTGCGAGTTCCTGGTTATCGGCGAGGTGGCGCTTGGTGGCTTCGAGGTTTTCCCAGAGCTGTAGGGTTTGTTTGAGTTTCCCGTGTTCGCGGAGGATGTCGGTGGCGCGCTTCGGATCGGCAAAAAGGTCAGGATCGCCCACGGCTTCCTCCAGTTCGGAGAAGCGGTCACGGCGTTTTGAAATGAGAGAGGAGTAGTCCATGAAGCGGTGGAAAGCGCGGGGCAGGAACCTGAGCTGCGGAAATGGGAAATGCAAGGGAAGGAAAACGACCGCCTTGCGGAGTTGCAAACCGCGCCTCGCTTGATAGGAAAGTCCCATGAAACGAAGCAGGGTGGTTTGGTTCGGTGTTTTGCTCGGCATGATCACGCTGCTCCACGCGGAGGAGGCCATCCAAAGTCCGGGCGATGACGAATGGGATAAGGAAGTCGCGGCAGCGGGCAAGGCCGCCGAGGAGGATTTCGCGACGTGGAAAGCCACGGGCAAGGTGCCGGAAGATTTCGAGGATCGTGCCGTTCACGGAGCGAGAGAGGACCTCGTCCAACGGCTTGTCTCCGGCGACAAGCTGGCGGAAACCGAAATCAAATCAGACCTTCCCGCCACTGCCTACGAGGTGACCGTCCGCGACACCGCGCCGATGGAATCCGCCATCAAGGAAG
>JBDSNC010000134.1:0-6750 GCA_039915545.1 Luteolibacter sp.
GTGCGGGTGCGGGTGCGGGTGCGGGTGCGGGTGCTTGGGCGCAGGCCGCCTGGAAGAGTCCGAGGAGGACAGTCGCGGAAAAAGCCAGCCGTCTGATTGCATTTTTATTCCGGTTCATTCACTTGGATTTCCTATAAGTAAACTGCGCGTTCGCTGATCGGATCACAAGCCGGAATGAACCAGCTACCGGAACGCACCAAGAAGCACCGCCAGCTCCTCCTCCACCATCGCCGGATCCGCCAGGGTGTGGGCCACCTCGCTCCGCAGCAGTTCGCGGTAGCGTTTCCGCAAGCGATGCACCGCCACCCGCAGCGTTCCTTCGTCCATTCCGACTTCCACAGCGGCTTGGCCATAGGGGATCTCGCCCTTGCCAACGGTTAGGTAACGTTTCATCTGTTCGAAGCGCTCGGCTTTTCCCTCCGCCGTCCATTCATCTCGCAGACGGACGATCACCCGCTCCAACAGCGCCACTGCCCATTCCCGGTCGAAAATTTCATCCGGACTGCGCATGGCAGCGTCCGCGATTTGGAATTGGGTGTCGGCGCTCTGCCAATCGAGCGGAAAATGGGTGATGGCCCCACCGCGTTTCAGGCGCTGGGATTTGTCCCACTCGTTCGCGAGGAAGTTTTTCAGCGAGGCCAGCAGAAAGGCGCGGAACCGTCCCCTTTCACTGTCCGTCTTCACGAAATCCCGCCGGCCCAGCAGATCCGCGAAAAACGCCTGTGTCAGATCCTCAGCATCTTCTTTCGCATACCCCCGCCTCCGAACATAGGCATACAGCGGAAACCAATACGATAGGCACAACGCCTCCAGCGCGTCCGCCGCCTGCGGCGTGCCGGAATCCCCCGCCGCCAGCACGATGGTCCAGCGGGTGGTGGCGAAGAAGTCGTTAGGTGTGGATTGGGACATCAGACTATTTGATTGAGCAAGCTGCAGCGCGCCAGATGCCGTCCTTTTCCTGTTGGAATGTGACCAGTTCGGACAAACGTTTTTCCGAAGCAAATACGGTTTCAAATTGCATCACCAGATAGCGGCCATCCGGAGCGTCCGACAGAGATGTCGCTTCGGTCACATTCTTGAGTTTGCGGAACTTCGGCTCGCCAAGATGCTTGCGTAGCGCATTCTGAGCCTGCCGCCACTGGTCCGGAGTGACCTGCGTCCTGAACACTTCCGCCGCCTGCTCCCAAGTCTTCAGAAAACCGCCGGAATCCAAGGCGCAGAGCCATGTCTGGGCTTGGGACACCACCGCGTAGTCCATCGATGGGCCGGGTGGAACCACCAGCGCCCGTTGCTCCTTGTAACCATAGAGCGCCCACACCGAATCGGGCCGCGCTCCCTCCGTAATGTCGCACAACACCTGCCAGGCAGGAACCTGATCGAACTTCTGCGGCTTGCACTTCACACTCAGCCATGGAACGGAGTCGGTGGCGCCTTTCGCCACTGACCAGCCGGTTGATTGGACGTAAGTGATCGATCCGGATGGGCGCTGGCTGGTGACCCTCATCACCGCCTCGTCCACAGCGAGGTTTTCGGTTTCCAAGGTCACCGGGAATTCCAATCGTGAACCTTCCCGTGGCATGATCACCCAGGTTTTTCCGCGTTCCGTGGGGTGCCAGCAGAATGGAGTATCCCGAGTGACCTGATTGAGAAAATCCTCCACCGAATCCGCCACGATCCTCCCCTGGTAGCGCGCTCCCAAATCAAGGATGGGAAACCCTCCCAGTTTACTATCATAGCTGAAATTATAGGCATCCCTGAGCCGCTCTGTTTCCCCGGAATCAAGCGGGCTGCCCGCCGGCTTTCCATCACGTTTCAATGCGACGTCCAGATTCTCAAAACAAAGCCGCACGCCATAGTCGCTGCGGAAGCGGACGACGATTTTCTGCATGGTGTCTCCCGCACGATCGAAATCGATCTTCATTTTGCCCGGGCTGTTCGGCCCGTCTATTGCAAATTCAATCCTGGAGATGCCTGCCTTTCGACAAACCTCCATCACCTCCACGACTTTCGTGTAAATCACTCCCGACGAGCTGCGGATCATCACCGCAAGATCGGCAAAATCACGGTGCATCCGGCTGAGTTCATCATTGAGACCTGCTGGCGAAATCGCCTTGTCGTCCAGCGTGATCCCTCCATCGGAAAATATCTCGATGGTTACCTTCTGAATTTGCCGCTCACTTACTTCAACGAGCGCCTGGAGTTCATGATTTTCCGGCGGCAATTGAAAATCGAATGCACGCTGATAGTAACCCACCTTGCGGGTCTGCGAAGCGCTCACGGCCTGCTTTTCATACCCGGGCGCGGCGACGCTGACGACCATTCCGACACTGTGCCGGACTTCTTTTCTCATATAGAGCAAATCTGCGTCCTCTGGCCACCTTAATTCGTAACCTCCTTGAGCATTGACCTCGGTTTGTCTCAGGAATTCCCCCTCGTCGTCCCGTTCCACACTGACAATCGCCTGCGGGACGGGATGTCCTGTTACCGAATCAATTACGCGTCCGGTGATGACATAATCCGGGTGCTTGGGAGCAGCCAGCCAGATTACGATGCCAATGATCGCAAGGATTGGCACAGCGATCTTGATCACCCGCCCGAGAGTGCTGCTTTCCGAGCCGACCCTTCTTTCTTTCGATGGGTTCACCGCCCGCCAGACGGCACCGATGATCAGAGAATCCACGATGAGCCAAAGAACGATCGATACAACTGCCAGTCGGGCGCTTTGGACGGGATCATAGTTTTGCGTCCAGCCGAGGTAGCCTTTCCCAAACTCGTGAAGAAGATAGGCAATGGCATAGTCCAGCGCGAGCAGCGGGAACAGCAGTCCGTCGAACACCGCCAGCCACATGCCTTGGAGTTTGCCTGCCGAGCGGCGGATTTGCGAAACAGCGATCCAGCCCAGTACGCAGGATGTCAGCACGCAGCCGAATCCAGCAACCCCAAGTGCAAGTGGCATTGCGTTTGACGGTTGATTGGCCATTCCTGATGCCCCGAGGGTGGCGAAGGCCGCACGCGTGAGAACCACGCCCCATGCGACCAATATAAAGGACAGTATCGCGAAGCACGTCGCCAAGATGGCTGTGCGCGAGAAGCGAGGGTCGCCCTTTCCCCTCTGATCTCCTGCTTCGGGCTTCGTCCCGCCAGCCGCAACGATTTCCACCTGCGTCTTGAAAAGGCTGGCGTTCTGAAACCGCAGCTCGGGGCTTTTCTCCAATGCGTGCATGACAATCTCATCGAGCCGGACATCGATCTTGACCCTTCGCGAAGGGGCTTGCAGGTCCTTCCCCGGCAGCTCGCCGGTAAGCATTTGATAGAAGACGACGCCCAGGGCATAGATGTCGGCGCGGTGATCGACGTCTTCGGGGTGCTCGATCTGTTCGGGCGCCATGTATTGCGGCGTGCCCATGACTTTTCCGACTTCGGTGAGGAGCGGATCCGTATGTAGTCCCGCCTTGAGGCGGTCTACGTCCTCATGAAGACCGCCTGAAGGCGGGACTACGAACGAAGAGAGCTTGGCGATTCCAAAGTCGGCCACTTTCACGCGGCCGAGGCGGTCGAGCAGGATGTTCTCGGGCTTGATGTCGCGGTGGACGATGCCTTGATCGTGGGCGAACTGGAGGGCGTCGCAAATCTGCGGGACGATGGCGAGCGCCTCGCGAGGTGAGATGCGGCCGGCGTGCATGAGTTGGCCGAGATTCACTCCATCGACGAACTCCATCAGGAAGTAGAAGAGTTGATGGTCGGGTGTTGATGGTTGATGGGAAGAGGTGGAGCCGAATTCGTAGAGCGTGACGATGCCGGGGTGGTTGAGTTTCGCAAGGGCCTTGGCCTCGCGGGCGAAGCGGGCGGAGAAACCGGGAGTTTCGCCGATGGCGGGCGGCAGGATTTTCAGGGCGACGATGCGGTCGAGTTCCTTCTGGCGGACTTTGTAAACCGCGCCCATGCCGCCCTTGCCGATGAGTTCGAGAATCTCGAATTGCGGGAAAAGCGCGGCCATTTCCTCCAGCGACGGTGGCTGGAATGGGTAGGGATTTCCGATGGTGTCCCCGGCAACGCCTTGGGCGAGGAGGTCGGCGGGGTTGAGGCCGACGAGTGGGGGTTGGGGCGGGTTTTCCATCGCGGCGTCTTCGGGGAGTTTGTCCATACCCATCTCAGAAGCAATCCGGGGGATTCGTTACAGGAAAAGTAGTCGTGGCCTTCAGTCCTCGCAGAAGAACGGACTGAAGTCCTTTACTACGTTGGCTTCCGCCTCCCAGCCTTTTGCCCGGACTTCGTAAAGCGTGCGCCGGACGCCGGGAATCCACAGCCCTTCGCGGACGAGTTGCTCGCCATCGCGGGGAAATCCGCTGAGCGTTTTTTCCGCAAGGTGGAAGCACAGCCAAGCCCGCCAGGAACGGATTTCCGCGCGCGGGCCGGAAATGCGGCTGGCGAGGTGTTGGAAGTGGCGGACGGGATTTCCCATGAAGCCGCGATCGCCGGATGCTGCGTTTTCCATGATCCAGACGAGCGCGCGGTAGGGCGACGGGTGGATTTTCAGGACAGGTTCAGCGCCGGTGAGATCCGCCATCCACGCCTTGTTGAGCTGGAGGATGGCCTGCGCGGGTTTTCCGGAAATCCATTGGGACTGTGCGAAACGCAGCGTGTCCAGATAGAATTCGGCGCCTTTGACATGGCCATGGCGGCGGGTCAGGGAGAAATCGTGAATTCCGGAGATTTCCGGAAGCCACGGGCAGGGAATGGAACGAATATGATTTATGGGACCAATTCGTAGTGGCAATTTCTCTGAATCTCAACTCCCAACCACCCACTCTCAACATTCTTAAACGCTTGCATCTCTTCCGGGATCATCAATCCTCCCGCCCGCATGAGTAGCCGTTTAGAAGGAAAAGTTCTTGTCGCTCAGGGTGGTGGACCCACACCTGTTATCAATCAAAGCGTCGTCGGCGTCGCCCTCGAAGCCCGCAAATTCAGCCAGGTGACCTCCATTTACGGAGCCGTCCATGGCGTGCGCGGGATCATCGAGGAAAACTTCGTGGACCTTACCCGCGAGACGACGCACAACCTGGAGCAAGTCGCCGGCACCCCGTCGTCCGGCCTGCTTTCCACCCGTGACAAGCCCGATGAAGAGTATTGCGCCCGGATGTTCAAGGTCATGCAAGCCCACGACATCCGCTATTTCTTCTACGTCGGAGGCAACGATTCGTCCGACACCGTGCGCATCGTCAACGAGCAGGCGAAGGAAGCGAACTACGAGCTGCGCGCGATCCACATTCCGAAGACGATCGACAACGACCTCGAGGAAAACGACCACTGCCCGGGCTTCGGCTCCGCAGCGCGTTTCGTGGCCCAGGCGTTCTCGGGCGTGAACCTCGACAACCGCGCGCTTCAGGGCGTTTACATCGGTGTCGTGATGGGTCGCCACGCTGGTTTCCTCACCGCCTCTTCCGCGCTTGCGCAGAAATACTTCGATGACGGCCCGCACCTGATCTATGTGCCGGAGCGCCATTTCAAAATGGAAAACTTCCTCGCCGATGTGGACCGCGTCTATCAAAAGCACGGCCTCTGCACCATCGCCGTTTCCGAAGGCATTTCGGATCCCGATGGCACGGCAATGATCGTCAAGCTGCTCGGCGTCGAGGAGCGCGACTCGCACGGCAACGTGCAGCTTTCCGGCACCGGTGCCCTCGGCGACCTCCTTTCCAACGAGATCCGCAAAGGACTCGGCATCAAGCGCGTGCGCTCCGATACATTCGGCTACCTCCAGCGTTCGTTCATGGGCATCCAGTCCGACCGCGACGCCCGCGAGGCTCGCGAAGTCGGTGAAAAGGCCGTCCAGTTCGCGATGTGGGACAATGTCGACGGATCGGTGGCCATCAAGCGCCCGGTGCTCGACTACAGCGTCGACTATCAACTGGTGGACATCAGGAAAGTCGCCGGCAAGACCCGCCACATGCCCGACAGTTTCATCAACGCGGAAGGCAACGGCGTGACCCAGGATTTCATGAATTATTGCCGTCCGCTGCTCGGCTCCAATCTCCCGGAACCGCACCGTCTCCGCGCACCGAAGGTGCCGAAGATCCTGCACAAGTGATCGGCGGAAATTGATTCCCTACCCCAAGGCCGGAGAGACGCAGAGTTTCTCCGGCCTTTTTTGTGGCGTGATATCTCTCAAGGAGTGGTGGGTTCCCAAAAATTTCCGCAAAAAAAACGCCGCCCGGCACGAAGCCGGACGACGGTTGATTTTTTCGAATTTCGCTGATCAGTCTCAGGCAACCTTCGAAGCGTGTTTCGCTTCGAGGGCCTTCTTCGATTGAGCGACGATGGCCGAGAAGGCAGCAGGATCGGTGATTGCGAGATCCGAGAGAATCTTGCGGTCAGCTTCGATACCTGCGGCTTTCAGACCTTCGATGAAGCGCGAGTAGGTCATGTCCTCGTTGCGGCATGCGGCGTTGATACGCTGCGTCCACAGACGGCGGAACTGGCCCTTACGACGCTTCCGGTCGCGATATTCATACGTCATCGCCTTACGGACAGCGTCCTTGGCGTAACGGAAGAGTTTCGAGCGGAAACCGCGGAAACCCTTGGCACGAAGCAGTGTCCGCTTGCGGCGGGCACGGCTGGCCGGTGAGTTAGTAGCACGTGGCATTTCTTATTATTTCAGTTTGAACAGACCGTTGTTTTCATTTCCTTCCACAGTCTCGACTGTTCTTGTCTCCCTCGCGGGATCAGGCTGTGTAAAGGCCGTCCGAT
>JBDSNC010000074.1:0-6786 GCA_039915545.1 Luteolibacter sp.
TGAGCGGATGCCTGAGCATCCAAGCCATCCGAAGACAGATACCCCGAGCGCCCGATGGGCGGAGAACGAGTTCGCCACATTGGCTGTCAAAGATCCGCGGCGTGTGAAACGTTGGCAAAAAATGGCGGCTGATTTCCATGCACTTCCCGGAGCATCCATCCCTCAAGCCTGCGGGAGTTGGGCAGCGAGCAAGGCATGCTACCGCTTGGTCGAAGGCGGCGCGATCGGCCCCCAATGCGTTCTCGACAGCCACTGCGACGCCACGGTCCGGCGCATCGAGTGCAGTGACGAGCAGGTGTTGCTCGTGGCTCAGGACACCACCACGCTCAACTTCAGCAGCCACCCGAACACCAAGGGGCTCGGTCCCATCGGCAGCAAGGCCGACATTGGTCATGGGATCTTCGTCCATGGGTCCCTCTGCCTGGGGGCGCACGGCGGAAATGTGTTCGGGTTGTTAGGTGCGGGGATCTGGGCGAGGAATGCCGCCCGATTCAAGGCGGGTCCGGCAGGAGCCCGCAACCGCAAGCCGATCGAAGAGAAGGAAAGTCATCGCTGGGTGGAGAGCTGGCGCAAGGCCGACGCGCTCTATCACCGCCTCGGCGGGCGGCGCCGCGTGGTCAGCGTGGCCGACCGGGAGGGCGACATTTACGAAGCGTTCGCGTTGTGCCAGCAATCCAAAGCCGCGCGTGGGAGTGGAGCGGATTTGCTGGTCCGCTCTCAGCACAACCGCAAGAGAACCGACGATCCGAAGACCGGCGACGAGCCACCGGAGCAGAGGAGCTGGCAACATGTGGAGAGTTTGCCGGTGGCGGTGCGGATCGAAGTCGCCGTGCCACGTTCGGCGGGCAAACCCGCGCGGAACGCAAGCCTGGAACTGCGTTACGCGAAGGTGGAACTCAAGGCTCCGGCCGACAAAATCAAATATCTCGGATTGGACGAGCCGCTGGTCTTGTGGCTGGTGATCGCCAGGGAAGTGGACCCACCCGAGGGTGTCGATGGGATCTGTTGGCGGTTGTGGACCACGGTGGAGATCGTCAGTGGGGAGCAGGCGGGGGAAGTCGTCGGTTGGTATGCCAGAAGGTGGATGATCGAGGAGTTTCACCGGATTCTCAAAACCGGTTGCAAGGTCGAGGAGCGGCAGTTGGAAAGCATCGAAAAGCTCTCGCTGGTGCTGGCGCTCGACCTCATCGTCGCGAGCTATCTGCTAGGCCTGACCAAATCCGCGAGGGAGCAACCCGGACAAGCCGCCTCGGCATGGCTCGGGCGGGACCAATGGGAGGCTCTCTATTGTTACACCCATAAGACCAACGACCTGCCACCCGAGACCCCGTCGCTGAAGAAGGCGGTGGATTGGATCGCGAGGCTGGGCGGCTATCTGAACCGCAAATGTGACGGACCGCCAGGCGCTCAAGTGCTGTGGCGCGGCCTGCGAAGACTTGAGGATATTACCGAGGCGTATCGAATATTCCGAAACCAAGGAATTTGTGGGTAATGGTCAGGCTGCCACAGCGCACTCCCTCGGAGTATTTCCGTTCGGTTTATTTCCTCAGCATGAGTTCCATCATCATTTCATTCTCCAATGATCTCGCCAAAGCGATTGCCGCGAAAGCATGGCTCTACGGTGAGCGGGGCGATACCGAAGGACTCATCGCCCTCAAAAAAGACGCGGACGCCTATCTCCATAATATTTCCCGATCCGAACCCGGATTACTCATTCAGGACGTCATCCTTGAATCAAAAGCGAAGATCGCGCTGAAAAACCTGGCGGCAGCAGCAACCAAACTGGGACTCACCGCCGAGGCAGCGGACAGCCAGGCGAGGCTGGACCGGCTGGAAAAACTCAAAAAAGACCGCGAGTCTGCGGGAGCTCTCCAAATCAATGGTGAGGATGCCTCATTGAGACTCGGCGTTCTCAACGGCGAGAGCATTCCCAATATCGCACGTCGGGCACTGCACCCGCCGAGACTCACCGAGGCCGAGGTGAAACCCGGACGGATGATCGAGCACGAGTTCATGGCGCAGCTTTGCACGTATGGTGCCTGGATTTTGCTGGGACTCGCCGCCGGTGTGGTGGCGCTCTATCGGTTCCGCTCGCCCAAGGTGGTCAGATTGCTGTCCGCGCGGATGGAATCATTGCTGAAGCCGGTGGACTGGCTGTGCTTGTTCGCGGCCGGCATCGCGCCGTTTGCCTACCTCCTGCTCGTCACCCGCCTCGCCGATCTGGGCGGCAGCCGGTGGAACGTGATGGCTCTGGAAATCGAGCTGCCATACGACGGCAAGATCCTGCTGCCCATGGCCCAGTTTTCAGGAGCCGTGCTGATGACCATTATCCTTTCCATCCTCGCCACGAGGTGGCGGCTGGCGAAGCGGGTGCCGTTCTTCGGCTTTTCAAAAACCCGCTACTGGAGCGGCTGGCTCGCCATCCTGAGTGCCGACGTTTTCATTCCGCTTTTGGGGTGGTCGGTGGTCAACCGTTACGATCACGGACTGGTCGCCTGCTGGATGTTATGCGCTCTGCCCGTCGCGTGGATCGTCTCCGTCTTCATCCGGGCGATGACGCTGGGGATGGAACAACTGCTCCACCTCACCACCGTCTCGCGGGTGCTGGTCCCCATCTTTTCCGCCACCATGGCCGCCCTGCTTTTGTTCACGCCGTGGTTCAAATGGTCCCGTCAGCAATGGTTTGAGCAAGACCGCATGAACCGCCTCGATGTGAACTACCCATCGCTCACGAAATTCGAATATCAGCTCTCGCTCGCCGCCCGCAAGGAACTGCGGGAAGCGCTCGGATACGACACCCCATAAAGATGCCGGATTCCCAAGAGCGCCTGATCGATGCCGCCGTCCGGTCGTTTGCCTACAATGCGGAGATGAAACTCGCCGCCAGGCATCTGCTCCGCGAGTTGGTGAAATCAGATCCCGAGGTCACGGAAAAAACCATCGCCCGCTGGAATGCGGTCGATGGAAAAAAGCGAATACCCCTTGGGCGGATGGTGGTTTGGACTTTGCTTATAGCGGTGTTCACAGCGCTGTGGCTGACGCAAGGTGGGGAAATCATCGATTTAGTCAGTAGAATCAGCGCACCGAGGAAATACAGGGAAAGAATCGCCGGCAATTTGAACGAACATCAGAAACTCCTGCTATTCGGAAGTCCGCAGGCTCGATGTGTGTACGATCCGGAAGATCCCGCATATTTTGCGGAATATGCGGCAGACGTTTTAAGGGATGGAGGAGGTGGGTCGCCTGATGATCAACTGGAGACCGGCCGAAGAATCGACCCGGAAAACGCGTGGTTCACCTATCTCGCTGCAGATCCTGGTCCTCTCATTCGTCCGAGTTCCAACGGAATGGACGAGGAGAAGGAGAAATCCAAAGTCATGCAATTGTTCTCCGAGGCTCGCGAACAAACAAAATGCACGAGCTACGTGCTTGATCGGCTCAAGCACGTTCTGCCGTTGGTGACGCAAAAGAACCTCCCTGAATACTTGGATTCCCGTGCCATCGTCTGGCAATTCAGTCATTCCGACGACATGACTTACTACGGACTTTCCAATGTAATAGATACGGTCGCCTGGGACCTGTCTCATGCCCACGATCCATCCGGATTTCACGAATTGTCCATCGACGCAGAGCTGTTTCTCCGCAGAACCATTGGCGAAGAAGTGGCTGAAAAAGGATCGAGTTGGCGTAACCATGACCTCCATTACGTCAAGGAGATCGCGAAAAGTTTGGCGTCAGCAGCGGAAGAGTTGAAGCTGAACGAAGATGCCAAGCTCTGGAACTCCATCACGAATCGACTGAATTTCTGGAAGGAAACGGTGGATAAGAAGGGGGACCGGATCGTGGTTGACGGCGACACCGTCAGTGCTTCTGAGGCCACAGGGATATTTTTGGGAAGAGTGATTCGAGACTCGTCGAAGCGGGTGGTGGGTCAACCGCTTTTGACCGATCAGGATTTGAAGCCCGGGCGGCTGGTGGATCACGAGTATTTCTCATGGCTATGTGCAGGCATGGGTTCACTTCTGATGGGGTTTGGCCTTGGCAGTGTGTCACTCTACCGATTCCGGGTATCGGCCCTATCGCGTCGCTTGGCGGGGCGAATGGTGGCTTTGTTAGGGACCAGGGACTGGATGTGGATCTTCGGGCTCGGGGTTTTGCTGCCGTTTGGCTGGGTGATGGTGATCAATCGGCTGACTCCGCTGGGTGGCCGGGAAATGGGATTTGGCGGAGTTTCCGGGCTGCTGCCAACCGGGCATTTCCTCGGATTACTGGTCTTGTGGCTCGTCATTCCGCAGCTTGTCGCCCGCTGGCAGTTAGCAAAACAGGCCGGCTTCGTCGGGTTTGCGAAACCTTCATGGGGAAGCTGGCTGGCAACGGCGGGTGCGGTCGCTTTCGTACCGTTGGTCGGATGGGCGGGCATTTCCCACCCGTTCGGGGAATGGCAATTTGGGATGCCTTGGTTCGGGTGGAAGGATGTTTCGCCAAGGACATGGATGGCCGTGCCGTCTCTTGGCGTCTGTGCTATCTGGCTGATCAGTGTGGTTTCCCAGGCGCTCTTCGGACGATCCGAGCGGCATTTTCACCAAGCTACGATGTCACTGGTTTTAAAACCGGTCTTTGCGGCGGCGATGCTCGTGCTCGCTCTGGCAGCACCGGCATTCAAGGCGTCGGAGCGGTATTGGTTTGCACAGGACAAGCTCAGCAAGATCGATCCCTCGCTTCCGGCGTGGTCCGTTTACGAATATAAGATCGCCGAGCAACAGAAGAAGGAGCTCCGGGAAATTCTCGGGGATGAACACTGATTTTTTCAATCCAACACCCGTGCAAGACCCGCTTCCCGCCTCATTGAAATCGCCGTTCGCCCGCTGGCGGATAACGCGGAGATGAAGCTCGCCGCCAGCCATTTGCTAGGCGAGTTGGTGGGAACCCGCGAGGAAGGCGCGGGGCAAGCGATCCAACGCTGGGATGCGATAGATAGAGCCTGTCCCAAAATCCGGTGATTTCAGTTTGAATGTCTGTCGGTTTTTTCTCGGATTGACGGACTTCGATTCGACCTTCGATCACTCCATTTTTGATGAATTTGTCAGCTCAGGGGTGCTTTCCGGAGGTTTTTCTCTGACTGCCAGGCATGGCGAGGCATCGGTCTCTCTGACCGATGCTTTTTGATTCGTGAGTCGTCCTAAGCTGTTGGGCTTCAGGTGGCTTCGGATACTTGTTGCTCGATTTCCTCCGACAGGCTGCGCTGCTCAAGGCGAGCCAGGACCCAGAGGTTGTGGCTCAGGACGGCCCAACCAACCATCAGTTCGCGATGCGCGAAGCCTCTCGCTCGGGCGGGTTTGCCCATGAAGTCGCGAATGAGTATGCTGATCCGGGCTTCGGTTCCGGCACGGCGTTTGAGTCCTTCGCGCATGCCGGGTTCGTTCTCCAATCGATCGCCTGGATCAATAATGTTGCGTGGACATGGTCCGCTGCGGACTCCATGGTTTTTCAGAAATTCTTCGTTCGCCGCGCTGTGCAGTGCGCGGTCGCCCCAGACGTTGCCGACGGGGAGGTGCTGTGAAGAATTCACCGCCGAGTTCGCCCTCCAGAAAGGCCTCGTCGCCGCCCTGCTCAAGCGCCTCTATGGTGCCAAGAGCGAGAAGATGAGTCATGACCAGCTCCTCCTCGAGTTCCTCAAGGACGAGGGAACAATGCCCGACGCCACCGCAGGAACCGACGTTCCACCGGTGGCTGAAGCACTCCCGCCCAAGATCCGCGCCCGCCGAATGAGCAAGCTCAGCGCCTCCCTCAAAGGCCCGCCCACCGTCACCCGCGAGTTCATTCTTATCGCAGTCCTCGCCGCCCCCGACGACTTCCGCCTGCTAGGCGGGGAAACCAGCGAGCGCCTCACCCACATCTGCAAAAATGAAATCGACGCAGTCCCTCTCACTCCACAGTTAGACTCCCGCCTCCTCCCCGGCAGTGTTCTCAAACCATCCCTCGGAGCCCACCTCCTCACCCAGAAGTTCTGTTACCACAGCACCTTCTATCGGGAGCAGTGGAAACTGCGCGCCGCCCACGTCATCGAGCTCACCCGCAACCTCATTTGCTCTTGGCACGACCGCCTGCGGCCACCCTATCGACTCCTCGCCACCCGCTTCCGCCGGTCGGACCACGTCAAAGCCGACGCCCCCCCCATCCGCTGTCTGAATCCCGGCAAAGGCAAAACCACCCTCGGCTACTTCTGGGTCTATCACCACGCCGAGCACGGCGTCCCCTTCGACTGACACAAAAGCTGGCTCGACACCATCCTCATCGGCAAAGAAGGAGAAAAATCCTTCCAAGGTCATTTGCAAAGCGACGGCCTGCGAGCCTACCGCACCTTCATCGACCGCCACCCGGCACTCGCCATCATCCCCGTCTCCTGCCTCACCCGCATCACCGCCCGCATCCCCCTGCTCATCGGCAGTATCTACCAGGTCGAAACCCGCCTTCGCACACAGCACGCCGGGCCGATTGAGCGGCAGCGCGCCCGCTGGCTCGAATCCAGAAAACCCTACGACCACCTCGCCAACCTGTTCCAGCGGCTCGGCCGCCTCCGAGGGATCACGCCCCGCAGCAAGTTAGGCGGAGCCCTCGCCTATGCCGCGAGCCAATGGCCCCACCCCGAACCCTGCTTCATGGACGGGCAGATCGAATTCGACAACAACCTCACCGAAAAGGCCATCCGCCCCACCAAGCGTAAGCGGTTAACAGAGCACCTCTCGCATTTTTGCCAGAGATCTGGCGGTTATGGCATCTATGCAA
>JBDSNC010000184.1:0-11295 GCA_039915545.1 Luteolibacter sp.
AGGTTGGTGGTTTCCGCAGGCCAGTAGTTCATCTGCACGTTGATATTGGTATGAAAGTCGGCGTTCCACGGCGGGTTCATCTGCCACGCCCAAATCCCCTGCAGGTTGGCGGGGAGTGTGCCGGGACGGGACGAGCCTATCAGCAGGTAGCGGCCGAATTTGAAATACAAGGCGGCAAGCCCGGGATCGGCCGCGCCCTCGTGCTCGAGGGCCTTCAACCGTTCGTCCGTCGGCAGCGATTCCACCGCCGGGTCTGGCAAACCGAGGGAAAGTTCCATGCGGTTGAAGTAGGTCTGATAGTCCTTCACATGCGCGGCCTTGAGGGCGTCGAAGGAGACGGAGCTTGCATGGATGATCGTGCTCAGACAGACGGCTTCGGGGTCACCACCGGGCGTGTGGCTCTTTCCTGATGGATCTTTGGAGAGGAGATCGCCGATCGCCCGGAGGCCCGGGTAGCCGGTCGCACCGGTGATGTAGAGAGTGACCGTCGTGGCCTTGCTGACGGTGAGGAAGCCGCCTTCGTTGGAAATGGATCCCCCTTCGGACACCGCCGAGACCCGCGCTGCGAATTTCAATCCACGCGGGTTTCCCTCCGAGTCCTTGCGGTCGATCTGGCCAGTTAGAACGATGGAATGGGAATCGCCGGGCGACGCGATGCAGCGGGCGTCTTTCTGGCGCTTCAATGTCATCTTCAAATCCAGCGCCCCCGGACGATTGGCCGTGAAGCGCACTGCGATCACATTGGCAGGCGCGGAGGCGAACGCCTCGCGGGTGTAGGTGACTTCGCCACTGACATAGGCAACCCGCGCGATCGCCGTGCTGACATCAAGCTCGCGCAGGTAGTTCGAAGCACCCGCTGCTCCCGGTGCCTCGATCCACAACTCGCCGAGTGACTGATAGGGTTTCACCCCACTGGGCGTGCCCATCATGGATTGACCGGCAAGTTTCTCTGCGGCCCGGTTTTCTCCGGCAAACAGCAGCCGTCGAACCTGCGGCAACGCTTGAAGCGACCGGGCGTTGCTTGCGTCCAGCGGATAACCATACCACAAGCTGTCTTCGTTGAGTTGAAGCCGCTAATTGGCGATCCCGCCGAAAACCATCGCTCCGAGACGACCGTTTCCGACAGGCAGCGCCTCCTCCCAAACCTTGGCGGGCTGGCGGTACCAGAGCAGGTTGCGGGTGTCCGCCGGAACCACAGCGGGTTGCCCGACTAACAGCGCGCGGTCGCTCCATTTGTCATCGATGCGGATGCGCTGCGTAGCGGGAGGCGCGTGAACAATACGGGGTTGACTGGGAATTTCGGGCACTCCTAGCAGTTCCACTTCGCCATACTGGGCCCCAGTGCCCTTGCCGCCACGGGTTTGGCTGATCAGGACGCGGTAGCTCTTGTAGGCGGCGGTGTTTTCGAAATGGATGGTCCTCCCCCATTTCCCGCGGTCCAACTGGTCCTCCAAACCGCTTTGCCCTTCGTGAAGGAGCGTGAAACCGGAGACTCCGGGCTCGGTCGGGTTCGAGTCGTTGGAGCCCTCGATGATAATGGCAAGAGGATCCCGCTCCGGCAAATCATTGCCCGTGGCAAACCGGATGCCGGTCACGATGCTGGCTCCCAAACCTGGTGACACCACCAGGCCGGAGTCCGCCGCCTTGCTATAGTGTTTCGAGTCGACCTTTCCATCGATCGCCTTTGCCACCTGTTCCTGATCGCTGCTGTCCGCAGCATCAGAAGGCGAATTGGGACCACCCCGGACGGCATTTCTGACAGCGACTATCAAATCATCCTGATCGAGGACATTGTGGGTCTGGCCGAGAACCGGCAGTCCGAGTCCGATGCAAAGCATCGCGATGGCCACAGGTTTTGGAAGAAAATCGGAGATGATATTCATTTCGAGCCAAGCTGACACGTTGTCAAAGGCGCGGCAAGGAGCTAGCGAAGCGATGTCGGGATCAACCGACATGGCCGAGGGAGGCAGCTCGGCTTCGGCCGTTCCCAGCTTGGTATTGGGCGTGTCGGACATCTCCATCTCGATCGTCAGGCCGTCGAGAATCTCGGAATGCCTGAACCACAGCGCGCTGCCCGGCCTGCCATTCAACTTCACGCATTTGATATACTTGTTATCGCGGGAGGTGGCCTTCGCGTTGATTTCGAAACTCTTGCCGTTCTGCAGGTCGATGCTCACTTTTTCGAAAACCGGACTGCCGAATTCATACACAGGCACTCCGGGCACAACCGGATAGAAGCCCATCATCGAGAAGACGACAAAGGCCGACATGCCGCCCCCGTCCTCGTCGCCGGGGATGCCGCTCAGCGTGTCGGTGAACGCGTATTCCAATAACTGGCGGATACGCTTCTGCGTTTTCCACGGAGCGCCCAGGTGGTTGTAGATATAGGGCGTGGCGAAGCTGGGCTCGTTGCCCATCGAGTATTGCCCGACCATGGCCGTGGAATCCGGGAAGACCGAAAAGAACGCGTATTTCGAACGTCCGAGTTCCTCGCAGAAGAGGTTGTCCAACTTGGCCCCGGCAGCGGCTTTACCGCCCATCAGTTCCGCGAGCCCCTTGAAGTCGTGTTGCACGTCCCAGTTGTAGGTGTAGGCGTTGTTTTCAGTGGTGTAAGCACGTCCGCCCATGCCGCCGGAGAACTTGGGATCGAAATCCTCGATCCATTTACCCGCGGCGTCCTTCGGCCACACGAATCCTTTTTCCGCCCGATAGAGGTTCTTGTAATATCCCGCGCGTTTCAGGAAAAGTTCATGGTCGTCCCCCTTGTCCAAGGCACGGGCGAGCTGGGAGATGTTCCAGTCGTCGTAGCTGTTCTCCAGCGTGACAGCCACGCTCTGGCAGCGCTCGAACTCGTGAACCTCGGCGACGGTTTCCTTCTCGTCCGAACGCAGCGCGGGCAAATAGCCATTCTTGTTATAGAAATCGTCGAGCGATGTCTTCGGTCCGTTGCGCCATGGCAGCAGGGTGGCATCGAGAGAATTTTTCCGCAGGCCCTCATAGGCTTTCGGCAGATCGAAGTCCTTCACCCCCTTGAACCATGAATCCGCGATCCACGGCGCGGCCTGGTTGCCTGTCATGCAGGCGTGGTCGCCCCACGACACGGCGAAGGACGGCATCCAGCCGGACTGTTCATACATCCTCACATACGATTGGATCTTGTCCGCCTGCTGCGCGGGGTCGAGGAGTGTCTGCAAGGGTTCCAAGGCGCGGAAATTGTCCCACAGCCAGTTGTCCACATAGAACGGGCGCTTGTCCTGATGCACCTTGTGATCGAATCCGCTATAGTATTGGCCATCCTCGGAGATGTTCACCATCCGCTCGTAACAACGATACAAGGCGGTGTAGAACACCCGCTTCTGATCCGGTGTACCGCCCTCCACCTTGATCCTGCCGAGCGCCTTGTTCCACACATCATGTGCCGCGAGTTTGGTCTTCTCGAAATCACCGGTGATTTCATTAGATAGATTCCTCTTCGCCTGCTCCACACTGATGAAGGAAACTCCGTAACGAAACTCCAGCGCCTCGCCGCTTCCCGAAACCGCAAGCCGCGAGTTGTCACCATCGACCGTGCGGACCACGGTCACTGGCGAGCTGAATTCCCCATAGATGAAAGCCTGCATCCCGTTAAAGTGCTCCACACCCGATACCGCCCGGTCGCCGATCATCGTCATGTCGCCGCCCTTGCGGTTTGCCAACAGGACCACCGGTTTGCCGGAGGGAAATTTGAACCGGAAATAGCCGCAGCGCTCGGTCGGGGTGAACTCCACCTGGATAAGAGAGTCGTCCAACCGGGTGGAATAGTAATAAGGAGTGGTTTTCTCAAGATCATAGGTGGCCGCCTGTTTCCAGGAAGCCGCATCCGGTGCCCCATCGTGTGGCATGATGGAAAACAACTCGCCCAGCCGGTGCGAAATGATCGTCAGCGGGAAAGACTGGATCTGGTCGTCGAGGGCGTCCCTGCGCACTGGATAGACCCGCACCATGCTGTGCGGCAGATGCACGGTCGGGCGGGTCGGTTCCAACAGGACTCCGACCCCACCAATGGTGGGATCGACATATTCGAGCTGGGCTGGCGACTGGCTGGCGATGGAAAAACTACAGAGGGCTGCGGTGGTCAGTTTTTTTATCATCTGAATTGACTTTGGTTGAGGCCCTGATGAATGGGATTCAGGGCAGGCTATTTCGAGAATCCAGCTCATGGCATCGGAGCGTCCGGATTCTTTTTTCCGATCATCATTTCCTTCCCCGCTTTGGTGAGTTTCAGCCAGTGGTCGGGCGAATTTCCTTCATTGGTGATAACTCGGCCCCACGCGTCCTGAAGCGCGTCCTGCGGAACTGCCCGGCGGGAACCAACCGCGCCCTCCCACAAGAGGCGGAGCGTTCCGATTCCGGTGCGGTGACGATAATCCAGGCGATAGTCCACGGACTCCCCCGCGCTAACAGTCACGGGTCCGGATGTTACCGCACCTCCGTTCAGGTCTTTCGCCCCAAGGATTTTCGATCCATTGAAGAACAGTTCGACATCATCGCCCGCAGCGCCCTCGACAGAGAAGATGTATTCACCCGTCGTTGGAAAAACGATCCTGCCTCCCATGCGGACAAAAAAATGATCCACCGGCGTGTTCCTGCCTGCGGCAACGGTGCCGAGTTCGAGTTCCAACCGCGGCAACCTGACAAACTTCCCCTGCTCCTGGGCGTTGGCTCCGTTGTAGAAAGTCGCTCCCACACCGGGCCTCACCGGCGTCGGCGGCGGATCATCACTCATCGGAATGATCGCGGTCGCTTCGTCATACTCGTCGAACATCCCGATGAACATCCGGTCCGAGCCGGCCTTCGCGGCTTTGGAAAACTGGCTCCAATAATACCGGCCGCCATCGCGTGGTGTATATGCCAGCGACGAATCCCCGCTGGGAAGGTGTTTGAGATTGGCCCTGGAGAAACCCGGCTTCACATGGGAGTAATAGGAAAGGTCGAGTTTCCTGAAATCCGCGATATCCTCGGCATACGACTGCGACATCCATGAGAGGACGCATTCATACTTTTTGAAATGCTGCTGCCATGCGGCGTCCATCTTCCGCCAGTCCCCCGGTATGCCGCCGATGACGTAGTTGCCACCGTATTTCGGATCATTTCGAAAAAAGTCCACCACGGCATTGGTCGTTAGAGGAGATATCCCCCGGTTTTGAAACGGCAGGCCCCAAATGAAAACCACCGCCTTCCCGCCTTCATGGGCATAGTTGGGATCATCGAGCCCATTGAACCGGTCCACAAACCACTTCCAGTCGGTCTTCAGTGTCTCCAGAAGTTTCGCATCCGGATAACCGCTGACATCATACTCCACCGCCCAGATCCGCCCCTCGCGGCTGGCGGCGGCGCGAACGTTCGCAAGCACCCACTCGGGCCCGCCTTTGATCGAATTGAAATCATCCGAGACAAAGCGCTGGAGGAACGCGCCATCGATGTCGTTCTCGCGCATCCAGCGGAAATGCGTGTCCACCACACCGGGCCAGGCGGAGGAAAACAGATAGGCCGGCCTGCCGCTTTTCAATTTCACCTCAGCGGCTTTCTCCAGCAAGGACGGCGGGTACTGCGAGACATCCGGCCACATGTCCGTGGAAAACACGCCTTCCTGCATGTTCCCCCAATGCACCCATCCCCCGCCCTCGGGATCGTTAGGCGTGCGGAACCATCCCTGATAGCCCGTCATCACCTTCCCTTTCAAGGTGCTGTTGTCCGCCGGTTTCACACGCGGCCCCCGGTATGGGCCGTTCCATGGATCGGAAATGACATACCTGAAGTTCGGCTCTTCGAACGGAGCGTCCTGCACGCTGACATTGCTGATGGAGAGCTTGGCGCCTGCCGATCGTTCGATTCCGATCCTGACGGAAACCTCACCTTTTCCCGAATCCCGGATCCCGCTCATCCGCATCAGGGCGGAAACCACCTTGCCGGAATTCGTCCGCTGGCAGCCGAGAAACCGATCCGGCTTGAGCGGCTTTTCACCGTCCTGAATCAGTTGGACATTCAGTCGGCCGTAGCCGTCGTCCAGATACGCGACTTTCACATAGAGGACACCGTTTTCGGGAATCGCAAGCCGGCCGGCCGCTCTGAAGGTCAGGGCTCCGGAATTTTCGTCACAAATCCATGCATTGGCGTTCCGGCCATTCGCCTGGACCGGAGTTTGTTTCAACGTCTGCCCGTCGTCGGATTTCGCCTGAAATACAACCGGTGCGGCTGCCGCCAGCGAACTCCCCGCCAGCATTGGTAGAAGAATCCTGCATATCATGTGTAATCCCCTGTTCATCGGCGTTTTTCCAGTGACTGAAACCTTTCTTCAGTTCCGGAAGCGACCATTGGAGATGGGGACAACTCCCTGCACACCAACGTCCGGCTTTGAGATTCAGCCCGGCAGCAAAAAATGGATAGTCCCCAAAGCGGGGACATGATGGGGATGAATTTTTTCCTTCGCCATGAAAAGGCCGGGAGTTCGGAACTCCCATGCGGCACGGGGTGGAAATCTCACCATCGCTCTTCCCCGCCGCCTGCCGGAAGCAGCAGGGCAAAGAAAGCCTCCGGGATGAACAGCCAGGACGCCATCAGCAGCACACCTGCGAAGTCGCCCTGAACCTTGTTGAAAATCCCGAAAAACACCACCCCCACCGCCGACAGGATGCGGCCGATGTTGTAACAGAATCCCGCCCCCGTGCTCCGCAGCAGCACCGGGAACAGCGGCGGCAGGCACATCGTGAACAGCCCGAAACACCCCTGCATCACGCCGATCACCGCGAACAGCCCGTAGGTCACCTGCAAGCTGTGGACGTGGGAAAATGTGAACCACATCACGACGAAATAACCGCCCAACATCAGCGCGATTGCCCGGCCGTAGCCCATCAGTTTCGCCAGCCCGCCTGCGGCGAAATTTCCTATCAGCGAGCCCACCATGATCCACAGCAGCGCCATCACCGTTGCACCGTCTTTCGCCGCCTTGGTCGTTCCCACCTCCCCCAGACTGCGGATGTAACTTTGTTGCCAGAACATGAAGGTCCAGTGGGCTGTCAGCGAAACCGCGCAGATCAGCATCACGCGCCACGTGATGCTCCTGACTTCCGGCCCGAACAGTTCGCGGATCCTTGGTGCGGGTTTGTCTTTCCTTGCCTCACTCCATTCCTCCGTCTCCGGCACCGCGCTGCGAATCCACAGCGTGATGAACGCCGGCAGCACACCGACGAGGAAAATCCACTGCGGCGGATGCCCTTTCAACAACGCGCCCGCCAGACAGGCTAACAAAATTCCGCAGTTTACCGCACTCTGCAGGGTCGCTGCGATCCACGGCCGCCATTTTTTCGGCCACGTTTCCGATAGAAGCGACGCCCCCACCGCCCACTCGCCGCCGATCCCCAGAGCTGCCAGAAAGCGGAACGCCATCAAGTGCCACCACTCCTGCGAGAAAAACGACAGCCCGGTGAAGAGCGCGTAAGTCAGGATCGTCAGCACCAACGCCCTGCTGCGCCCGATCAGGTCGGCCACGCGTCCGAAAAATCCGCCGCCCAGCGCCCAGCCGACAAGAAACGCCGCCTGGATGATCGACGCCTTTTTCCCCACGTCCGGATCCCCCTCACCCGTCATCAGCAACTGCGCCACAAACGCCGTCGCCACCAGTGTGTAGAGGTGCATGTCCAGCCCGTCGAACAACCACCCCAGCCAAGCCGCCAGGCCGGAGCGCACCTGTTGGGGCGATAGATCACGCAGGCTGCGGAGTTCGTTGGGGTCAGGCTGTGGGGCGACGCTCATGGGTTGGCCATTTCATCCAGCACTCGTCCTCGCCTGACGAGCCAATTCAGCGGTCGGGAAATCCGGGGAGCGGCATTATCCGGAGGAAGCGGGGAAAGGCGATCTGCCTGCGACTTTGTCCACCAGGCTTCCATCCAGATGGGACCGGCCGGATCAGTCCGCCTTTGCCATCTGCATTGAAGGCCTGGCCTTCTGTTCTAACTGCTGCCGGGCTATCACCTCACGCACTTTCTGATAGAGACCCCATCCGAGGCAACTGACGAGGGCGAGAATCGCCACGACGGTGAAGCTTTTCACCGGAGACGACTTGCTGGCTGCGGCACCGTGCCTTGCCACGCGGCAGGGCTTTGGACGCGGATTGTGGATCCGCCTCACGGGCACTAAGGCCCTGGGTGTCTTGGCAGGTGCCATCCAGCGCGCGAGTTGGTCGGCGAGTGACGCCGCGTCGAGGTATCTTGATGCGGGATCCGCGTGAGTGGCCTTGCGGCAGATCGCAGCCAGCATGGGATCGGAAACCACGGACAGTTCTGCTTGGTCAGTTCCCGGGGGGATGCCGGTCAGCATCTCCTGAAGGACCACGCCGATAGCAAAGACGTCGGATTGCGGGTTTCCTTTTTCAGGGTGGGCGAAAACCTCCGGAGCCATGTAGCTGGGAGTGCCCATGGCAAGGCCGTCCACACCGGTCCGGATGCAACGCGCGAGTCCGAAATCACCGATTTTTGGCTCACATTTTGGAGTCAGGAGGATGTTGGCGGGTTTGATGTCCCGATGAACGATCCCGTTCTCGTGCGCATGGGCCAGACCCCGGCAGGCGGCAATGACGATTTCGACGGCCTGCCGGGAGTCGATCGCTTTCCGATGGGCGGAATGGAAGAGTGATTTGCCGGGGACATACTCCATCACGATATAGAGCAGCCCATCCAGATCACCGGAATCGTAAACCCGGATCAGGTTGGGATGGGTGAGTCGTGCCATCGACCTCGCCTCGGCTTGAAATGAACTCCGGAAAAGCGGATCCTCTCCCAATTGGTGAGGAAGAATCTTGATCGCCACATCCCGGTCCAGCGAGCGCTGCCGGGCTTTGTAAACGACACCCATTCCACCTTGGGCGATCAGGCAATCAATCTCGAATGCTGGTAACAAAGCCGCGATCGAGTCGATGTTCGGAAGTGCAAACGAATTGGGAGTCATGACCTAATGGATGAAATTTAATCAGTAATGCTTAATTGCTAATAAATGTAAGCATCCTGCTTGTAGGACGGTTTCTCCGTTCAAGCCATTACGTGAACGCGTTACCCCGCCGGGCCCCCCTTCCACCGGATAGGCGGAAGGCGGCGCTCAAACCCGTGATCCATCAATAGTTATCGGTGATCGCCTTCCGGATGTCATACTTCAAGCCTGACGAGGAAAAGGTTCCCGAGGTGTGGTCCATGATTCCGAACCAGCCGCTGTCGTCCCAAGCGGTGACGGCGAATCCCTTGTCGAAGCCCGCCTGCGTCACTTCCGCATACCACGCAGTCACCTCCGCGTTCGACCTTCCGGTGCGCTCGGCATGAGCAATGCCGAATTCACCGATATGCGTCGGGAGGTTGGACAGGCTGATGCTGGTGGCATCTATTGATGCGAAATCACTCCAGAGGGTATCGTAATCGGCTTGTGTCCCCCAGCTGTTGTCGGGCGTGGCTGACGGATGGGTCCAATTGAAGGGACTGTAGTAATGGATGGTGGCCATCAAACGGTTCACCCGCTCCGTCGTGGTCCACGTGGAGTAAGGCGGGATGGTCACATACTGGTATTCCGTCCAGTTGTTATAGTTGCACATGCCGAGCAGGAACGTGCGCCGTGCCCCGTGGCTGGTTTGGTAGTCACCCTGAAGGATTCCGAAGAGCCGTTCATTGAGATAATTGATCCTTCCCCGTGAGTCGGTTCCGATCGGGAACGCGTTCACTTCCCCGCCGCCCCAGTAGTTGATGGTGGGCTTCGGCTCGTTGAGTCCCTCAAAAATCACCTTGTCATAGGCACTGCCACGGAAGGTTTGGACGATTTGGGTGTAGATGTTTTCATAAATGTCCCTCGGGTAGCGGCCGGTCGTCAGGTTGGTCTCATAGTAATACGGGTAGCCGGCCTGTTCCTGCCCGCTCTTGACCAGCTTGCACTTGGTGAGGTTGTCCTTGTTGCCCCAGTAATATTGAAACCACTCCTCGTGGTGGGTATTGATGATCACGACCAGCCCGGCAGCCAGCGCGCGGTCCACCGAGGTCTTCACGCTGGCCATGAAAGTGGCATTGACGGTGATGGGATCGGTGGCATTGGTGGGCCAGGTATTGAGCCGGTAGCCCCAGGTGACCGGAATCCTAACATGGTTAAACCCCTTGGCCTTGATTTCGGTGAAATGTGATGCAGGGATGGCAGCCAGGGCGGTATTCGTGCGGTTCGACTTCTTGTCGTAATATTCTCCGTAGTTGATCCCCTCGCCCATATCGCTCAGGAGCTGGAACGATGTCCAAGCCTTGGCGTTCGGAATCAGGCACATGAAGCCTGCGGCGGCGGATGCCAATGAAGTGATCAAACGGTGAGCCCGTGATAGGCGCGGATTCGGCTTGAGATTTCGTGGGTTATACATGGTTGGGTTTGGTTGGATTTTGGCGAGTAGGGGCTATTCCGCCCATACCATGCGAACGTGATAGCCAAACCCTTTTCCGCCGTCCATTGGCCGATCGGCCACCAACGTCAAACTTCGCATCCACGCACCGGGCACTTTCCGGACGGACACGGCCGGTAAGCGCATATGAAGACTACCGCAAAGTCGCAAAGCGATTGCAGTAGATATGATTGTGAAGCGAATAGAAAAACCTGAGCAGACCCAAGCGGGAATGAATTATCAACCAATTCTCAATCACCGACGGCAGCCTCCCCAAGCCAATTCAGCGGCGGGCGCGGATGCGCTGAGTCGCACGATCCCACTCGAAGCCGGGATCACCCTCTCCATCCATCAGTTTTTCAAGAGCCTCGCGGGTGAATTTCACCCCGTTTCGCTCAGATTTTGCAAACAGCAGATCCACGTTGGTCCAGCCTTCGGAATCCAGCTTCAAGCCGATGGCGCGGGGATCGTCGCGAAGGACGAGGGTGAGGAAATTTTTCAGACGGATGGATTCCGCAGGCGCGGGGTCCGGCCGGGGAGCGCTACTGCGTGGAATCGGATAGGCGTCGGGCTTTTCCGGCGGCTCTTCCCATTTGGGCAGTCCGCAATGCACGCATTCTTGGACGAACCATTCGAACGGACCGTATACTTTGAAAGGTTTGAAGAAAAAGTATGCCCCGCACTTTGGGCACTGAAAATAATGCGCAGGCATTGAGAGGAGAACGCAAAGGAAAAAAGGCACAATCGAGAAAAGAGTGGGAACCGGCTCTAACTGCATGGATTTTCCGAGCGCCGCTTTTCACGCGCCAGCGTCACTGGGCTAGGAAAGTTGCCCACAAGGTTCTGTCGCGAGAATGGGGCCG
>JBDSNC010000185.1:0-17078 GCA_039915545.1 Luteolibacter sp.
CCCTATACTGCCCCCTATACTGCCCCCTATTTTTGCCAGCTTGGCAAGTTTTTGTTGTTTCAAAACCACGCAAACTGCTGCAAATCACTAATTTACAGACATTCAGTTCCTTTCACTGGTTCGAACCCAGTATCGCGCACCATTTTTCCCACTCATCGATTTCATTTTGAATCCTGCGATGAATGCAGCTCCGCCCGCACCCGAGGAGCTTGACGCCCTGATCCGGCTGCTGGACGACGAGACACCCGCCGTCCGTGAACAGGTCGCCCAACGCCTCGCGCTCTGCGGTGGCGACATCAGCGAATGGCTGGCCACCCAACCGCGCATCCTGAGCCGTGAGGAGAAGGCGCTTCTGACGGAAATGCTCAGCCCCGGCCGCCGCGAGACACTTGCCCGCGAGTGGATCGCTCCGACCGGCGGTGCCGCCGCGCTGAGTGAGGACTGGGATTCCGTAGAGTCCCTGTTGCGTGTTCTATCGGATTTCCTGCATGACGGCATCGCGCTGCGCCAGCCGCTGGCCGACGCTCTCGATCTCCTCGCGGAAGAAGCGGAGGAGGACGGCGTCACCTCAGAAGACGAGCTGCGCGCATTTCTTTTCGAAGGCACGCGCCTGCGCGGAAACCAATCCGCCTACTATGATCCCCGCAACTCGGATCTCGCCTGGTCGATCGCCGAGGGACAGTCGAATCCGCTAGGCCTGTGCCTCATCTTCATCCTCGTTGCCAGACGGCTCGAACTCGAAGTCGAGGGCGTGAATTTTCCCGGGCATTTCATGGCGCGGTATTTTGAAGATGGCTATCCGATCATCGTCGATTGTTTCGACCGCGGCCGCGTGCATCTCCAGTCGACCTTGTTGGAAAGCGCCGAGCTCACCAAACCACAGCGCGATCTCCTGCGCCAGACCGCGGCCCCCGGAACGATCTTGCAACGCCTGTTGAACAACCTGAACCAGTCGCTCGAACAGAACGGCCGTGAGGACGACGCGCAATTGATCAAGGAGCTTCAGAAGACGCTGGCCTGAGATCCGGGAGCGTAACGGATGTCGCGCCTTCATCAACGGTCAGAAACTCTTCGGGTTCGTACTTCAGTAACGCGAAGTTGCGGGTGATCAATGTTTCCGACTCGGGAATGCTTTCACATTTCCGCGTCTTCTTCCGCCAAATTTCGTTAGTTCGATAAAATCTTCCGCCGATTTTTAGGAATGCGTGGTTGCGCTCAAGCACACGATATTTGTGCTCAAGCTCATTCGAACAGCGCAAATCCCCCTCCAAGGTTTTTTCTGTAAGCCAAAGACGAATCTGAAACGTCCACGGAGTTGGGTTTTCAAACTGGTAATCGATGTAGTTGTAAAAGATCGCCGCTCCGGTTCCGAACGGAATGATCCGGCCTTCATCGGGAAATGAATCAAAACTGTGCTGGCTGCGCTCAACAACCGCAAGCGGACTGTGTAGAACCAGCCAATGAAGCAGATTCGCAATCTGACAGATACCTCCGCCGACACCTCGCCTTGCTTCCCCCCTGCACAGTTCCAGTCCGTCCACAAATCCGCGACGGCGGGTCGGTCTGCCCACCGATTTACAGAACGAAAACGTCTCGCCTGGCCCGATCAGCATGCCATCGAGACAGGAAACCGCTATCCGCAAATTGGTGATCTTGTTCACCTGTAATCCGGGATCGGTGTCACCCAACTTCCGGAGCAGCAGTGACGAGTGGCGGTCCACTCGAAACGCGAGCGGCTCCACTTCCCTGGACGACGAAAATTTTCTACCACTTCGTCGCCACGCCAAATGACGCTTCAAACGATAAAACCAGGTCGCAAAACCATAGATCAGGCGACTGCGATGGCTGAGGCGCGTCGTCATAAGGGATAATCTGACCGTCCTTGGATTATGTTCGAATCAAAATTCGCGCCAACGCCTCATTCCAAGACACCAGTGTCCTGTTTCAAAATCGCTACCAGACGCCGAGTTCTTTCAGTTGCCTGCCCGCGGCCTCCGACCATCCGCGGTTCGCGGCGGGTGATGCTGGCGACGGATGCAGCACACGTCCGACCACCGCCTTGCTGCCACAAGCTTCGGCAGCACGGCGCAGGCGTTCTTCGGCGAAGGCACCGACGCCCACGAGGAACGACGGCTTCATCAGTGTGATGACTTCCTGCAGGTGCTTCAGGCAGGCTTGCTCGACCGGAGCCATCTCGGAGGCGGAGAGTTTGTCGGGCGTTAGATTCGCGCCGGTTTCGCTCATCCAGACGAGCGGGCAGAAATTCAGGACGAAGTGATCTTTGAAAAAAGCATCGGCCGTTTCGAAGCGTTCGGCGAACAAACCCCACAGGCGTCTTCCACTGACTTCGGAGCGCTGGCATTGGAAACCTTCGATCGGACGCTTCGGATGTTCGAGAGCGGGCTTGCCGATCTCGGTTTCGATCCCCATCCAGTCGCGCACTGCGGCGACCTCGCCGAATGGCACACCTGTCTGCGCCATGCCGAAGGGGCCTGGATTCATTCCGAGGAAAACGACGCGCTTTTTTCCCTTTCCATAGCGCTTCAGATATTCGGTCTGCGCCGCCCAGGTGTAATCCAATGTCCGATAGACGTAGGCCACCGGTGGGGAGAATTCGAGTTCCCGCAGGTTGTCCGCGAGGCGTTGGGTGGAGGCGATCAGTTCCTTCATAGGGGTTTCCAAGCGAAGACCAGCACCAGCAAGGCGACCGGAATATACAACAGCGTGAAGAAAAACAGACGGCGGGCGGAGGCCCGTTCACCGTCGCGCGAGAATTTCAAAGCCAGCGCCATCATCATGAGCGCGAGCAGCGGGCCGACAATCGTCCAGAGCAAATTGGCGAAACCGAGGAACGCCGGCAACAGCGAGAAAACCGCGAGCATGAGCGCGAACATCGCGGCAAGAAGGCCGCTTTTCCGACCGGAAAGATCGCCGTTCGACCACATCTGATAGCCCACCGATTCGTATTCGTCGCGGCACAGCCAGTTGATCGCGATGAAGTGAGGGAGTTGCCAGAAAAACAAGACCCCGAACAAAAACCACGCCTCCCATCCGATGCCGCCACCCGCCCCCACCCAGCCGATCACCGGAGGAATCCCGCCCGTGATGGCACCGACCAGGGTGTTGGTCGAACTGACGCGCTTCAATGGCGTGTAGATGAAAACATAAATCGCCACCGTCGCCGCCGCCAGATACGCGGCGAGATTTCCGGCCTGCACCGCCAGGTGGATGATGCCGATGGCCGACAAAACCCAACCGATGCCGAACGCCACCAGCGGATCCATCCTTCGCGATGGCAGCGGACGGTCCGCCGTGCGCTTCATCCGCGCGTCGAGATCCACTTCCATGAGCTGGTTGAACGCCGCCGATCCGAATGCCGCCGCGGCCGTGCCGAGGATGGTGTGCAGGAGCTTCATCCATTGCATTTCCCCACCGCGAGAGGCCAGCAGGAATCCGAAAAACGTCGTGACCAGAATGAAAAAATTCAGCCGCACTTTCATCAGCACCGCCAGGTCCTGGCGCAGCCCGGGCGTCGGCGTGATCGCCTCTTCTTCAGCAGTTTTCTCGTTCGTTCCGGAATCTTCCATGGTCGCGGCGGAAACATGACGGAGATCACACGATTTCCAAGCAGCGACTTGCGGCGGTCCCGTTTTGCCGAAAAACCACGAAATATCGCAGTTCCCCGTTGCCTTGACCTGCCGAAAGGCGGCTATATTTCATTCAGAAACCCCTGACATGACGGCAACCCGCACCTTTTCAATTCTGTTACTGATCACCGCCGTGGCATCCGGCCTCGAATCCCGGTCGTGGACGGATTCCCAAGGTCGGAAAATCGACGCGACCCTGATCCGCGCCGATGGCGAAACCGTCGTCCTGAAGCTCAAGGACGGCCGCGAGGTCCCCTTCCCGCTCACCAAGCTTTCCGAGATCGACGGCACTTATGTAAAAAGCAACCGCGCCAGTCTGGGCGGCGAAACACCCGGGAAAAATCCGCAACCCGAGGGTGGCAAGGCAGCTCCGAACTTCGATTCCCCTTGGCCGGATCTGGTGAAATTCAGCGAGGATCCCGAGATCGCCACCATCACGGAGGACGCGGAGAAAAAGCACTTCATTTACGAAAGTGCCAACTACCGCTACGTCTGCGACGTGCGTTTGGCGCAATCGGTGGTCAAGGGATTCGCCGTCATGTTCGAGGCCACCCACCAGTTCTGCCGCAGCCTGCCGCTCGGCCTCGTCGGCGGAGAGAAAACGGACGGCAAACTCCAGATCATTCTGTTCGAGAACTTCGACGACTATGTGAAAGCCGGCGGTCCACCGAGCACTGCAGGCGTTTTCATGACCGGGAAAAAAGCCGTGCTCGTTCCACTCACCAGTCTCGGCGTCCGTCCGGTGGGCAGCGGCTACATGCTGGACCGCGACAAAAGCAGCAAGACCCTGCCGCACGAACTCACCCATCAGCTCACGCCCGAATCCTACTTTGAAAAAGGAGCGATGGGCTGGTTCACCGAAGGTCTCGCCGAATACGTCGCCACCACGCCCTACCGCTCCGGCACCTACAACGTGCGGGGAAACCAGAAGCCCATCATCGAATACACCACCGCCTACGGCACCAAGGACATGGGCGGACGCGCGCTTGGGAAAAAGATCAGCATGCCGCCGCTCAAAACCTTCATGCTTCAGAGCTACGAGTCGTTCACCGAACAGGCCCAGCTCAACTACGGCTGCGGCCTCCTCATCACCGACTATTTCCTGCACATGGACGGTGATGGCGACGCGAAGCGCATGAAAACCTATCTGAAGGCGCTCACCGATGGCAAGGACGCCGAAAAATCCCTCGATCTGCTGCTGGACGGCCGCACTTATGAGGAGCTGGAAAAAGCCATCACCAAGGCATGGAGCAGCAAGGGCGTCGATTTCACCTTCGCCAAATAAGCCCGCACATTGATCGCTCGCCATTGACGGCAGGGTCGGGCATGGTGCATCCCGCCACGCGAATCCAGAAGCACACACGATGTCGAAAACTTTCAAAGAACTCGGGGTTTCCCCAAAGCTGATCAAGGGCCTTGAGGAGCTCGGCATCCACACCCCCACGCGCATCCAGGAGGAAGCCATTCCCTATCTGATGGAGCACAACGGCGACTTCATCGCCCAGGCGCAAACGGGCACCGGAAAAACCGCGGCGTTCGGCCTGCCGCTGCTTTCCAAGATCGATCCGTCGCTGAACGAGATCCAGGCGCTCGTCGTCTCCCCCACCCGCGAGCTGGCGAAACAAATCGCCAAACAGCTTTTCCGTTTCACGAAACACACCGACAAGATCTTCACCGAAGCCGTCTGCGGTGGCGAGGACATGGACAAGCAGGCCGCCGCCCTGCAACGGCCCACCCACATCGTCGTCGCCACGCCCGGACGTCTGTTGGATCTCTTCAACCGCAAGGCCCTCACCCTGGTGCATGTGAAATACCTCGTGCTCGATGAAGCGGACGAGATGCTGAGCATGGGATTCAAGAAGGAGCTGGTGAAAATCTTCGCTCTCACCCGCGGCCGCAAGTGCGCGTGGCTTTTCTCCGCCACCATCCCGGACGGTATCCAGGCGTTGATCAAGGACTACATGGCGGCCGGCGCGCACCTCGTGAAAATCGACAAGGGCCACGTGGTCAACCGCGACATCGACCATCGTTTCATCACCTGCTCGCGCGACGACAAGACCGACTTCATCACCGCCTTCCTGAAAAAGCAGAAGGACGACCGGGGCATCATCTTCTGCCGGACCCGCGCCGGTGCCATCGTGCTGGCGAAACAACTCACCGTCCGCCAGTTTCCCGTCGACGTGATCCACGGCGATCTAACACAGAAGGAGCGCGACAAGGTCATGCGCGCCTTCAAGAACACGAAGGTGCAGTTCCTGATCGCCACCGACGTCGCCGCGCGCGGGATCGACGTGGAAGGACTCTCGTTCGTCATCCACCACCAGCTTCCCGAGCAGATCGAATACTACACACACCGTAGTGGCAGAACGGCGAGAGCGGGGAAAAAAGGAATCTCCATCGCCTTCATCGAGCCTCGCGAACGCGGGAAGATCACGCGGCTGGAAAACGAGCTGGGACTTAGCTTCACCGAGAAGCACTGAGGTTACGCACCTCCCGGAGAACGCTTATCTTCAGAAACGGACTGATCCATCACTTCTGCGGATCGGTTCGTTTTTTCCGTCCGCCAGTCTTTCCGTCCACCGGACCGTTCCGCAAGCTCTATCCCCCGTTCCGTTTTAGAAATCCCCCTGTCCGGCGGTCAAACAGACCACTCCGTCTCCAAAACGGCCGATTCTGTTTGCCTGAACGACCGTTCCGTCCTTCAAAAGGACTGTTTCGTTTGCGAAAACAACCATTCCGTTTGTCGAATCCACCTGAATTTCAAAAGGTTACAAATCCTCCATAGCCTGCCGCCTCTCGTGGTTCCCACGCCGCCAACGTACTCGAAAAGGCGTTGCAACCCCTTTTGACGCGCGGCAGAAGACACAAGCTTCAAATAGAACTCACATCGCAAGAGCGTGTCGCAAGTTATGGATGAATGACCTCCACCTCGATCCTGACAAACAACGTTTTCGCCGTTCCCGGCCTGATGTTGGAAACGTGATCCACGCCGTCGCCATCGACGCTCTCTACCGGGACAGTCGGCCAAGGGGCACCAAGGTTTGCGGTGCTGAAGATTTTATAACGGCGACCGGAGACAGTCTTCCAGCGAACTTGGAATAGAGGGCCTTGAGCATCCGAGGTCATTTGGGTGGTGCCGACTTCAAAGCGCGAAGTGGGATCGAGCGGGTTCAATCCCGCGACATACTCCGCGAGATTGCTCTTCCCGTCACCATCGCTGTCGGCGGCAGAATTCATCGCCGTGCGATTTCCGGTATTCTGCTTTTCCCACCAATCCGGGATGCCGTCGCTATCGGTATCCAGAAAGGCACCGCCGGTGTCGCAGGTGAAGATATTTCCCTGAGCATCGACAAGTATCAGAAAACCGAATTTCGATGGATCACTTCCGGCGTTGTATTCCTCGAGATTCGTCAGTGCGTCGGCGTCGAGATTGCCGGTGGCGTCGGAAACCAATGGATTCAATCCATATTTGAGTTCCCACCAGTCCGGCATCCGGTCGTGGTCGGTGTCCGGGCTGTATCCGCCATTGAAGCCACCGGTGTCGGCAAGGAAATTTCCGGAGGCAACGGTGCTCGGACCCCGCCAGTCATTGATGAGCGGATTGGTGCCCGCGTTGTATTCGGATATATTGTTACGACCGTCGCCGTCCGGGTCGGCAAGGGCATCCGCGATGAGCGGGTTGGTCCCGAAGGTGCTTTCCCATATGTCGGGAATGCCGTCATGATCGGTGTCCGGAAGGCGGCCCGCGAAGTTGCCGACGAAAAGCGGCGAAACCTGATAAACCTCACCGCTGATATCGTTGAACCCCGGTTGATGCCCTGTGAGGTATTCCTGCAGATTGGTCAATCCGTCGAAGTCCGGGTCCAGGCCGCCGTCTTTCACGGCGGGATTCAGACTATAAGAGACTTCCCACCAATCTGGCATGCCGTCACTGTCGGTGTCCCGGGTAAAACCGCCCGGATAGGCTCCGGTATTAGCGAGAAACACACCGGATTGAGCGGACAAGGTGGCTACCTTTTCGGATAGGCGGGGATTCCACCCGGCGTTGTATTCCGCGAGGTTGCTCAGTCCGTCTAGATCGGAGTCCACGGCGCTGTCGTTGAGTGCGGGATTCAACCCATTCGTAGCTTCCCATGCGTCCGGCATGCCGTCGTTATCCTGGTCCGGCGCAAGCGGCCGGAGGGAAAGAACGAACAATCCGGAAACGTCAAAGCGGGTCGCTGTGTAATCGAATACCAGCGGGCGGGTTCCCGCATTGTATTCCGCAAGGTTGTTGAGGTGATCCCCGTCCGGATTCCCCGCTGCGTCATTCACGGAAGGATTAAGTCCGTTCGCCGACTCCCAGGCGTCAGGCATTTTGTCGCCATCGGTATCGAGAATGTGAACGGCGGTATCGACTAAGAACTGTGGGGATACGGCTTCGGTCGATGCAAATACCGGTCCTTCGGCAAGAAGTCCTGCCATGATCGCAAGGTCACAAAACCGGAGGGGGATATTCGACGGGCGGCGCATGATCAAACAGGAGAAAATTTGTAGGCAGGGGCTTTAGGGCACACTGCGACGGACGACGCGGAAGCCTGTTGTGCTATAAGAAGTCCGATCCTCAGAGTTTCGATAATACAACTTCAGATTCGAATTGGTGGAATAATTTCCACAGCTTCCCCCGCGAGTCACGCGGTAGCTTGTGCTAATGAGAGAGTGTTGGCCGCCGGATAACGATTCTACCTGATTGTAAATCTCAAGCCCGATTAGGGTGCTCCGCGTCCATTCCGAGATATTCCCAACCAAGTCATACAGGCCAAACGCGCTTTTGGTGTCGGAGCCGAAGGGGGTTTGATTTCCGTTGTAATACCCAACTGGGGTTTTCCTTCCATCGTAATCGTATGGGTCGCCGCTATCGCTGTAATTGGCATAACCGCCCGAGATGGAATTTCCCCACGAATAGACCCAATGCTCATCTTGATCGTCATGATCGGGTCCACGGGCTGCTTTCTCCCATTCCGCATCGGTTGGCAGGTCATAGCCATACTGGGTCGCGAAGGCTATCGCGCCATACCAAGTCACCGTCACCGGGAAATTTGTCTTTCCGCCGACGACTTCGAAATTATTGACGTTCCAGCGAATGTCATTCGAATCGCCGATCTGGATAAGTTCCGCCGCCGCAGCGACGCCAGTCCAATGTCCGCCGACGGCTTTCACTGAAGTCGTCGTTCCGTTCCGACTGACCCGTCCTGCGGCGAGCGCGACGTTAAGAAATTCACAGTATTGATCATTGCGGATTTCATATTTCGTCATCCACAGGGACCACGGGATGTTGACATGGCGGGAGGGTCCGCTGCCTTCCGCTCCGCCGTCCTGCCCCATGAGGAAGCCGCCGGGGGGGACTTCATTTCCCCATTCAAGTCCGGGAAATCCCTTGGAGTCGGTGGCGATCACTTTCACCCGCATTTGATCGGAATATTCGCCATCCCAGTCCACTCCCGCATTCCACACGATGGTCTTGCCATTTCCGGGCGTCACCGCGTCTCCAATGGCTCCCGTGAACGAAAACGCGGGGACGGAATAGATCGTGCCCGCGTTGTCGGACACTTCCACCCGGATCTTGAGAGTGTCCCCATCGGAATCCGCGACGTTGTAGGTGATGTCCACGAACTTCGTGCCGGCGCGCTGGACCGCAGTGACGTTGGTTACTTCCGGGATGCTGGCGAAGGCCGTTTGAGTGATCAGAAGTCCTGCCAAGGAGCATAGGAATCGGAGTATCATTTTCATGGTTGAGACGGTTTCTGTTTGGTTTGGAGGAGTTCGGCGGACTGGGACGCGAGGTAGGGAGTCAACCATTTGGCTTCGCGGAGGCTCGCAATTTCGCTGTCGGAAAGTCCGCCCTTCTCGAACGATTTTCGGGCGCGGGAGAGGAGATCGAGTTGGGATCGGAGGTCGGCAGGCTTTACGACAGTCCATTTCATCCCGACTCGCACCGGCACCCAAGCCGCCGTCGCGCGTACGGCTGCCAGCTCACCTTGACTCCCTAAAGCAGCAACCATCTGAACCGTTGCCTCATCCGTGGCAAATTGCCGGTCATTGCAATCAAGGAAGCCGGAATGATCTCCGGTCACGGGCATGGACGAGAGTTCAACAGGAGTGGCATGAGGTTGTCCGAGGACCTTGAATCGAAGAAGTGGAGAATCATCCATCAGCTCGGGTTCGCTGTAGCCGATGGCTTTCTCGGTTCCGAGTTCCGTGATGGAGAGCGACGACGTTGCCGCCAGCCGAAATGCATCGAAAATCAAGTAATTGATACCATCTTGTCTGACGAAAACAGCGACTCCTTTTCGTCCATCCGCAGTGATCGAGGCCAGACGTTTCGGACGCTTTTGTTCGTCGTCGGCACGCACCGCTTCCTGAATGGCGGCACCCGGGCAACCGCATGACGGGCAGGATATCGCGCGGCGGGAAACCTCTTTGCTGCAATCTGGACAGGGAAAAAGGGCGGACTCTCCAGCGATGCCGGATTGGAGAAAAACCGCCAAAACCATCAAAATGAATGAAGGAACCGAGAATCTGGAAACCGGATGGTGCCATGGCGATGCATTCATGATGAAGTTTCTCTTTTCGGTTATTCTGAATCCAGAGCAACAGACCTATGGATCAAGGAGTGCGAAGTCAACTTGCAACTGATAGCCGGGAGAGTTGCCCAACCGTGCGGGAATGCAATATCGGGAACGAGCGGATCGGTTGGAGCTTTCGCAATAGAAAATCAGGGAAATAAGGCACAGAGGGTCTTCGGACCGGATACTCCGTTTCATGGGAAGTTCGTGGACACGTCTATCAATATCCTAATCCCCGAGATTGGATTCGTGTGCGTTTAAGCGCGATTTCGGAACAAACCGGCCGACTGCTGCACCGCCAACCCGTAGAACACTGGATTGACCTCGGGTTTGTCGACGGCCTGCCCGAAATTCAGCATGCGCGGAGCAAGGTCGGTATCGCTTTCTCGGAGATCCAGCAGAGCTCACTTTTTCGGCTTCGGCTCCGCGTGGGCGGGAGGCTGCACGTAATTGAACAGCTCCATGGCGAAACGGATATCTCCATCACTCACAAGCTTCCCGCTGGAGGAATCCGGTTCCTTTGATTTCACCACGCGGACGGCATTCGGCTTGAATGCGTCGAAATCCGCCAAGTCCTTCTGGTCTTGGGGAACCACAGGCGCGGCCGCAACCGCAGGCTTGGCCTCGACCACCGGTGGATTCGCGATTCGATACTGGATCAGAAAAACCGCCGCCCAGAGAATCAATGCGGCGATGGGAATGCCAACGATCCACGTGACTTTCCGGCTCTTTTGCTGCCACTCGGCCTCTTTCCGGCGCTCCGACTCCTCAAGAATCGCTCCGAGGTGTTTGTCCGACCGATGCGAGATGCTCCTGCGATTTCCCTGAGTCACGGAGGTAAGGATGCCTTAAACGTCAGGCGGTGTCAAAATGTTAACCGCCCGCTCAAGTCGGCCCGATCCTAATCTCTCCGGTTGTAATCTTCGTAATCCGTGGCGCGATGAACACGGATGGCAATAAAGCAAACAAGAATCGTGACCAACGATCCAATGACTGTCACCGCGGCAAGTTTATAGAAAAGCTGATCGAAGTGGCGCATCTCGGGCGGCAGATGATACCAGCGGATCAAACCGCAGACGCCCGTGACCGATACAATTCCTGGTAAAACCGCGAGCACCCCGATCACGCATCCCGGAGGAGATTTTCGGACGTCCATGGGATTGGGGAAATCTATCTCACAAACAGATCCGCCGGAACAACTCGCCGAGCGGGAGCTGCATGCCGATGTAGAAATCGCCGAACTCGCCGTAGCGGGCGGTCACTTCGTCGAAGCGCATTTCATAGACGATGGACTTGATGTCGATGGTGTCCTTGGCGAGCAGGGTGACGCCCCATTCGTATTCGTCGAGGCCGGTGGAGCCGGTGATGAGCTGGAGGATGCGGCCGGAGTAGGTGCGGCCGACGCGGGCGTGGCCGGCCATCAGTTTTTTCCGCGCCTCGAAATCGAGCGCATACCAGTTGTCGCCGCCGTTGCGGCGCTTGGACATCGGATAGAAACAGATCACCGGCCAGTCGGGGAGGACCGGATAGAGGCGGTGCTTGAGGTAATGCGCCATGCGGTCGTCGAACGCCTTGAGTCCGGCATCGAACTCAGGTGATCCTTCTGTCAGTCCTTCTTCCGCAACGAGGGTTTCCGCCGTGTATTGCTCGCGGGTGGTGGTGTATTCGGAGCTCTCGGTTTGTGAGAGATAGGAATAGACCGGGCTGAGGATTTCCGGCCCGAGCGAGAGCGTGAGCTGCTTTTCATAGGTGTTCGCCACCTGGAGGTCAGGTGTGAGGAGCATGAAACCGAGGTCCGCCTTCGGGGTGGCGATGGAGAAGATCAGCAGATGGGTGTCCGGATTGGCGCGGATTTCCTGCACCAGCTCGGTGAGGCGGGTCTTCGCCTGGCGCTGTTCCTCGTCGCTGTAGAGCGACCACTGCGCGTGATCGACATGATAGAAAAGATGCATGACGTGCCAGCCTTCTTTCGGCACGAGTGGGGTGATTTCTTGATTGGACATGACAGGGTGATTCAGCGGCGGTCGGTGGAAACGTTCATCTGGAAGAGCTTCTTGAAATCCTCGTTCGCGGCGGAGGCCGTCGGTGCCTCGTAAACCTCGACCGTCCAAGGCTTGGTCTCGCCGGTACGGTAGGCGGCGTGCATGCCGATGTCGTCGAAACCGGCGGTGGCAGCGATTTCGAGTTTCTGTCCGTTCTGCACGGTGCGGGTGACGATGTCGCCGATGGACTCGCCGTCGTTGCTGCGGTAGATGACGCGGATCGCGCCGGAGCCGTCCGCGGTGGCGAGTTTCACCACGGGGATCAGGACGGTGCCGCGGCGGATGACGTCGGGAGTTTTCCCATCGACGACGGGTGCCCGCCAGTAGGTGTCGGCGGAGGCGATGCTGAGCTGCCTGCCCTTGATCGGAAAGTCGGTGGACTTCACCCGGGCGGATTCGGTGGGCAGGCGGCCGAGCGAATAGATGACCACCGATGCTGCCCCGACGACCAGAACGGCGAGCAGCGCGACGAGGCCGATGCGCTCGAGTTTCGTCAGGTTCAGCTTCAGGTGCAGCGACTCCACGATGGGTTTCTCAGGAAGCGCGGGCGCGAATTCCTCCGAATCGTTCGCCTGTGGTTCGGCGGGAGGCGCGGGAGGTGTGGCGGCGGGGGCTTCCGGGAGTGCGATGATTTTTTCAGGTTCGGGCGGATTCTCGTCGGGAATTGCCAAAGGCTCCGGGGCCGGGCTGGTGTCTTCCCAGTGATCGAGGTCGTCGAAGTCGCCCGAGGGTTTTGAGGAAAGGGGCGGGGAGCTGCCGGCGGAGGATTTCGGACGGATCTTGCTGATGTTCGTCTGGATGCGGTCCTTGCTGCCGGAACCTTTCGGTGAGGAGCCTTCATTGAACTGGCGCACCTTCAGTTTGTCGATCGGCCGGGGAGCGGGAACGGTCGGCTCGGCGGGTGGTTTTTCGGCGGAAGGTTCCTCTTGGGATTCCGGGTCGTCGAAGGCCCAGAGATCCGTCTCCGTCGTGTCCTTGGCGAGATTGCCCAGATTCGGGCGATGCCTTGGAGGCAACGGGGATCCATCGGGTGATGAAGGCGGTTCGGGTGTCATGACGGGCAGCTTCGTTTTTCTTAATGAGCGGACTCCGACTTGGCCAGTGCGAAAGCCAAATCCCAAATTCCGGAAAAATCCAGTTGCATCCAAAGCCACGCAAAGGCATCGAAGGACTTGTAAATCCTTTTATCCATCATGGCTGACCGCGAAGACAAAAATATCGAAAATGTGCCTGGCAAGTTCTTCGTGGACAGCCAGTGCATCGACTGCGACCTCTGCCGCGAAACCGCGCCGGGCAACTTCACCCGCGCCGAAGACGAAGGATATTCCTACGTTTACAAACAACCGGTCAACGACGACGAAGCCGCCCAATGCCGCGAGGCCATGGAAGGCTGCCCGGTCGAAGCGATCGGCGAGGACGGCGACGCCTGATCGCCCCGCCGCCATGAGGAAAAAACCGCGCCCCGGCAGAATCCGCGAGGAAATCCTGCGGGAATGGCGCGGTGCCGAAGAACCGCCGGATCTGAACGCCGGCATCCACAAGGCGGCGCAATTCGTCGCCGCCATCCTGCGTGCCGCCGGTGCCGAAGACGGCCTGAATGAAGACGAGGTCCGCGCCACCTGGAAGGAACTCGCCGGGGATTTCATCGCCCGCCACACCGAGCCGATCTCCGTCAAGGGCGGCCACCTCGTCCTCCGCGTCACCCAGCCCGCGCTGCGTTTCCAGCTTGAACAGATGAAGCCGATGCTGCTCACCCGCATCCGCAGTCAGCTCGGGGAAAACAAGATCAAGTCGGTGAAATTCCAGCTCGGGTGATTTCACCGCAAAGGCGCGAAGGTCGCGGAGGAACGCAAAGTTTTGAAATTGTGACTCTGATTTACCGCCCGCCTGCCTCACTATCTTCGCGTCCCTTCGCACCTCAGCGGTAAATCCAAATTCCCCCTCCCCATGTTTCGCAATCTCATCTTCGACTGGTCCGGCACGCTCGTGGACGACCTCGGCCCGGTGATCGAAGCCACCAACGCCGTTCTCGGAAAATACGGCGTCGCCCCGCTCGACCGCGAAGGCTTCCGCCGCAGCTTCCGCCTGCCCTACAGCGATTTCTACGCCGAGCTCCTCCCGCACATCCCGCTCGACGAGCTGGAATCTCACTTCCGTCCCGCCTTCGATGCCGCCATCACCCCCGTCACCGTGCTCCCCCACGCCCGGGAGAAACTCGAATGGTGCACCGCTCTCGGCGTCCGCTGCTTCGTCCTCACCTCCATGGACACCACCGCCTTCGAGCGCCAGATGGACGAGTTCGACCTCCGGAAACACTTCGAAGCCACCTACTCCGGCGTGCTCGACAAGCGCGAGCTCATCCATCAGATCCTCGCCACCCACCGCCTCGATCCCGCCGAAACCGCCTTCGTCGGCGACATGACCCACGACGTGGAAACCGCGCGCCACGGCGGCGTTTCCTCCATCGCCGTGCTCACCGGCTACAACCATGCGGAAATCCTCGCCGCCGTCCGCCCGGACCTCACCGTCCCCGACCTCGGCGTGCTCCGCGGCCTGCTCGACCGCCGCCGCACCGTCACCCGGCCGATCGCCACCGTCGGCGCGCTGCTGCACGACGGACATGGGAAAATCCTGATGATCCGCACCCACAAATGGGGCCACCGCTGGGGCATCCCCGGCGGAAAAATCGAGCGCGGCGAATCGTCCGTCGCCGCCCTCCGCCGCGAGATCCGCGAGGAAACCTCTATCGAGCTCGACGACATCCGCTTCGCCCTCGTTCAGGATTCCATCGACTCCCCCGAGTTCATGCGCCCCGAGCATTTCCTGTTATTGAACTACATCGCCCGCGCGAAAACCACCGCCGTCCAGCTCAACGACGAAGCCGAGGACTTCCTCTGGCTCCCGCCCGCCGACGCCCTCTCGCTCGACCTCAACCACCCCACCCGCTTCCTCCTCGTCGAAGCCATCTCCCAAAACCTCATCCCATTGTGATTTTGAATTTTGGATGTTGGATTTTGAATTCAGTCTCAAATCCAAAATCCAAAATCCAAAATCCAAAATCCAAAATCCAAAAAATGGACACGATCGAGATCCGCCGCCTCCGCATCGCCACCCACATCGGTGTGCCGGACGACGAACGCGCCGCGCCGCAAACCCTTCTCGTCACGGTGAAAATGACCCCCGGCCAGACCTTCGACGGCCTCGCCGACGACATCACGCGCACCATCGACTACTACGCCGTCTCCCTCGAAATCGAAGCCCTCGCCGCCGCCCGCCCGCGCCGCCTGATCGAAACCCTCGCCACCGACATCGCCAGCCACCTGCTCGGCCATCATCCGCTCGCGAAGGTCGCCATCACCATCGAAAAGCACATCCTGCCGAACACCGAGTGCGTCGCCGTGCACATCGAGCGGGTGCGGGAGTGAATTCTTGACGTTTCAAACGACCAACCAGTCACCGAAGCCCAAGACAGGTCTCGGGAAAATCCAGTCAGAGTTCCTCGTCTCCAATCGGAACGATCTTCATCAAACTGCGCTGCAAACCGATTTTCAGCGATTCGTTCCCGTGAATGGGGATCACCAATCTTTCGATTCTACCCGGCATTGTGTAAACGTGGTGACTGCCGTTTATCCGGGCGAGCGTCCATCCCTTCTGTTCCGCCAGCTTGGCGAGACGCTTGCCGCTCACCGCCTTCATACCGCCACTTCGAGAATCCGATTGCCTCCCGGCCCGCGGTCATCCGGTTCTGCTGCGAGAAGCCACCCTTCGATCGCCTCATGCAGGTTCGCTTCCAGCTCTACCATCGACTCCCCCTGAGTCACGCATCCCGGCAATGCCGGAACCTCTGCCCAGAACCCGCCCTCCTCCGCTTCGTGAATGATCGCTTTGAGTGTCATGCGGGCAGCATACCCCGGGGTCCTTTCAGAGCAACGTTCAAATCTCCGTCGCGATTGAACATCCATGCTGGGATTAAAGCCATGTCCCTCTGTCATGAAAGGCATGTCCCTCTGTCATGATACCGGTTTCCCGAACCAGAGAGACTTCATCTTCAGGCCAAAGGCCTCTCACAAGCCAGCCCAGGGCAAGCGACAGCGCCGCCCTGGGTATCCATCAGCCACCCTGCTCCGCCCTGAAGGGGCGAAACAGATCCGATAGCTACGTAAAAGTGATGGCGCACCTGCTAGCGGGAGCCTGCGTTGAACGCGGGCTCGATGTTGAAATGAGGTGGTGCATCCAAAATCAAGGGGCTAATAGTATTAGCCATGCACGGCTTGTGCTGCATCTAATCCACACCCCATGTTGCTTCATGGCGTGGACCTTTTAGAAACTCAATAAGGGTCAATCCCGTGGGAAAGATGGCCCCATCCTGCACGAAATAGTAGTGAATCTCAGCATCGATCGATTTCGGATTGAACATGTAGCTTCCACCTCCTCCATCACCGGCAATTGCTAGAAACCCTTCTGTCTGTCTCGACAATTCAATACTAAAGTCATTCATCGGAGCGAAATTTTGCACATGAACTCGCTTTTCGATTTCCCCTTCGATTGGCTTCCGTATCTCAATTTCAAACTCTTGCTGCAGCACTTTGGATGGATCGGCGTAGAACTCCTTCAATACCGATGGCATCCGAATGCCGAAGTGATCCTCTATTATTTTCGGCACAATCGAGAAAAGAGTGGGAACCGGCTCTAACTGCATGGATTTTCCGAGCGCCGCTTTTCACGCGCCAGCGTCACTGGGCTAGGAAAGTTGCCCACAAGGTTCTGTCGCGAGAATGGGGCCG
>JBDSNC010000226.1:0-15055 GCA_039915545.1 Luteolibacter sp.
ACGAAAAACCTGACGGCAGTTTCAATCTGGATCTCACGGACGACGAGTTCGTCGCGCTGCATGCGGAGGCCTCGGCGAAGGGGCTGCATGTGAATGACTTCATCGTCGCCACGCTGCGGCAGCACACCCGGATGGCGATGGAGGTCGAAGCGGAACAGAAGGAGGAGGCGTCGCTTTCCGAGGGCGGGCAGGTGGTGCAGATTCCTTCGTAGCGAAGGGAAGAAGTGGTCAGTGGTCAGTGGTCAGAGGAGAGGAAGAAGTGCCGAGCGGGCAGAATTCGGAGAGGCGGTAGCCAGCTTGAATCCGGCGAAGCCACTGGCTACGCACGGGCACTGCGGCGGGACGCCACCACCACGCTGGAACAGAACGCTACTCCATCGGCAGATCCGCCAGAGATTTCTCAAAGTAACGGATCCCCGAGTCCTCGATCTCGGCAGGCATGTCCCCTTTCTCCGGCCTGCTGTGGAACCAGCGGGCGATTTCCAACGAAACCTGGTAGGCCCGCCGTTGGGTGCGGGAGGCATCCCACTTGAAGCCGTCATGCTCCCATTTGGTGGAGATGGCAATGGACGAGGGCGATCTGGATATCCTGAGATAGATTCCTTTGAACTCCCCCCGCTCGCTCTGAAGCCAGATATCGCGGGCATCCGCGCTGTGCATGCCGGAGAATCGGTCCATTTCCGTCGGAGCGTAGGAAGACGAGAAGCCTTTGGCATCGAGCAGCTTCTTGAGATCGGAAAAGACCACCTCGCATCCCTGCGGATCCTTGGCATGGAAATTCGCTCCACTGAAGGTGCTGGATTGGTAACCGGTACTGGAGGTGACGAAAAATATCCCGACTCCCAACGCAGCCAGACCGCTGGATAGGCAGAGCACGGAGGGCCACCATGACAGCTCCCGCTCGTAGGGGACAAGCGCCGCGAGCTCACGGCTCACCCGCCGGATCAGCAACAGAGCAAGGATCAGAACAATAAACACCGCAACCGCAGCCAGCCCCATGACCGTATTGAAGAAACCATTGCCCACAGTGGGAAAACCCCATCCGAAAATCATCAGGAAAACCGACAACCCCAGCCCCACCCGCATTAAAATTTCCGCACGACGTGCCAGATCCGGCCGTTGGTGTGTGGCGGCGAAGACCATCACGCCGCCCATCAGGAACCACATCAGCCCGCACTGCATGAGTTCCGCCAGATGCTCCTGGCCCGGCACCCTCTCACGAATGAACCAGCCGGGCATGACCGACAGCACTGCCAGCACCCCACAAAAAACCTGCACCATCGTGAACCGCGGAGATATCCGGGCGAGCCCCGCGCAACCGATCGAGATCAGGACATAACCGACGAGGTCCGGTAGGATGTCGAAATTCCCAATCGAGATCCTGAAAAACGCGAACATCAGTCCCCAGAAAACAAAGTTAAATCGTGAGGTCATGATGTCAGGAAAAATGGGTTGATGGGATTTTTCAAACTCATGCACGCTGCACGGAGCGGAATTCATTGAAAAGCAAATTCGCCGTTAGTGTTCCTGCCCGGCCTGACTCAGGCAGGAGGCGATCTTGTTTTGGAAAGCCGTGGTTGCCGCGTCTCGCAGCAACGAAAGCTTGTCCGCAGCCACCTAACTCACTGCGGCGGGACGCCGCAACCACGATTCCATGCCGCGCTCCGGTTTTAGAGAAGCATCTCAGGGGCGTGGCTTCCGCTGGTCCAGCCACACATGCGGATCCGCCGGGACCGGCTTGCCGGTTTCCTCGACCGGATGGGTGAAGAGATAACGCCAGACATCCTCGTGCAGGTATTTCCCAGCCGCATCCTTCACCGCCGCGCCACCGGGAACGACCGAACCGTGGGCGCGTTTCGGATCGCCCTTCACGTCGGCGTCGGTGATCAGCCGCCGGGTGTTCCCATAAGGCGCGGCGGCGTGATCCACATTCACGACCGGTCCGAATTCCTGCAATCCCATCATCTGCCAGGAACGCGGATAGTGATCGCCGCTCCAGCCATCGTCGAGCACGTGGGAGAATCCGAAAAAGCGGTTCTCCGGCGTGGCGGAGGGAAGTTTCTGCCAGACTTCATATTGGTCGCGCGGTCCCGAGAACATCACCACCCGGTCCACCTTCACCGCCTTCGCCATCCGCGCGGCGGTGGTGGATCCGTGGGAAATGCCCGAGAGGATCACCTTGTCCCACCGCAGCCCTTTGCCATCGGCGGTGAGGAATTGTTTCCATCGGCCCTGCGGATTCTCATGATCAAGCCATTTCACAAACTGATAGGAACGCTCCTTGATGGAGTCGGCTTTCGGAATGTCCACCGCCTTGCTCACATCCATGCCAGTGGCGGCTTCGAGCCGGATATTTGATAGAAACAGATCGTCCTGCGGCGGCGGGCCGGAGTAGAGTTTGGAGAACCAGCCGTTCGCATAGTGCACCTGGATGGAATTGAGGCCGTAGCTGGAAAGGTGGTCGAAGAAGTCCTTGTTATAGCCCATCAGCCAGATGACGAGCTTCCCCTGCGACGCCACGCGGGTATCGACGCTGGCGTGTTCGACGTCCTGCGGTTTGCCATCCTTTTCAAACAGGAAGTCGATCTCCGGATGTGGCTTCGCCATCGGATCGATCCCGCTGGCGCGCGCGGTGAGATCGAATTTGCCTTCGGCGGCAAGCAGCGGGGCGCAGGACGCGATCGTCAGGATCGCCAGAATGCGTGAAAGTCGGTGGGGATTCATGAGGCGTGAAATCCTGATACCTGCGGCCGTGACCTGACATTTCAGGGAATTTTCCGCTCAGCGCCACTCGCGGCTGATGTCCCGGACAGCGGCGGCTTGTGGCGGTTGTGTACCGATCATGCCGCGGTAGCGCCAGGGTGCGTAGCCTTCACCTAGCAGCTTCGATTTGCTCAGCCCGCAGGCGCTGACCATCCACTTGGGAAACGGCCCCGCCTGGTAGCCGCTGATGTCCCTGCCGGGAACCGCCCACTTCACAAACAGGACCACGTGCTTGTCGTTGAGGAGAATGTCGCCGGGCTGCAATTCATCCCACGAAGCCAGCGGCTTGCAGATCTGATGCATCTCCGCGGTGGAATACGGACGGCTGAGGTTCCAACAGCGCGAGACGAAGCCCGAGCAGTCGATGCCGCAGGATTCGGCGCTGGTGCCTGCGTCGCCGAGTTTGCGCTTGGCCGCATCACCGACGTCACCGGCTTTTTTCCCGGCTTCGACCTTTTTCAGAAACGACTCCGGCGTGTCGAAGCCACCCCACTGATAGGGCATGCTGGTAGCGGGTTTTCCCGGTTGCCACCAGCCGCGGCGGTCGCCGAATTTTTCGATCGTGTGGTCCGGCGTGTGGACCATGATGCCGCGCGAATCCGGGCCGTGGCGGACGTTGTCCTCCGACGGCGTCCACCGGACCTGGGTGTAGCGGTAGGCGGTGGCCACGCTTTGCTCGCGGGTGACCGAGGAGACGCAGGAGGCAAGCAGCGGCAGCAGGAAAAATGGCAGGAACTTCACGCGTGCGAGGACTAATCGAGCGGCGGGCGATTTGCCAGTTTTCTATTTCCGCTGGCGGACGCATCAGAAACAGCCAGATGACTTCAGCCGCAAAAAGGATCAAAAAGAGCGCAAAAATAGATCCTGTCGCTTGATTTCCTCATGGGAAAAAATATTCAGTGCTGAGCTGCGATGCATCCTCATTTTCCCTACCTCCCTTTTTTGCGGTTTCTTGATCCTTTTTGCGGCTGAAAATATTCAGATGTTTTTGATGTCAGGCCGTGGCGGAGATGGGAGTTGAGGTTTCCGGGAAAAGTCTCTCTGATTCGCGCGGGATGGAAGGCACGCTGCGATTTGAAAACGTCACGAAACGCTTCGGCGATTTCACGGCGGTGGACGGGGTGACGCTGGAAATCGGCCAGGGAAAAACGTTCTCATTGTTAGGTCCTTCCGGCTGCGGCAAGACCACCCTGCTGCGGATGGCGGCGGGATTTGAAACGCCGGACTCAGGCCGCGTGCTGCTCGACGGCCGCGACATCACGCTGCTGCCACCGGAACAGCGGCCGGTGAACACGGTGTTCCAAAACTACGCGCTCTTCCCCCACCTGAGCGTGCGCGACAATATCGGCTTCGGGCTGAAAATCGCGAAGCTCTCCAAAACGGATGTCACCCGCGAGGTGGACCGGATGCTGGAGTTGGTCGACCTAACGTCCCATGCGGACAAGATGCCGTCGAAGCTCTCCGGCGGGCAGAAGCAGCGGGTGGGGATCGCCCGCGCGCTGGCGAACAAGCCGCGCGTGCTGCTGCTGGACGAACCACTCGCCGCACTCGACCTGAAACTGCGGCAGCGCCTGCTTGTGGAGCTGGACGCGATTCACGACGAGGTAGGCATCACCTTCCTCTACGTCACCCACGACCAGGGCGAGGCGATGTCGATTTCCGACACCATCGCGGTGATGAACAAGGGACGCATCGAGCAGATCGGGAAACCGGCGGAGATATATGAAACACCGCGCACGTCCTTCGTCGCGGCGTTCATCGGCGATACGAATTTCCTCGAAGGCCGCGTGACGGAAGCACTCAGCCAGCGGTTCTCCCGCGCGGAGATTCCCGGCCTCGGCGCGGTCCTGATTGACAACGACAAACCGGTGCGCCCCGGCGACCGCATTCATCTATCCGTGCGTCCGGAGAAACTCATGGTTTCACGCGAGAAACCGGCGGGCGGCGAGTGGGAAAACGCGGTGCCCGGCACGGTGGAGGATGTGATTTATTTCGGCTCGCACACGCGCTACTGGATCCGCTGTGGCGAATACCGGATCTGTGCCGAGAAACAGCACCGCACGTTCCAGCTCGACGAGCTGCCTCCCACCTGGGGCGACGCGGTCTGGCTGCGCTGGCATGCGAACGACGGGTTCCTCCTCGAGCAATATCGCGAGGAGGATGAGGAGCTGCTGACTCTGCCGGAGGAGTGACTGTGAAACCGCGGTATTTTGGGCCGGAAAAACGCGGCGAAGAGTAAAACTGGCCAAGATCCACGATTGAGGCTATGTCCTCGCGCGTGAGCCTTTCCCCCCGATGCTCCTGGCCCGCCATTTTCGTGGCTACCTGCTGCACTGCCGCAGCTCTGGAGATCCGTGGTTATAATGATACCACCTACGGGAATCAAAAATGGCTTCTCGAGATTCCCGGAAAGCAGATCTACGGCCACCCACCGTTTATCAATCCGAATTTCACCACCTTCGACGCCACGAAACTCCGCGCGATCGGCTGGCCCGAGCATCCCACGGATTGGACGCGCCAGATCGCCCTCGTTTCGCCGCGCCACGCCGTTTACGCCACCCACTACACGCTCGGTGCCGGGTGGCAGATCAATTTCCTCGGCAGCGACGGACTGCAGCACCTGGTGGGGATCGAAAGCCAGGTGCCGGTCATCAACAACGAGGGACAGGCCACCGACCTGATGATCGTGACCCTATCAGCTCCTGTCACCGCCGCGGGCATCACTCCATTCAAAGTGCTCAATCTCGCGGATGAAAATGCCTACATTCACAAACCGCTGCTCGTCTGCGGCAGCTTCGTGCTCGCCAGCACCACGGAGATCCAGGGCTTCACCACACTGAGCAACGACCCCGGATTTGATACGACGCGGTTTCTCTATTTCGATTACAACCGCAACGCCAACAGCGACACGCTGCACCGCTGCAACGTCCGTCCCGGAGACTCGGGTGGACCGGTCTTCGTGATGGAAAACGGCGAGCCCGCGATCGTGGGAACGATCAGCGGCTATGACGACCTGACACCCGCGGACAACGTGGACGGTCCGACCTTCAGAAGCTACATGGCTTCCCTTCCCAGCTATCTTCCACAGCTCGACGCGCTGATGGACGGCCAGGGCTATCACATCAAACGTTTCTATCCGGCGGCCACCACGCTCGGCACGAACGTGACCGCCGGTGCTCCGCTGCGACAGATGAAACCCGGAAGCATTTCCATCACCACCGCCAACACCGGCGCGGCGGCTGCCCACAACGTCAGCCTCTCGCTAACATTTCAGACCGCGCCCGTCGGTGTCAGCGGCGCCGGCTGGATCTGCGAGGCGGCCACCCCCTTGGTCTGGAAATGCAGGCGCGGTGGAATCACCAACGGCGCGAGCAACCCGCTCACCGCGACATGGAGCAGTCTGCCAGCGACAGATAACCTGCAACTCACCGCAGTCCAGTCCTACGACGGCGGCAGCGCGGTCACGACGAATCCGAGTTTGGCGATCGTTCCGAGCTATGCTTCTTGGATCAACGGAGCCAGCGAAACGGCCTACGATGCTGACCCGGATCACGATGGGATCGGCAATCTGATCGAATACGCGTTCGGCGGTTCACCGTTGCAGTCATCGCAAATTTCGCCGGTGGGCCATCGTCTGACACCCATGGAGGAAACTTCCGGGAACAACCTGCTGATCCACTATCCGCTCCGTACCGACGCGGCTGCGCGGGGACTGAACGAGACGCTCGAGTTTTCAAGCGACATGCAAACATGGAACAATGAACTGCCGGGCGGAGCGGTGTTCAGCAACGCGTCCTACCTGCCGTCCACGAATGGCTTCGAGGAGGTGACGGTGAGTCTGCCGCTGAACGGACCGGCGTATTTCGTCAGGGTGAGGGTGACGCTGGCGGAGTGATGAATTTGATTTACTCCCACGTCTTGACGTCGTCGGACGTTCCCAGCTTGCCGTCACGCCCCGGCGAAAAGACTGCGACTCTGCGGCCTTTCAAATGGAATGGCTTTCCCGCGATGTCGAAGTGGAGTTGCTCGTCATAGTCGGTATCGAGGATGACGGTGTAGGGATTTCCGTAGGGATCGAACATGCCTATAGGAAAACGCCCTGTGGCATCTAATATCAGACCACCTTTGCGATTCTTCCCCTCCCTGACCGAGAGGAACTTGATGCCACGGAAATTCTCTTGTTTCGAGGCTTTGTCTTCAATCCCCAGCAGGATCGTCAGGAATTTCACTCCCTCTGTCGAATACGTCGTCACCCGGTCTCGCGCATCTGGTATTTTCCCATATTCGGAATAGATATTGTTCACGGCTGATTCGATGGCAATGGAAGTTGCACGCGCTGTTATAAGGCGTCCGTTGCGTGGATTCGCGGTTGGAAAGGCGAAAACTTCCATCATTCCAATGACAAGTGACAACCCACCCAACATCATTCCGCAAAATGCGGTCGTCGCGCCTTTTCCCGTATCAGGCAACTTGAGCAAGCGCCGTCTCGCCCGCGTGCCGGTGAAGATCGCGATGAGTCCAAAGACAAAAACAAACGCCAACAAAATACTGAGGATCCCAAAAACGAGACTGGTCCGAGCAAGTCCGAGCTGGCTCAGTTTTTCGGATTCCTCAGCTGGGGCATCGTCGTTCATAACAGGAGAGCCTATCCTGTTTTTGAGAGCTGTCCACATCCGAGCCAAGGGAGCGATGACACTCTTGTGGTGGGTCAATGGGTGGCGAAAATGTGGAGCTGAAGGCGCTTGGCTTTCGCTGGTCATTGACTGGCGGAATGAATTCCGCGCTCCCAGCCCCAACAAAAAAAGGGCGGAGCTTGCGCCCCGCCCTTTGATAGATGATTTCAGATCACTTGCCCCAGCGCTCAAGCAGCGTGGCAGCCATGACCGAAGGCGTTTCCGCGACGGCGATGCCGCACTCGGCGAGAATGCGCTTCTTGGCCTGCGCGGTGTCTTCCTCGCCGCCGACGATGGCTCCGGCGTGGCCCATGCGGCGGCCCGGAGGCGCGGTGGCTCCGGCGATGAATCCGGCGATGGGCTTCTTGCAGTTTTCCTTGGCCCAGCGGGCGGCTTCGACTTCCGCGTTGCCGCCGATCTCACCGATGAGGATGATGGCTTCGGTTTCGGGGTCGTTGTTGAACATTTCGAGCACTTCCAGGTGGTTGGTGCCGTTGATCGGATCGCCGCCGATGCCGACGCAGGTGCTCTGGCCGTAGCCGAGCTGCGTGAGTTGGAACACGGCTTCGTAGGTGAGCGTGCCGGAACGCGAGACGACGCCGACGTTGCCACGCTTGTGGATGTAGCCGGGGGCGATGCCGATGCGGCAGCCGCCGTGGCTTTTCTCGCCGAGTCCGGGAGTGACGATGCCGGGGCAGTTAGGCCCGACGAGGCGGGACTTGGAGCCTTTGAGCATCTCCTTCACCCGCATCATGTCCATGACGGGGATGCCTTCGGTGATGCAGACGATGAGTTCCACACCGGCATCGGCCGCTTCGAGGATCGCATCCGCGGCGAAGGCGGGCGGAACGAAGATGGCGGTGGCGGAGGCACCGGTTTCCTGCACCGCTTCATAAACGGTGTCGAAGATGGGCACGATGTTTTCAAACTTCTGTCCGCCCTTGCCGGGTGTGACGCCGGCGACCAGCTTGGTGCCGTAGTCCAGCGAGAGCTGGGCGTGGCGTGCGCCGAAGCTGCCGGTGATTCCCTGGACCAGGAGCTTGGTGTTTTCGTCGATTAGAATGGCCATGTTGTTTAGATCGGTTGGGATGAGTTATTTTTCGAGTCTGTCGTAAATCGGCTGTGGAATCAGATCCTTGATCGAGGGATGCGCTTCAAGGAGTCTTGAGATATCAGCAAGGTCTTTTTGCCGTTTGCTAGGGCGGCGCTGAGGGTCCTGGTAAGCGGCGATCTTTCCCTTGAGTGTGTCCTCAAGACTAGCCACCCGCATCAGGATTCCATGCACGGTGGCTGCGGTTGAACGTTCCGGGAAATCAAGATAAATCTCCTCCGTGCTGACTTGGATGGATACCTTGGATTCACCTTTGAAATTGATCGACCACTGAAAACGCCTCTCGGTAAAGTTCAGGCTTCTCAACGTTTCCGCCGCTTCCTCGACTTTGTCCGAAACGATGACCAGATCGACATCCGCGGTGGTCATTGGCTCCAACGCCCAGTGGTTCACCGCCAATCCACCAATCATACACCAGGAAATCTCGCGTTCCTCCAACGCAGCAACCAACCGGGAGACGTCTTTCGCGCCGCCCATGGTTTGCCAGTCGTAGAATTGCCGCAGGGTCATCGATCAGGAGGAGAAGCGATCAGGCGACGGCGGCGACGATCTTCTTGGCACCGTCGGCCATGTCGCTGGCGTTGACGATGTTCAGGCCGGAGGCGGCGAGGGTGGCCTTGCCCATATCGACGTTGTTGCCTTCGAGGCGGACGACGAGCGGGATCGGCAGGCCGGTTTCCTTGGCTGCGGCGATCACGCCTTCGGCGATGATGTTGCAGTCCATGATGCCACCGAAGATGTTGATCAGGATGCCCTTCACGTTCGGATCACCGAGGATGATCTTGAATGCCGCGGTGACCTGCTCTTTCGAGGCTCCGCCGCCCACGTCGAGGAAGTTCGCAGGATCACCACCGTAGTGCTTGATGATGTCCATGGTGGCCATCGCGAGGCCGGCTCCGTTGACGAGGCAGGCGATGTTTCCATCAAGGCCGATGTAGTTCAGCTCATACTCGGCCGCGGCGACTTCACGGGGATCCTCCTCCTCCTTGTCGCGCATGGCGGAAATCTCCGGATGGCGGTAGAGGGCGTTGTCGTCGAAGTTGAACTTCGCGTCGAGGGCGTAAACGTGGTCGTCGGTGGTGATGACGACCGGATTGATTTCAACCATCGAGCAGTCGCACTCGATGAAGAGCTTGTAGAGTGAATGAAGCAGGCGTCCGAACTGGCGGGCGGTGGTGGTGAGGCCGAGGGTCTTGCAGATCTTGCGGACCTGATAGGCCTGGAGTCCGGCGAGTGGATGGATGAACTCGCGGAGGATCTTTTCCGGGGTCTTCTCGGCCACGTCCTCGATGTCCATGCCGCCTTCGGTGGAGACGATGACAACCGGTTGACAGGACTGGCGGTCCATCAGGATCGCGAGGTAAAGTTCACGGCTGATGTTGACGGACTCGGCGATCATCACCTTGCGGACGAGCTTGCCTTCCTCACCGGTCTGCTTGGTGACGAGCACCTCACCGAGCATTTTCTCGGCCACATCGCGCGCGGCTTCGGCGGATTCCACGAGATGCACGCCGCCTTGGAAACCGTTCTTGAACGTCCCCTTGCCGCGGCCACCGGCATGGACCTGGGCTTTCACGACCAGATTCTTGACGTCGAGCCATTTGGCGGCGTCGTGGGCTTCCTTGGCGGTGGAGGCTGCTTTTCCCTTGGGGCTCGGCACGCCAAAGCGGTCGAAGAGTTCCTTGGCTTGGTATTCGTGGATGTTCATAGTATGCGGATCGGTATCGAAGCGGAAAACCGCGCGCACCCTATTGTCCGCCCGCACACCCGGTCAAGGCATCCTCAAGGAAAATTCGGGTTACGGCGAGCCCGCGCGGTGGGAGGCCTGCAGAAGCCGTCCGATCCTGGTGTTGAAGCCTTCCGCAGCCGTGAGTTCGTCGAGATCGAGGTGCATCCGGTAGCGCCAGTAGTAGGGCATGATGGCCGGCACGTTGATGCGCTCGGACTCGGGATCCGGATTCCGCAGCGTTTCGTCGATGGCGAGCAGGTCCTGGAGTGGGAAAATCGCCCACATCGCCGGAGACTGGAGGTGCTGCCAGATGATCTTCGCGGCGACGTCGCCGGAGAGTTCCGGCTGTGCGGACCCGATGCCGAACATCTGCCAGGCGAAACGCGCGGTCGTGCCGACGTCCTCCTTCCACCAGGCGCGGAGCGTCGGCATGTCGTGAGTCGAGGGGCTGACGACGCTCATGTAGGGAGCCTGCGCCGGGTTGAAGAACTCCGTCTCATGGGTCTTCGGCATGCGCTGGATTTCCAACGACAGGATGCCGAGCTCTTTCAACACGCCCGGTACACAGGCGGGAACCATGCCGAGGTCCTCGCCGCAGAGCAGCATCGGACTGGCCTGTCGCATGGCCGGCAGTTTCTCGTATCCCCTCGCCTGCCAGAAATCCTCCTGACGGCGGTAAAAATAGTCGTTGTAAAGATCCTCCACCCGCCAGCGGACGTCGTCATCGAGATCCTTGTATGAATGGGTCCCCTGAATCGACATGCGCGGATGGAACTGCGTGCCGTGCGATCCCTTCACCTCGAAAAAAAGAACCTCGCTCGCACAATCCAACAGACCTTCCCGGATGAAATCATCGTGCGGATGCTCGGTGAAATAATCGACGATCCGCCGCTGGGTGAGCACCTTCTCGCTGAGGTGGAAATAGCCGTCCCCGGAATCGTGCAGGAAATTCCCCTTCACGTATTCCGCCGCTTCACCGAACTTTTCGCTCAGCATGTTCCAGCGGATGTAGGGGCGGCAGAATCTGTTATAATCAAAGTCGATGCCGCGCTTGCGGATCTCGTCGATGTGGATCGGCATCGCCGGATCGAAATAACCCATGATGCCCTCGACGTGCTCGAAAGGCACCTGCCAGATGCGGAAGAAGCCGAGGATGTGGTCGATCCGGTAGGCGTCGAAATAACGGCTGAGCTGCTCGAAGCGCGACCGCCACCAGGCGTAGTCGTCCCGTTTCATCACCTCCCAGTTGTAGGTCGGGAACCCCCAGTTCTGCCCCTTCACCGCGAATGCATCCGGCGGTGCTCCGGCCTGCGCGTCCATCTTGAAAAGGTGCGGTGCGGACCACGCGTCCACCGACTGGCGGTCGATGCCGATCGGCAGGTCACCCTTGAGCGCGAGGCCCTTTTCATGCAGATGACCGACGGCATCGGCGAGCTGTTGGTCCAGCTCGCACTGGAGCCAGATGTGATAGGCGATTTCAGGAAACGCCGGATGCGCGGGATCAAACAGCGAGTTCACCTTTTTCTCATCGAAAACCGCCCAGTCCTCCCAGTGGCTGAAATCCGCAGTGCCGAAATGATCGCGCTTCACGCAGAAGACGGCATAGGGAACGACCCAGTCGCGGTTGGTTCCGAGGAAAGCATTGAACTTTCCGTTAGCAAGGATCGCCTTGCGGTGCTTGTCGAAAATCTGGCGGGTGAGTTTCATCTTCGCAACCATCACCGCCTCGTAATCCACCTGCTCCAGTCCGTTGAGAGCGGCACGGGTGGTCTTCACCTCGTCCTTGAAAGCGGCGGGCATCGCATGCTCCAGATCATCGATCCGCAGATAGATCGGATGGAGGGCGAAGACGCTGATCGCCGAATACGGATAGGAGTCCGTCCAGTCGTGCGAGGAAGTGGTGTCGTTGATCGGCAGGATCTGGATCAGGTTCAGTCCCACGCCGTTCGCCCAGTCAGCGAGCGGCTTGAGGTCCGCGAACTCGCCGACACCGAGGCTTTTCCCACTGCGCAGCGAGAACACCGGAATCGCCACCCCTGCCCCGCGGAAAAGTCCGGACGTGTCCCTGCGGAAACACTCGTCGCTCACTTTCGTCCATTGCTGCTTGCCGTATCCGCGCGCGGGCAGCCAGCGGTTGTCGCCGTTCTCCATGCGTGTCACGCATTTCAGCTTCAGGTCGAACAGGCCGTATTTGTAGTGAACGCCCCAGTCGTCCGGCAGATAGAGATCCTTCTGCCAGACGTTCGGAGAAACCTCGTGCAAGGGCACCGCGTGATGCCAGCCCCAGCCGCCGATCTCCTTCACGCTGCCGATCACGCACGGCACCGTCCCCGTCGGCACGGCCGCCATCCGGAGCTGGAACGTGTGGTTCGCATCGGGCGGGATGACGAGCTTTTCAAATGGCCCCCGCGGCGGCAGCACGGCGAGGAAGGCGTTCGTCTCGAAAGCGTAATCAACAGTCCCCGCCGAGCACCACGAGTCCAACAGAAGCAGCGCGTCCCGCACCGCAGGATCGAACTCGACGACACGTGGCGCGAGCCATTCATCGAGCTCCACACCGTTGCCCGGCTGCCGGAGCTGATAGCTGTATTCCATCCGCAGCTCGCCCGCCCCCTTGATGTCCACGCTGGTTTCCCATTGCTGGTCGCTGATCCATTGGAGCGGCGCGACCTGATCGAAGCGGACGCCGGAAGCGCCGAGAACGATGGCATATTTCAGCCAGATCGACTGGCCCGGGGCGGTGTGGTAATTCAGACGGAAAACGATCTTCATGAAGGGCGGCGGACTTTCTGCCTGCAATTGTCCGATTTGTGGAAACGGTTGGCGATTCGAAAAAATCGGGGGAGTCCGTTAAACGGCGTGCTTTTGCAGGAGACGGAGTTTTTCAAGGGCGGCTCCGCTGGCGATCATTTCCAGTGCGATCCCGATGCCATCGCCCATGTCATCGGCCAGACCGGCGCAGGCGAGCGCAGCTCCGGCGTTCATCATGACCATGTCGCGCTTCGGCCCGGTTTCGCGGCCGGCGAGGATGTTTTCCAGAATCACGGCGTTCACCTTGGCGTCGCCGCCCTGGAGTTCCTCTACCTCCGCGTGTTTCAGTCCGAAATCCCGCGGGCGCACCTCCTCGTCCTCCATATCCTGATAGAGACCGGCTTTGAAAATGCGGGTGGAACCCATCAGGCTCACCTCGTCCACCGAACGTCCGTCGCCGGTGGTGCCATGGACCACCCAGGCGCTGTCGCGGCCGAGGCGTTGCAGGATTTCGGCAAACGCCGGGCAGAGGTCGCGGTTGGAAACACCGATGAGCTGGCACTGGGGCCGCGCCGGGTTGAGCAAGGGGCCGATCAGGTTGAAAATCGTCTTCACGCCACGGGCCGCTAGCGACTTGCGCACCGCCACGACCGACTTGAACGCCGGGTGATAGAGCGGCGCGAACATGAAACCCAGTCCGGCATTTTCCACACAACTCCGGAAGTCGTCGGCCGGCAGGTCAATGCGGATGCCGAGCGCCTCCAGCACATCCGCACCACCGCTTTTCGAAGTGATGCCGCGGTTGCCGTGTTTCACCACCACCGCTCCGGCCGCAGCAGCGACGAACATGGAAGTGGTGGAAACGTTGATCAAATCGAGCTGATCGCCCCCCGTGCCGCAGACATCGAGCGTGGGTCCTTCCAGATCAAGCAAGCCGAGATGCGGATCCACCGCATGCTCCAGAAAGGCCTCCACAAATCCCGCGATCTCGGCGGGAGTCTCGCCCTTGGCGGACAAGGCCTCCAGCAGCCGCTCTTTCTTTGCGTCCGGTGCGGCGGGATCCAGCAAAAGCTCCACCGCCACCTCCACCTCACGCGGAGAAAGTTCCTGTTTTTCTTCAAGATGGTGAATCAACGCGTCCATGACGAAACTGTAGACACTGCGCCGGGAAACTACCAGAACGAACGATGGAAAATCGGGAACCGGAAAATGCCGATGACCTGTGCGGCACGCCATCCCGACCACGACAATTTCCTTGCCGTAAAACGCCGGAAATGCTGACATGAACAGTGATTTCCCCCTGTATGAAAACCCATTTAATCCCCCGAACCCTGGCGTTGGTTGCCGCAATGATTGCAATGGCCGGCCCGGCGCGGGCGTCGTTCCACCTCTATGACATCCAAGAGGTATTCAGCAACGGCGACGGAACGGTCCAGTTCATCGAACTGTTCACCACCTTCGGCAGCCAGCAGTTTCTCACAGGGCACACGCTGACTTTCCAGATCAACAGCACCACGCAGAGCAGCGTCGTGCTTTCCGATCTACCGGGAGATACAACGAACAAGACATTTCTGATAGGCACGGCGACTCTGGCGACGCTCTATGCGGTCACGCCGGATTTCCTGATCCCTACGAATTTCCTCACCGCGGGTGCCAACAATTTCATCAGTTTCGCCGAGGGAACCGACCGGGTGAATCTGTCGCTGCTGCCGACCAACGGCACCTCATCGCTGAACGGGCAGATCGGCAACTCCGCCGAGACCTCTGCTGCTACGTCGGTAAACGCGCAGGCCACGCCGAAAAATTTTGCCGGGCAGACCACGACGATTCCGGAAACCACCGCTGCGGCGCTCGGCCTGCTGGCGCTGGGGATGATGGTGTTGCTGCGGAAGAGAAACTGAGAGGGCGTCTGAAAAATGAAGAGCGTCGATATTTTATCGACTGTTTGAGCCCGACATCTTGTCGGGCGATCTGGGGATGCGACGGCGGACAGGATGTCCGCCGCAAATGGCGTTCAGAATGAACGCG
>JBDSNC010000153.1:0-23744 GCA_039915545.1 Luteolibacter sp.
AGAGCAGACAACCGATGCCCGCGATGAGCAAGCCGAGCACGAGGCCGTTTTTATAACCGATCTTGTTGATCGGGTCGCCCTTGGCCGCTGAGATCAGGAAGTAGGCGAGAGAGACCAGGAAGTAGGCGCCGAAGAACGCGAACTGCACCAGGTTCGCCTGGAACTGGGTCAGGTTGAAGTCCGCCTTGAACTTGGGGATCAGCAGGTCGTTCATGCAGGAAATGAAGCCCCATAGGAAAAACAGGGCGGTGACGGTCATGAAGGCGAATCGATTGTTGGATCGGGCGGGCGTGGTGGTCATGGGTTTTGGTAGGGTGAGGAAACTGGCGGTTGAACGTCTCGCGGTCTGTCTCAGTGAAACCCGCCGAAATGCGCGTCCTCCGGCTTTGAAGGAGTATCGAGAAGCTGGATCGTGGTAGCCGGGCCGAGATTGTTGGGACCACCCCATGAACGAAGCGTCCAGACGACTTCTTTCTCCGGAGTGATCTCCAAGGCCTGTACCGGCGCGCTAACGGGATCGATGGGATCGCTCCAGGCATTGACCCAGTTGTTGACGAGCGTATTGCCGTTGGGGAACCGGGTCGCGATCTGGAATCCGTGGATCTTGTGGTCCGGCAGGTCGGCCGGACCGCATTCCCAAACGGTTCCCCCCTTCGGGTTCACCTCGCGGATGAGCTTGGGGCTGGTGATGAGGGTGTTTCCGTCCGGCAGGCGCGAGGCCGACCATGGGCCGGGGAATTTCGTCGTCCAGAGTTCCTTGCCGTGTTCGTCGTATTCGGAAACCTTGCCCCCGTCCATGTGCGCGACTAACAAAGTCCCGGCATCCGTGAGGCGGGCGTGGCGGAATTGGCCATGAATGCTTTTCGGATTGCCGACCTCAAGCGGAAACTCCCTCTCGGTTTTACCGGTGGCGATGTTCAGAACGACGCACTTGGGCTCGGACCCGTTCTGAAGATAGACGATGCGCTCCTTGCCGATCGGCTGGGCGGTGTGGATTTCAGTTCCTTGCGGTGCGTCGAGTTTCCAGAGGACTTTTTCATCGGAGCTCAGAAGCGTGATGCCGAACTGATGGGCGAAAAGGACGCTTCCGTTAGACAGCAGGACGGCATCGCTGATTTCACCGCGGCCGCCATGGTTTTGATAGCTCCAGACGATTTCGCCTTTTTTCACCACATACATGTCGTGGACTTTGTTCTCACCGGCGTAGAAAAAGTCGTGCCCGGCGAGGGCGGAAAAGGGTTCAGCAAACGCCTGAACAATGGATATTGCGGCGAAAAGGAGGGTGAATCGGGTTTTCATAAAGGTTTTGTCGACGGGCGGAAGAGAACCCATCTGCGCACAGTTCGTGGAGCAGAGCGACACTGCCCAAGCGCCTTGGCAAATTGGACTCCTGTCGTCGCCTCGAAGTCAGCGAGCACTCGGTTGATTTGTCAACCACCACCCCGGCCTGCTGGTATTGATTTTCTGAATCCGAGTGGTCGCCAGGCGATCTTCCGTCTGCGCAAGAGCAGCGGGAATTTTCTCCACTTCGATCAGGTCGCAACCACAATATCCAGCGGCGTTAAAAGGATCCTACAGGGACCGGTTCCGAGTCATTCGAAAGCGTCAGTTTTTCGAGAAAACATAAAGAATTAAACGTTTTATTTTTGCTTGCAAGAACCCATGAAAAAGCTGAGTAACCAACCAACCCAAATGTGCAGCCCGATTTCAAACCGCCGATTGTTTTCCACGGTCATGTGGATCGATCGAACCGCACGTCTGGAAATTCCAGCGCCGGTTAAAACGCCAAGTCGCCCGTCCACGCCCGGCAACAAGGTTTCCCGGGAGGCTTTTCCTCGAATCGCCGGAAGACACCGCTTGATTTTCCCAGAGAAGGCGGTCCGTCCCGGTATCATATGAGCGACTCAACCTCTGTCATTCGCTAGAAAAACCCATACCGCATGAATTCCCCGAAACTCTCTTTTGTCGAAAAAGCCGGCTACAGCATGGCGGACGCCGCTGCGAACTTCGTCTTCATGACGATGATTCTCTTCCAGCTCAATTTCTATACCGACGTATTCGGTCTCACGGCGAGCGCCGCCGCTGCCGTCCTGCTGTGGCCGCGGTTGTGGGATGCTGTTTTCGATCCGATCATGGGAATTCTAGCGGATCGCACCAACACCCGCTGGGGCAAGTTCCGGCCGTGGATCCTGTGGACGGCAGTACCGTTTTCGGTGATGATGATCCTCGCCTACACCACGCCGAAAGGCTGGAGCATGGGCGCGCTGATGGCCTATGCGATCATCACAAACACGATGTTGATGACGCTCTACTCGATGAACAACATGCCGTATTCCGCCCTCGGCGGCGTCATGACGGCCGATCTCCATGAGCGCACGCGGCTCAATTCCTTCCGTTTCATCGCCGTCAACATCGCGCAGTTCATCGTGGGGGGATTCACACTCCCGCTGGTGGCGAAATTCGCCGAGGGGCATGACCGCCAGCACGGCTGGCAGATGACCATGACCATCTGGGCGGTCATGTGCTTAGTGCTGTTCATGATCACGTTCTTCACCTCTCGCGAACGAATCAAGCCCTTGGCCCAGGCACACTCCTCGCCGAAAGCGGACTTCAAGGACCTGCTCAAGAACGGACCGTGGAAAATCATGGCCGCGATGACGCTCGTCCACTTCGCCATCCTGTCGTTCCGCGGCGGTGCGATGTACAACTACTACCACCAATACGCCGACAAGGCCGCGATGTTCGACCTTCTGGAAAAAGTCGGACTCACGGCACCGGCTCTCGCCGCAGGAGCCGCCAAACCCGGCGGGCTGTTTGAGTTGCTAGGGTACATCGTCCACGGCACGCGCGACACTCTCGCCAATTCCAACGTCGCGGACGTGTTCAACAGCATCGCCAACATGATCGGCACCCTGACCACGATCATCGTCATCATGGCTTCGGCATCGTTCGCCCGCAGATTTGGAAAAAAAGCCGTGGCCGTGGCGGGATTCGGGCTCTCGGCGATCATCGCATTCTGTTTCTATCTACTTAAACCGGGCGACGTGACGGGAATGATCGGGCTCACAATCGTAGGTTCCATGGTTTATGCTCCAACAGTTCCGCTCATCTGGGCGATGTTCGCGGACGTGGCGGATTATTCCGAAATGACTACCGGGCGGCGCTTCACCGGCATGGTCTTCGCCACCATCGGATTCTGTTTGAAAGCCGGCCTCGCGCTCGGCTCGGCGTCGTTCCTCTGGATCATGGAACTGGCCTTTCAATACGACACCAAGGTGCCGGAAGCCCCCACCGCCGTGGCGGGCTATCGGGTGACCGCCAGCCTTGCGGTCGGAGTCATGTTCGCCGTCTGCACCGTCCTTTTGGCGATCTACAAACTCAACAAACGCGCGACGATTGAGATGGCCGACGAACTCGCCGACAGACGCGCCCAGGCGGCCCTCGACGAAGCCCTGGTCACTCCATGAGATTCCGATGCCTCATCGCATCGCCAAAAACCCCAAACACCGACCGCTCATGTATAATGGACCTCGCGCGATCCCTTCCCGGTTCCATCACCTCGTCCGGCTCATCACGTTTGTCTGTGTTGCTTCACACGCGTCGGCAGGCCTCGGTCTGCCGGACATTCTGATCAGCGAAACGGCGCAGCCGGCAGGCGCGTTTCCTCTCGTGACCGCGGACGGTGCAGCCCCCTTGTGGCACGACGCGGCGGACCACAAGGGCGTCATCCGTGCCATCGGCGATCTGCAGGCCGACATTGAGCAGGTCACCGGCCGCAAGCCCGGAATTTCGACCACCCGGCCCACTTCAGCTCAACCTGTCATCATCGGCACGCTGGGCAAGTGCGCCGCACTCGACGCCCTAGTCGCTTCAGGAAAACTCGACACCGCCGACCTCAAGGGGAAATGGGAGGGTTTCATCATCACCACCGTCTCCCAGCCCGCTCCCGGCATCGATCAGGCACTGGTCATCGCCGGCAGCGACATGCGCGGAACGATCTACGGAATCTATGAACTCTCCGAGCAGTTAGGAGTTTCGCCTTGGTATTGGTGGGCCGACGTGCCGGTGAAACAGCGCAAGGAAGCCTACGTCGTGCCCGGCCGATTCGCCTCGGGCGAGCCGGTCGTCAAATACCGCGGCATTTTCCTCAACGACGAGGAACCGGCGTTAGGCCCGTGGGCTCGCGAAAAATTCGGCGGCATCAACTCGAAGATGTATGCCCACGTGTTCGAACTGATCCTGCGCCTGCGCGGCAACTACCTGTGGCCCGCCATGTGGGGCAAGGCGTTCAACGAGGACGATCCGGAAAGCCCGCGTCTGGCCGATGAATACGGCATCGTCATGGGCACCTCGCACCACGAACCGATGATGCGCGCCCAGGAGGAATGGACGAAGCGCAAGGCAGGGATCGGCAATAGCAAATGGAACTACCAGACCAATCAGCAAGGTCTCTGGAAGTTCTGGCAGGATGGCATCGGGCGGAACAAAAGCTACGAAAACCTCGTCACCATCGGCATGCGCGGCGATGGCGACGAACCCATGGCCGAGGGCGGCGATATGAAGGCCAACATTGATCTGCTGGAGCGCATCGTCGCCGACCAGCGGAAAATGATCGCCAAAGCCGTCAACCCCGACGTCACCAAAGTGCCGCAACTCTGGACCTTGTATAAGGAGGTCGCGGACTACTACGCGCACGGGATGAAAGTCCCGGACGACGTCACGCTCCTCTGGTGCGATGACAACTGGGGAAACATCCGCCGCCTGCCGACACTGGCGGAACGCAAGCGCTCCGGCGGCGCAGGCATTTACTATCACTTCGACTACGTCGGCTCTCCCCGCTCCTACAAATGGCTCAACACCAACCCGCTTCCAAAGATCTGGGAGCAGATGAACATGGCCAACGACTACGACGCCAATCGCGTCTGGATTGTCAACGTCGGCGACCTGAAACCGATGGAACTCCCGATCGAATTTTTCCTGCGCATGGCGTGGAATCCCAAAGCCATGCCGAAGGAGAAAATCGCCGATTTCACCCGCATGTGGGCCGAGCGCGAGTTCGGAAAAGTGCACGCCGCGGATATCGCCGACGTCGTTTCAAAATATGCAAAATACAACGCCTGGAGGAAACCCGAGCTGCTGGAACCCGCCACGTTCAGCCTGGTGAATTTCCAGGAAGCGGAACGCGTGCTCGCGGCGTGGAAAGCCATCACCGGGCAAGCGGAAAAGATCAACGGGCAACTGCCGCCCGCATCCCGCGACGCGTTCTATCAACTCGTGCTCTACCCGACAAAAGCATCGGCCACCGTTGCCGAGCTGTATGTCGAAACAGGCATGAACCGGCTCTACGCCGCACAAAAACGCGCCAGCACGAATGATCATGCGAACCGCGTTCGCGAACTGTTCAAGCAGGACAAGGATCTCTCCGACGCCTATCACCAGATCGCGGGTGGCAAATGGAACCACATGATGGACCAGACCCGCATCGGCTACACGACTTGGAAAGATCCCAAGACGAACATCATGCCTGAACTGACCGAGGTGATACCAGCTCCCGTCGCTTCCCTCGGCGTATCCATCGATGGCTCCGAGTCGGCCTGGCCGGACGGCAAAAACGCGCCCAAACTGACGGAATTCGACTCGATCAACCAACAGACCCGCTGGATTGATGTCTTCAGACGCGGCAGCCAGAGCTTCGAATTCTCGGTTTCAGCCAATCAACCCTGGGTCAAGCTGAGCACCACCTCCGGCACCTTGGAGCAGGACCAGCAGTTGTGGGTGAGCATGGATTGGGACAAGGTTCCAATCGGCACGCAGGACGCGGTGATCACCGTCACCCGCACCGGCGGTGAAAGCGTGCGGATTCAATGCACCGCCATCCGCTCCGACAAATTCACCCGTCAGAATGTACAAGCATCCGGCGGACTAACCGGTCCCACCACCATCGCCGCGGACAGTGCTGCCAAAAGCCTCGCGGCTGGCGGAACGCGCTGGGAACGCATTCCCGATTACGGCCGCGGCCGCTCGGGCGTGGCCATTTTCCCGACCACCGCCGCCAGCGTCCAACCACCCAAGGACTCGCCTTGCATGGAATACCCCGTCCTCATTGCCAAAGCAGGCGACGTCAGTGTCAATCTCATCACCAGCGCTTCCCTCAACGTCCAGCCCGATAGAGGACTGCGCGTCGCAGTCTCGTTCGACAACCAACCGCCGCAGATCATCGATGCGTTCACCGGCCAATCCTATGCCGATCCGTCCAAACGCGGGGATCTCTCATCTCCTCCCATCAAAGACTGGGCAAACTGGGTCAGAGACAACGCCAGAACACTGAAGTCGAAGCATCAGATCGCCGAGCCCGGAGTCCACACCCTCAAGGTCTGGATGGTTGATCCCGGAGTGGTGATCGAAACTTTGATCGTTCACGATGGCAACCTGCCCGCCAGCTATTTCGGCCCGCCGGAAGGCCCGCCCTAACTCCCTTGATGAAAACCCACCTCATCGTTTTCACCGCATGTCTGATCGGGGCGGGTTTTGCGGCATCACCGCGCGAGCGGATTTCCATCAACAACGGCTGGCGTTTTCATATGGGAGATCCCGACGGAAAATCCGAAGGCCTGATCTACGACGTGCGCCCGCAGGTGAAGGATGAAAAGGACGACAAAGCGGCGGATACCATGCCGACCGAGGCGGAGAAAACCGCGGCTGCGGCCAAGCCCGTGTTGAAACCGTGGATCCTGCCCACGGGCAACGATTTCATCAAGGATCCCGCGAAACACCATGTCCGCCCCGCAGGAAATCCCGGCGGCGACTGCCCGTATGTTAGCGATTCCTTCGACGACGGTTCGTGGGAATCCCTAAGCCTGCCGCACGATTGGGCGATCAAAGGTCCGTTCCATGCCGGCGAAGGCAAAGGCCCGGGCGGCGGCATGGGCCGGCTGCCCAGCGATGGCGTGGGCTGGTATCGGAGGAAGCTGGAAATCCCGGCGTCCGACGCGGGCAAATCCATCATTCTGGAAATCGACGGAGCGATGTCCTACGCCGCAGTCTGGCTGAATGGTCAACTCGTGGGCGGCTGGCCCTACGGTTATGCCTCGTGGAGCGTCGATCTCACTCCATACGTGAAACCGGGCGGAACCAACCAACTCGCGATCCGCTTGGACAACCCGCCGAACTCCTCACGCTGGTATCCGGGCGGCGGAATCTATCGAAACTTCTGGCTCACGAAAACCCAGCCAATCCATGTCGCCCAATGGGGCACCTTTCTAGCAACACGTGAGGTTTCGAAAGCGTCCGCCACGATCGATCTTGAAGTCACCATCGCCAACAAGTCCAATACCGACGCAACGGTCGGTGTTTCCACCGAGATCTTCGCGCTGGATGCCTCTGGCCGGACAACAGGTGATTCAATAGCGAAAATAGAGAAGCAGCAAACACCGGTCGCATCCGGTTCCAGCGCCAAAACCAAAAACTCCGTCACTCTCTCCAATCCGCTTCTATGGGGACCACCGCCACAGCAACGCCCGATTCGCTACGTGGCGGTGACCACCGTTTCACAACAGGGCAAACCCGTCGATCAGTACGAGACGCGCTTCGGCATCCGCGACCTGCGCTTCGATCCTGACAAGGGCATCCTCGTCAACGGGGAGCGCATCCCGATCCACGGCGTGAACCAACATCATGACCTCGGCGCGTTGGGCACGGCCTTCAATTTCCGCGCGGCGCAGCGGCAGTTGGAAATGCTCCGTGAAATGGGCTGCAACGCGATCCGCATGTCCCACAATCCACCCACGCCCGAGCTGTTGGAGTTGACGGATCAGATGGGTTTCCTGGTCGTCGACGAAGCGTTCGATTGCTGGGAACGGAAAAAAACACCGCTCGATTTCCATCTCATTTTCCCGGACTGGCACGAGCAGGACATGCGCGCTCTCGTCCGCCGCGACCGCAACCATCCGTCGGTGATCTTGTGGAGCATCGGCAACGAAGTCGGCGAGCAATACTCCGGCGAAGCGGGCGCGGCAGTGGCGAAGCGCCTGCACGACATCACTCATGACGAGGATCCCACCCGCCTGACGACCACCGCGATGAACTGGGCGAAACCGGACATGCCGCTGCCTGCCGTCGTGGACGTCATCGGCCTGAACTATCAGGGTGAAGGTATCCGCCAGGACCCGATGTTTGAAGGAACGGACCGCATCCGCACGCCCTCGCAGTATCCGGCGTTCAAGAAGGCGTTTCCCGGGAAAGTCATCTTGGGCAGCGAGACCGCCTCGGCGTTCAGCAGCCGCGGGACCTATCTGTTTCCGGTTTCGGAGAAATCGAGCGACGTCGTCCGCGACGGGCGCGGCGGCGATGATGCGAATGCCCAGGTGAGTGCGTATGAGTTGCACGCGGTCGATTTCGGCTCTTCGGCGGACAAGGTCTTCACGTCGCTGGACAGCCATCCCTACGTGGCCGGCGAGTTCGTCTGGACCGGATGGGACCACCTCGGAGAGCCGACACCCTACTACTCGTCGCGTAGTTCCTACTGCGGCATCATCGACCTCGCCGGTTTCAGGAAAGACCGCTTTTATCTCTATCAATCGCGGTGGAGGCCCGAGCTGCCCATGGCCCACATCCTGCCGCACTGGACCTGGCCGGACCGAGTGGGACAAGTGACGCCGGTGCATGTTTTCACCTCCGGCGACGAGGCGGAACTTTTTCTCAACGGAAAATCGTTAGGTCGGAAAAAGAAGGGTCAATATGAATACCGCCTGCGCTGGGACGATGTGAAATATGAACCGGGTGAACTGAAAGTCGTGACCTACGAGGATGGCAAACCGTGGGCCGAAAGCAGCACGAAGACTTCGGGTGCTCCGGCCAGGTTGGAGGCAATTCCTGATCGTTCCGAAATCCGCGCCGACGGCAGCGACCTTTCCTTCGTGACGGTGCGCGTGACCGACAACGATGGCCTCACCTGCCCCCGTGCGAAGAAGCTGATCAAGTTCCAGGTCAAAGGCCCGGGCGAGATCGTAGCCACCGACAACGGCAATCCAACGAGTCTGGAGCCGTTCCCTGCTCACGAACGCAAGGCCTTCAACGGCCTCTGCCTCGTCATCGTGCGTAGCAAGGCGGGCCAGTCTGGCACCATCGAACTCGTGGCCGAGTCCGATTCCCTGCAAGCGGCCTCCGCTTCCTTGCACAGCACCGCGGAAACTCCCTCGATGAAATGAACGCGCTTTGCTACATTTCGCGTTTCTTTCTGATCGCCGTGCTGTTGGTGCTGCCACGGCTTCAGGCGGACCCGAATCTCGGACTTTCTGAAAACCTCGTTGTGAGCGAGAATCCTCCCGCCGGATCCTTCCCACTGGTTTCCAACGGAGTCGCGGCCCCGCTTTGGCTCGCTGCAAATGACTGGCCCGGCGTGCGGCGAGCGGCAGGTGATTTGCAAACCGACGTCCAGCGTGTGACATCGCTAACACCCGCCCTGAGCACGGCGGGCGGCGCACCTTCGGCCAAGCCGGTGATCATCGGCACCGTGGGAAAAAGCGCGTTGATCGACTCCCTCATCGCCTCCGGCAAACTCGACGCAGCAGACCTTACTGGCAGATGGGAGTCCTTTGTCATCACCACCGTTGCCCAGCCGTTTCCCGGCGTGGACCAGGCTCTGGTCATCGCCGGCAGCGACAAGCGCGGCACCATTTACGGTATTTACGAACTCTCCGCGCAGCTCGGCGTCTCGCCCTGGTACTGGTGGGCGGATGTGCCGGCGAAGACGCGGACAAGCGCCCATGTCGTCCCCGGCCGTTTCACTTCGGGCGAGCCGGTGGTGAAATACCGCGGCATTTTCCTCAACGACGAGGCTCCCGCCCTAACCGGATGGAGCGACGCGAAGTTCGGCGACCGGAACAGCCAGTTTTACGCGAAAGTCTTTGAGCTGCTGCTCCGCCTGCGCGGCAACTACCTCTGGCCCGCCATGTGGGGCGATGCGTTCAACGAGGATGATCCGCTCAGCCCGGCCCTGGCCGACGAATACGGCATCGTGATGGGCACCTCGCACCATGAGCCGATGCTGCGCGCCCAACAGGAATGGTCGCGGCACAAGACAAACTACGGAAACGCCACCTGGGACTATCAGACGAACGAGGCTGGCCTGAAACAGTTCTGGACCGACGGCATCGCACGCAACAAGAACTACGAAAGCATCGTCACTGTCGGCATGCGCGGGGATGGTGACGCACCGATGATCGAAGGTGGCAGCATGGCGGACAACGTGACCCTGCTTTCCCGGATCATCACCGACCAGCGATCCATTCTCACGACGCAAACGGCAAAGCCCGCCGAGCAGACACCGCAGATTTGGGCGCTCTACAAGGAGGTGCTCGATTACTACGACTACGGCATGCGGGTGCCGGACGACGTCACCCTGCTATGGCCGGACGACAACTGGGGAAACATCCGTCGCCTGCCCGCCACGGCGGAGGAGCGCAACCGCAGCGGCGGCTCGGGCGTTTACTATCACTTCGACTACGTCGGCGGGCCGCGGAACTACAAATGGCTGAACACGAATCCCCTGCCGAAGATCCAGGAACAGATGAATCTCGCATGGCAGCACGGCGCGGACCGCGTCTGGATCGTGAACGTGGGCGACCTCAAGCCGATGGAAGTGCCGATCGAATTCTTCCTGCGCATGGCGTGGAATCCCGCCCGCTGGCCTGCGGAAAGCACGGGAAGTTTCCTGAAACAATGGGCGGAGCGCGAGTTCGGCGCAGCTTACGCCGAAGAGACCGCGTCGATCGTCGCAACCTGCACGAAATACAACGGCTGGCGGAAGCCGGAGTTGCTGGCGAAGGACACCTTCAGCCTGCAGAACTACCGTGAGGCCGAGCGCATCCGCCAGTTGTGGCGTGATCTGTCAACCCGAGCGCATGCACTTTACAACACGCTTCCCGCAAACACGAAGGATACGTTCTATCAACTCGTGTTGCATCCGGTGAAGGCAAGCGCCACCGGCAACGACCTCTACATCACCGCGGCGTTCAACAACCTTTACTCCACCCAGCAGCGCGCCTCGACGAACACCGTTGCCACGCAGGCCCAGGCGCTTTTCCAAGCGGACGCCGATCTGGTGACCTATTGGAACACCACCTTCGCAGGTGGAAGATGGATCCACATGATGGATCAGGTGCACATCGGCTACACAACGTGGAGCGACCCGGCGGCGAACGTCATCCCCGCGCTTTCAAGTTACACGGCACCCGCTACCGCGGACCTGGGCGTAGTGCTGGAAGGCTCCACCAGCCCTCTCGCGGCGGGAGCTAACGGAAGCTTGCCAGCGCTGTATTCCGAAGGCGGCGCTGCTTCGCGATTCATCGAGTTTTTCCGCAAGGGAACTCAGAACGTGTCCTACTCGATCACCGCGAACCAGCCGTGGGTGAACATCACCAACCCGTCCGGCACGCTCGGCAGCGACACACGGTCCGAGGTGGGCATCGACTTCTCCCGAGCGCCGACCGGCAGCGGCGAAGTCATCCTAGCAATCCAAGGTCCGGGCGGCACAGCGGCCCGCAGCGTGCGCCTGCCGTTCACGAAAGCCGCGGTGGCCACCGCAGACCGGCCGCTGGGTTTCCTCGATCCAGAAGGTTACCTGGCCATCGAGGCACCGCATTACGACCGCGCGGTTGAGGCCGGCGGCGTGACTTGGAAGACCTCGCCGGACCTCGGCCGCACGCTCGGCGGCGTGATGCCGATGCCCGTAACGGCGACGAGCATCACCTCGCCTGGCGGTTCGTCGGCACGGTTGGAATACGACATCTATCTGCGGCGCAAGGGTGAGACAGCGGTGCGGCTTGTCGTTTCCCCGACGCTCAATTTCTTCGCCGGGCGAATGCAGCGCTGCGCGGTTTCCCTCGATGGCCAGACGCCGCAAATCGTCAGCGTGGGTGCGGATGTTTCCAGCTCCGGCTGGGACACATCGGTGAAGGATTCCGTGCGGGTGGCGACCGCGCTGGTCTCGGCGGACAGCGCCGGGCCGCACGTCCTCAAGGTCTGGATGGTCGATCCGGGCGTCGTCCTGCAGCGCATCGAGGTGGATACCGGCGGTTTGAAAACCAGCTATCTGGGCCCGCCCGAAAGCCCTCGTGGCCGGCGCGTGGCGGCCAGCGGATCCGGCACGACGTCGGGAAGCTCGGTGACCATCGAGGCCGAGTCCGGCACGCTCGGCGCGGAATACCCCGCTTACACCAGCTCGGTGCCCGGCTACATTTCACCGACTACCAACAACACCGGCAGTTCCCCCGGCAGCAGCGCGCGGGTGGCAAGCTATCAGATCACATTTCCCCTCCCCGGCAATTACCGGCTGTTTGCCCGCATCCGGGTGGGGCCGGGCGGTGCGAATGATGACAGCCTGTTCCTTGGCAACGGCTTCGGCACGAAGAGCCCCACTACTGCGGGAAATTGGAAAACCATCAACGGCCTCAGCGGTGTCGGTTTCACCGTCGCGAGCGATGTCGTCGCACCAAGCTCCGGCAGCGGCACCGCGGGCTCGGGCGTTTGGAAATGGGTGGATCTCACGACGCTGAGCACCACTCCCTTCACCGTTTCGTCCGGCGCGCTCACCCAGACACTCCAGATCGGCCCGCGCGAGGACGGTCTGGACATCGACAAGCTCATCTTCGGGCTCACCGCTAACACCTTCACCGTGGACGATCTCAATCTGGGTAATTCCGGCAGCGCGCCGGCGCCCGGGATGGTCACATTGGAAGCCGAGGCCAGCACCTATGGAGCGGAGTTCACCTCCACCACCGGCAGCCCAGCCTATCTATCTATTTCCACCACCAACACCGGCACCTCACCCGGCAGCGCCGCACGCGTGATGAGGTTCCAAGCGGTCTTTCCGGCGGCCGGGAGCTACCGCCTGCTCGCCCGGATCCGCGTGGGAGCCGGCGGATTCAATGACGACAGCCTCTACGCGGCGACCGGCTTCGGCGCGAAAGATCCGACGCTCGCCAGCGATTGGAGATCGATCAACGGGCTCGCCGGTCTTGGATTTTCGACCTCGACGGATGTGGTCACGCCCTCACCTAACGGCACTGCGGGCTCGGGCGTTTGGAAATGGGTGGATCTCACGAGCACCGGCGGTGCCGGGCCGTTCACCGTCGCCACGGGCTCGCTGACGCAAACCTACGACGTCGGTGCCCGCGAGGACGGCCTCGACATCGACAAGATCGCCTTCGTTCCTGATGGAAACACCTACACCGTCGCGAATCTCGACTCAGGGTCGGCGGGCACCGCGCTCATTTCGATCCCGGTCATCACCGCCGTCGTGAGTGAGGAAAAGCAGACGATCGACGGCTTCGGAGCTTCCAGCGCGTGGAACGGCACCACGTTCAGCGACACCCTGTCCGACACACTTTTCTCGCCCACCAGCGGGATCGGCCTCTCGCTCATCCGCCTCCGCATCGCGCCGGATGGGACCACCGTCGAAACCGGAACCGCGAAAAAAGCCATCGCCCGTGGAGCGAAGGCCTGGGCCACGCCGTGGTCGCCGCCCGCAGTGTGGAAGAGCAACAACGACGTGAGCAACGGCGGCACCCTCCTGCCCGAGCGATACGCCGACTGGGCCGCGAGCCTCGCGAATTTCGCCCTGGCCATGAAAAACACCGGAGTGCCACTGGCTGCTCTATCCGCGCAAAACGAACCTAACTATACCGCGACTTGGGAAAGCTGCACCTGGACTCCGGCGACGATGACCACCTTCATCCGCGACAACCTCGGCCCCGCCCTCGCCGCGCGCGGTGTTGCGACGCGCGTGCTCGCTCCGGAAACGATCAGCTCGAACGCTTTCCCATCGTTTGCCGACGCGATCCTCGGCGATCCCGTCGCGCGCTCCTACGTGTCGCATCTCGGGCTGCACTGCTATGGAGCCGATCCCGTCGCGTATCCCGCCGCAGCCGCTAACGGCATGTCGTATTGGGAAACCGAGTTCACCGACGACGGTGCGGATTCCGATCCCGGCATGGCGTCCGCGCTGCGGGTGGCCGACGCGATCCACGATTTCCTCGCGGTGGATCAGGGGAATGCCTGGCACTACTGGTGGCTGACGCAGGGTGCCACCGCGTCCACCGGTTCGCTCACGGAAAACAACGTGCTCGCCAAGCGTGGTTGGGCGATGGGCAACTGGTCGCGCTTCGTTAGACCCGGCGCGCGGCGGGTGGAAACCTCTGGCTCTACCAGTACCATCCGCGCCAGTGCGTTCATCGCACCGGGCAGCCGCCGTTTCGTGCTCGTCGTGGTGAACAACGGCACGAGCGCCGCCTCCATCCCGGTTGCCATCAATTCCGCCGGAGTTACCTCGCTGACGCCGTGGGAAACGTCGGACACCGGTTCCCTAACCGCACTGACGCCCGTCACGACGACCGCCGACGGTTCCTTCACAATCCAGATTCCGGGGCGCAGCGTCACGTCGTTCGTCAGCGACTCGCTCAACCGCCCGCCTTCCGGTCTCACGCTGGGCACCGCGGCGATTCGGGAAAACCTCCCCGCCGGAACCGTCGCCGGCAGCCTGTTAGCCACCGATTCCGATCCCGGGGAAACCTTCGGCTACTCCCTTGTTTCCGGCACCGGCGACACTGACAACGCATCGTTTTCCATCACTGGCAATGAGCTCCGCACCGCCTCTCCGCTCGATTTCGAAACAGGCCCGACACGCTCCGTCCGCGTCCGCGTCACGGATTCACTAGGTGCCAGCCACGAACAGATCCTGACGGTCAACGTCGTCAACGACCTTGCTGAATACGCGGATTGGGCGGCATCGCTTCCCGCCTCCCAGCGCGGCGCGGGTGCCGACCCGGATGGGGACGGCTTTGTGAATCTGCTAGGATACGCTTTCGGCAGCGTGGCGAACGAGGGTGTTCCTCCGGCGAACCGTCCGGCGCTGGGTGCCGTCAGCGGCGGCACGGTTAGTTTCACATTCGTGCTCCCTGCGGTGGCTCCGTCCGACGTGCGCTATCAGATCGAACGCTCTATCGATCTGGGGGAGTGGAGGGTGCTCGCTTCCAAGGACGGCAGCGGGCCGTGGAGCGGATCGGTTTCGCTCACCAGCGAAGCGTCCCCGGCAGGAGGGACCCGTTTCACGATGGTTGCTCCCATTTCCGCCAGCTCCGCTTATTTCCGGCTGCGCTGCATTCTACCAAACTCCCAGCCCACGCCTTGAGAGGCCCCCACCCTGCTGACGACCCAAAAATCGAAATTGAATTAAACGTTTAATTTTCTCCTTGCATCCTACACGCAAATCACCCATTTCCTATTCACTCCACTGCGGAACCATCCAGTGCGGTCAACCCATCTGAAGATCAGGAAACACCTCCGATTCCGATCCCGCTCCCAACAACGGAAACCCTCAACTCCAACCGAATCCCGATGAAAAACCCCACCTTCCTTTCCTTCCAATCCGCTCCCATGAGAAACCGCCGCCGAACCTCCGGCATCACTTTGGTGGAAATCCTCGTGGTCATTGTCATCATCGCCGTGCTCGCCACGCTTTCGACCATGGGAGTGCGCCGGATGAAACTCGCCGCCGCCAAAACGCAAACCATCAACCAGTTGCGCCAGATCAACGTGGCGGTGAACATGTGGGCGGGAGAAAAAAACCTCGGCGAACCGATGTATGCGGCGAATGGAACCGGTGACTTCGGTCACGAAGGCTTCCCGGGGGCGAATGCGGTCATCTGTCCAGGAAATCCGGCCAAGGCCCTTTTCAATCCGCAAAGCCCGGACGACGGCTATTTGACGGACCACAGCGTTTTCTTTTCGCCACTGGCCAAGATGAAAGCTCCCCAACGCAGGGACTATAAGCCGGACGATACCAGTCCCGCCCACCCTTGGGGCACCTATGCCTGGCACTATCCGGCAAATGTGGCCGGATCTCTCACTTCGCGGCAGGACAACGCGATGGGCGGTGCATGGGCGGTCACCAGCATCGGCACCGGAGCCAAGGGCAAGCTTCTGATGGCAAACGAATACACCAACAGCGATCCGATTTGGGACAAACAATACCTCGCCCTCCTGATCGATGGCTCGGTAAGCTTGGTCGCCCAAAACGAGCCGGGTTGGAAAAAATGGGCGTGGAATCAATGACGGTACCGGAGGATTTTTACCCATCCTGAAAACCCAAGAGCACGCCACGATGGAAACGGCCCACGAAGCCGCCCGTCCCGAAAAATGAACCCTTTCCCCAACGAATCGAGGATCCGCCGCCCCCGGGCCGCCTATTTCCTTGCAAAGATGAGGCAAAAAGCCGATTCAAGCGGGTCACGCTGCCCTGCGTCCGTCTTTCTTTCGATGACCCTTCCCCGCCGAACCACCATCAAGGACATCGCGCGCACCGCGGGGCTGAGCACTGCCGCAGTTTCGCAGGCCCTGCGCCCGCAGCCGAAGTCCAACATCAAGCTCCAACCCGAGACCGTGGAGCGGGTGAAAGCGGTGGCCCTCCAGTTGAACTACCAGCCACATTCCGGCGCGCGCTCGATTCGCTCCAACAGCTTCAGCACGATCGGCTACTTCGTCGCCAAAAGCGGACAATTCACCAACACGCCCTACGGCTACATGGCCGGAGTCCACGACATCGCCGAAGAGCGCGGGTTCCGCATGACGCTGATCCGCCTGCCACGGACCCTCGATGACCTCAACACCGCCATGCCGAGCGTGTTCAGCGAGCGCAATCTGGACGCCCTCATCATCGAGAGTTACAGCGAACTCGCCTACCAGATCTACGAACGCATCCAGGCCATCCACATGCCTGTCATTTTCGTCAACGACCGTCACGAAACCAACTCGGTTTACGTCGACGACGAATGGGGAGCCATGGAACTCACCCGCCATCTGATCGAAAGAGGCTACCAGCGCATCTGCTTCCTGCAGCGCCGCACCGCAGGAGGACCGCCCGTCGAGAACATGCACCATAGCGCCCTCGACCGGGAAAACGGATACCGCAAGGCCATGCGCGACGCTGGCCGGGAACCCTTCTGCCACACCGTCGAGACCAAGGATGTCGTAGGACTCGATGTCGAGCTGAGGCCCGAGGACTGGGAGGTGATCGCCCGGCACGATGCCGTGATCGCCTACGATGACGATCTCGCGAACCTCATCGGACGCGTCAGCTACGACCGGAACGTGCGCGTTCCCGGCTCGCTCGCCATCGCCGGTTTCAACGGCGACTACGCCTCCCTCAGCTCTTGGCAAAGACTCACCACCGTAAAAATCCCTTCCTACGAAATGGGCAGAAAAGCCGCGGAAATGGCCTTCCAACTCGTCGATGGAAAAGCCGATACCGTGTTGCCTTCCTCCATCCACCGCCCGACTCTAATTATAGGTCAAACCACTTGATTTTCTTTTTTGTCTTATGATAATAAAACGTTTCATTGAATGAATACGCTCTCCATTTCTACCTCGGTTATCCAAAATCCCGTCCTCAAAGGCTTCAACCCGGACCCTTCGATCCTACGGGTGGGGAAGGATTACTACATCGCGAATTCGACCTTCGAATGGTTCCCCGGCGTGCAGATCCACCACTCGCGGGATCTGGTGAACTGGCGTCTCCTCACCCGCCCGCTCGACCGCCCCGGTCAGCTCAACATGCTGGGAAATCCGGACTCCGGCGGCGTCTGGGCACCCTGCCTGACCCATTCCGACGGACTGTTTTACCTGATCTACACCGACGTAAAATACTGGAAACTCGATCCTTACAAGATCGCCTACAACTACCTGGTCACCGCTCCAAGCATCACCGGTCCTTGGTCGGATCCTGTGTTTCTCAACGCCAGCGGCTTTGATCCCTCACTCTTTCACGACGATGACGATCGCAAATGGCTGCTCAACATGATCTGGGACCACCGCAAGCAGAACAACCGCTTCGCCGGAATCCTACTGCAGGAGTTCTGCCCGAAAACCCAGACCCTGATCGGCCCGGTCAAACAGATCTTCAAAGGCACCGACCGCGCCCTCGTCGAAGGCCCTCATCTCTACAAGCGCGATGGCTGGTACTACCTACTTACCGCCGAGGGAGGCACCGAATACGCCCACGCCGCCACCCTCGCCCGCTCGCGGAAAATCGACGGTCCCTATGAAGTCCATCCCTTGAAACACCTGGTGAGTTCAATGGGCCATCCCGAGGCCACGCTCCAAAAAGCCGGGCACGGCTCCCTGGTGGAAACACAAAACGGCGAGTGGTACATCGCCCACCTCTGCGGTCGCCCGACGGACGGCAGGCACTGCACGCTCGGCCGTGAGACCGCGATCCAGAAATGTGTCTGGAAGGACGATGGCTGGCTCTACCTGGAACAAGGCGGTATGGTTCCCGACCCTCAAACCGACGGCCCCACGGGTATCGAACCCGCTCCATTCCCCGATAAGGAATGGAACGGCCGCTTCGAGTCCACCGTGCTCGACCTTCATTTCCAAAGCCTCCGCCAACCCATCACGGAAGATTGGCTCAGCCTCACCGAGCGCCACGGTTTTCTCAGACTGAAGGGCATGGAACCCACCGTCAGCACCTTCCGCCAAAGTCTGATCGCCCGCCGCGTGCAGTCCTTCGACATCAGTGTGGAAACCTCCGTCGATTTCCAACCCGCCACTTTCCAACAAATGGCGGGCCTCATCGCCTACTACGATACCGAGAACCACTACTACCTGCGGATCAGCCACGACGAGGACCTCGGACGATCCCTCAACATCATCGCCACCGACGCCGCAGCGAGTTGCGAAATTCTTGCCGACGACGTTCCCCTGCCCGCTTCCGGCGAAATCGCCCTGCGCCTCACACTCAAGGGGCTCGCGCTGAATTTCGAATACTCGCTCCCCGGCAGAGGTTGGAAATCCATCGGCCCCACTCTCAACGGAGCCGTCCTGTCCGACGACCACTCCCACCTCGGTTTCACCGGAGCGTTCGTGGGAATGTGCTGCCAGGATCTCTCCGGCCAACGTCTCCAAGCGGATTTTTCACGCTTCAATTACCATGAAAACCCGCTCTGAACCCCTCCTCCCGGCGTGAACGGGAATCTCCTAAATCCCGCCTGACTCAATTTAATTAAACGTTTTATTTTTCCTTGTCCTACTCAAATTAAACAATTAATTTCCCACAGTTTCAATCATCCAGAATCCACAAAACCCATCGCTCCGCTCCTTCCCAGTCAGAATCCCCATCCAAAAAACTCATGAAACTCAAAAAATCCAATCGTCTCCAGTGCCTCACCGTCTGCCTCACTCCGGCAACCATCGCACTTTCTCTTATGATCGCGATGCCTGCTCTGGCGACCGATGTCACCTGGAGTGGCACCGCAGGCGACAACCTCTTCAACACCGCCACGAACTGGAGCACGGGTACCGTTCCAACAGCGGGCAACGCGGCTGCCGGATACCCCTCAGATAATGCAATTTGGAGCGGCTCGCAGGCTGGACCACTCTCGATTCTATGGAATGGCCAAGTCGGAGCCTATGATAACCGAGGGATTTCCCTGGTTGTCACCGGAGGTCAGGTTGGTGCGCTGGCACTCAACAACACGGCCAATGGCAACTCATTGGGCATCTCGAATATCACCATTAATCAAAGCGCGGGTGCTTTCACGCTTGGAGGAACGACCGGCTCCCCCATCGTCGCCTTGCGCGCGGGTCACGGGACGACTCCGAAGAATTCGACATTTTCGAACGACAGCGCAAACACTGCCACCATCAAATCAAATATCACGTTTCAAAGTGGTGAGGGTGCCCCTCGCTCAATTACCTTCGATGGTGCTGGAAATTGGCTGATAGAGAACGCTTTGGTAACTTCGAATGGCGGAGCGCTCACCTTGTTTAAGAATGGAGCCGGCACGGTGACGGTCACCAACTCGAATACGAGCCAGAACAGCGGCTATACCATCAATGCGGGCACCCTCGCCGCCAGTGGGGCTGGGCTACTGGGTGGTCCCTCGGGAGTGTTCAGCGGCACACTTGCCGTCGTTGGCGGGACGCTTTCCTATCAAAGCACGGCCAGTCAGACCATCTCGAGCGCCATATCGGGAGCCGGCGCGCTGACTCAGGGGGCAGGAACCCTGACCCTCACCGGCAACAATTCCCGCACGGGAACCACCACGGTGACGGGGGGCACGATGGTGTTGAGCGGCGCGGGCCAATCGGTCTCCACCGGTCTGACCATCAACGGGGCTGCTGCCAAATTCGTGCAGACCAGTTCAGTCGCTTCCACCGTGCCCATCACCCTCACCCAAGGCATTCTTGATGGCACGGGATCGGTCGGGACGGTCACGGTTGGAAACGGCACTGGCGGCATCATTAAGAATGGCAATGGAGGAACAGGCGCGCTGACGATTGGCAACCTGACCTTCAGCGGCGCGGGCAGCATCAATTTCGCCGAGGACGGGGTGACCACCACGCCGGGAGTCATCGTGACGGGTGCGCTGTCAACCAGCGGAGTTGTCACCGTCAATGCCTCCCAGACAACCTGGGCGAGCGGAAGCACCTTTGATCTAATGACCTTTGGCAGTTTCGGCGGCACAATCGCAAACTTCACCAAGGGCACTATCGCAGGTGTTTCCGTCCGGCAAAGTGCGACCTTGGTTCTTGGCGCGAACAAGCTCAGCCTCACGATTTCCGGAGACAATCCGGTGTGGACTGGCTTGGACAGCGGGAACTGGGTGATTGGTAGCACGGGTGCCAATGGGAACTGGAAGACGACCGCCGGCCAGACCAACTACATTGCAGGAGACACCGTCTTGTTCGATGACACCGTCACCACAGGAACCACGGCGGTAACGCTTTCCACGGCGAACGTCAGCCCTGCGCTCTCATCCTTCAACAACAGCACCAAGGATTACACCGTTTCCGGTGCATTTGGCATCGCCGGGGGCTCGGTCATCAAGACTGGAACCGGTAAAGTGACGTTCTCCACTGCCAATACCTATAATGGCGGGACCACCGCCAGCGCGGGAACACTGGCTCTGTCAGGAGCCGGAACCTTAGGTGTGACGACCAATGCCCTCACAGTCAATGGCACCGGTATCGTGGACCTCGGAACGACTTCGAGAACCGTTGGAACGGTTTCCCTGTCCGACACGGGTGCCATTACCAACGGCACCATCACCCCCACCACCGTCTCGGCCACCTCTGCCAGCGCTGCCGTAATTTCCGCTTCGATCGCGGGGAGCGGAAACGTCGTTCAGGCGGGCAGCGGTTCGCTGACCCTCTCCGGGGCTAACACTTACAGCGGCGGCACGACGGCCACCTCCGGATCTCTGATTCTTTCTGGAGCGGGCACGCTCGGAGCGACGACCGGAGCCTTGAATCTCAACGGCGCGACACTCGATCTGGGAACCACCAGCCAGACGGTGGGAGCAGTGACCAAAAGCGGGTCCGGCACGGTTTCCAACGGCACCCTGGCATTTACGGTTTTCAACGACACTCATACGGTCGGCACGGGAACGGTATCGGCGAAGCTGACCGGGTCGGGAGCCTTGAATTTGACCGGTGCGGGCGGCACGTTGATTCTGACCGGTGCCAATGATTATTCCGGACCTACTCTGGTCGCCTCCGGAACCATTCTTCGGCTCGGCGATGGCGGAACCACCGGTTCACTTTCGCCATTGAGCGACATTACCGTACAAAACGGCGGTCGCTTCTCCACCAACCGCAGTGACACCGTCACCCAAGGAGTGGACTTCGGACTACTCACCGGCGGTGTGCAGGGAGGATTTATTGGCATCGGGACCGGAACCACGATCTTGAATCTGGCCAACACCTTTACTGCTGGAGGAACCATGAGTGCGGGCACCGTCGTGGCAGCCAGCAATGGAGCCCTGGGCACAGGCGTCAACGGAGGTTTCAGTATCACCGGTGGATCGCTTCATCTGAAGAACGATATCACCATGCCGGTGTCGCTTACAACGGCTGGCGCAGCAGCGGCGAGTGATACGGTCGGCTCGATCATGAGCACTGGAACCAACACTCTGACGGGTGCCATCAGCTTTGGAAACGTCGGAGGAACTATTTCAAACATCGTTTCCCTGTCCGGCACTCTGACGATCAACGGAGGCTTGAGCACAAGTTTGACCGGTGGTCGCACCTTCAACTTCGGCGGGCCCGGCAATACAGTGGTTTCCGGAGCCATTACGGGAGAAGTTTCGGTTACCAAGTCCGGTGCGGGCACGACGACCCTGATGAATGCCACTGGCAATAGCTACACGGGAGGGACGATGATTCGCGGCGGCACCTTGCGGATCCAAGGCACCAACGTGGGACTCGTCACGATCGATGGCGCCGCAGCAGTGCTGGCGGGAACAGGCACCATTGGTGGAGATGTCACTCTCGTGAATGGTGGCATCGCACCTGGAGATGGTGTGACGCCGATTGGGACTCTTGCCCTCAGCGACACCCTCTATCTGTCACCTGCGAACAGCACATTCAACCTTGATCTGAGTTCCGTCGACAACTCTTCAGATCTCGTGACCACGGGCGCACTCATCAGAGACGTAGACAGCACAGTCGCTTTCAACTTCAGCGGAGGCATGGTGGGGCAAACCTATACCCTGTTCCAATTCGGCGGCACGAACTTCAACCCTGGAGATCTATCCGCCTTTGTGGTAACCGGAGGAACAGGAACCTTCAACCTTACTGTTGACAACAAGCTGACCTACACGGTGGCCACCGTCGCATCAACGGCAGGCTATGCCTCATGGTCCACCACCAATGCAGGAGGACAAACCGCCAACCTGGATTACGACAAGGACGGAGTCTCCAACGGCATCGAGTATTTCATGGGCCAAACCGGTTCCTCCTTCACGGCCAATCCCGGCCTTGTCAGCGGCACTGTCTCCTGGCCGAAGGATCCCGCCTACCTCGGCACCTACGCTGTCCAGACCTCCACCGATCTCGTTAACTGGGTTCCCGCTTCGCCGGCTCCGGTGGTCGTTGGAAACACCGTGCAATACACACCCGGCACAGGACTCGGCAAAATCTTCACCCGCCTTGTCGTGACCCCTAACTAACCGTGCGCGGTAATACCGGAGGCCGGACCGTCACATGACGGCCCGGTCACTCGGATGCCCGCAAAATCGCCCGACTTTGATTAATCATTCAATTCTTCCGCTCTCATCAAAGACCCCATGAAGCCAAAGCAATCCAGTCTCATCAAGTTTCTCACCGTATGCGTCGTCCCCGTTATCGTCGGGATGTCCACCCAGACCGCGAAAGCGGTAAATCATTACTGGGATGAAAATGATGCCACGGCCGGCTTCGGAACAGCGGGTACTACCCTTGCCACCTGGTCAAATAGCACGTCGCTATTTTCCTTGGACAGCACAGGATCGACCGCCCCGACCGGTACGCAACTGCCAACTAACAATGACGTCTCGTTTTTCGGCACCAACGCAGTCGGAGTAGGCTTGGCCGGTGGAATCATCACCGTCAGCGGCAACCCGTCCATGTCCAGTCCCACCTTTGGGACGGCGAATACCGGCTCCATCGAAATCACCGGCGGCCAGCTCAATCTCGGAACCGCCGCCGCCCTCACGATCACTTCGAATGCGCTCGGAAACAAGATCAGCTCCGTTCTCATCGGCGGAAATTCGGCGCAAATCCTGACCATTACCGGAGGCGCCATGACACTCTCCGGAGCCAACACCTTTGACCGGGCCATCACGATCAATGGCACTGGCAGCGGCAAGTTGATTGTCACGTCCGTCGGCAGTGTCGGCAGCACCTCCAGCAACATGGGTGCGCCCACC
>JBDSNC010000238.1:0-52309 GCA_039915545.1 Luteolibacter sp.
TCTCATCGAAACCACCCGCATGCTCGGCGCGCGGCTGATGACCACCGATGACAACCTGACGAAAGTCGCGAAGCTCCAAGGCGTGGACGTGCTCAACATCCACGAACTCGACGAGGCGCTCAAACCGAGCATCGCCGTCGGCCAGCGGATCCGCATCGCGCTGGTGCGCTCGGGGAAAGAGGACCATCAGGCGGTCGGTTATCTGCCGGACGGGACCATGATCGTCGCCAACCACGCCGTTTCGAAAATCGGCAGCACCGCCGAGGTGATCGTCGTCAGCACGCTCCACACGACGAGCGGCACGATGGTCTTCGCCGAACTCTACACGGCTGGATGAGCGGCGTTTTCGAAAAAGAAAACCTCCGCCGCCGGATCGCGCAGGGCATCCACAAAACGCTCCCACTCGCGGCGTTCTTCGTCTGTTGGAGAAACCGGCCGCTGTCCGGCGTCCACGTTGGCGACGAGAAATTTCACCGGCGTCTGCGGCCCCGCGCTGCTGCGGATCTTCGAGTGCAGTGCACTCATCCGCGCTGGCGAGAGCGACCAACCCTCGGCTAACAAAACCACGCCCGCCGGAGCTTTTGCCATTGCCCGCGCGGCTTCCTCCTCGGCGCCGGAATCGAGCACCGCCACGGAATGCCACGCCGCCGGATGCACGCGCAGGCGGCGCAGGAGGAATGGACGGAGCGCGTCGCGGGTCAGGCCGCTGCCGCCGACGTCGAGCACCAGCACTCCATCGAGCGGTTTCTCATCCGTTTCGATCCGGTCCGTCCCTGTCAGCTCGCGCCACAGCGCACGATGGGCGCGGCCTTGGAAATCGAGTTTTCCCAGCGCCTGCCGCCCTGCGTTCCATGCGAGCAGCCAGAGGATCGCGCGGGGAAGCAGCCCCCAGAAGAAAACCGCCATCAGCAGGAACTCCCACCAGACCGCTGGAGCGGACGGCAGCTCATGGCCGGGCAACCAGCACGCTGCCTTGATGTCGTCGGGATTCGGCACCGCGCCGGGCCACCATGCCGACCACGGCAGCGAGAGGAAATGCGACAGTTTCTCCAACAGGGCGAACATCGCCATCTCCGTCGTTGTCTCCCAGAAAAAGCCCACGTGCTTCACCAGCACCAGCCCGGCCAGCCCGGATAGAATCCCGATGTTGAAAAACACGCCCGCCGCCTGCGCCAGCCGCGCGATCCGCCACAGCACCGCCGCCCGGGGCGATCCACCACCTGTCATCAGGTTTTCCCACCACGTCTCGTCGCGGTTCCCTGAAAATCGCCGCGCCAGTTTCCCGACCAGCGCCTGCACGCCGCTGAATCCCTCGGCCGCCCTTCCGCGCAACAGCCAACCGGCCATCGCCAGCACGAGCACCAGCCATTGCCCGCCGAGCAGGATCGCGAGGAAAAGCACCACATTGATCCCGCCGCGCTCACGATCCAGCAGGCCGAGCACCGCCGAGATCCCTGCCAGAAACATCACCAGCGCCAGCACCGCGCCGATCATCGAGAGCGCTCCGGAAAATTTCCTGCCCGCCGAAGTCTTTCCCATCTCCGCCAGCCACACGCGCATTCCCACTCTCCGCGCGGCGGCTCCATCCATGCCACGGGTCGCCGCGATCACCGCCGTGCGGACGGCGGGCGGGGTGCCGGCGGACGTGGCGATTTCCTGCTCAAAATCGACCAGGCTCTCCAACGTCCACGGCGGCGGCTCTTCCGGCATCAGCCTTTTTTCGCGATTTGTTTGCGGAACAGCGGCACCAGCTCGGCGTCCATCCAGGCGAACGCGGCATCGAGCCCGCCTTCCCGATAGAGCTTGCCGATCGAAGCCTCCACGCGCGTCGGATTGCCGAAGGCGCTGAGGAAATCGTTCGAAGTCAGCCGCGTGAACCATTCGCCATCCATGGCATTCCGTTCCCGGAGGACAAACTGGCGGGCAAACAGGGCGAGGACGGCATCACCGATCCAGGCTGCTTCACGTTCTTTGCGGAGGTCTTCGTCTTTGCGGCTCACGCGGGGAGAATGCACGATCCTAGTAAGGCCGCACGATCTTTTCCCGCCGTTCGCGGGCGATTTTGTCCCGCAGCCGCGTTTCGGAATCGACGTCCCAGTATCCCGGCTGGAGTTCGAGGAAAACAGACGAATAAGGCAGGGCGGTCGTCGTCCGGATCACCAGCACGTCGAAGCTGCGGTTCGCGTCCTCCAGCAGGGTGAGCAGTGATTGTTGGTCGAGTTCGGTCGTTTCATGGCCGTGGAGCGCGTCCTTTGTGCGTTTGCGGAGTTCGTCCACGCCAGGGGCGAAGTCGTTTTCCACCGAACGGATTTCCCGCGTCACATAAACCTGCGGGCGGACGTTTTCGGTTTGCTCCATCGCATGGAGCACGTAATCCAGCGCTTCCGGCACCTCGCACGGCGCGTTTACCTGGCGTACGCCCGGTCTGCTCTGGGCGGGAAATGATGCCTCGGCGATGACGATCCAATTCCGATATCCGAGCTGCGCCGCCTGCCGGTCCACCGCCGCCTGCCATGTGTTGTCCTGCGGCATGCCAGCGCATCCCAGCGACAAAACAGCCACTCCGAGTGCAAGGAACGCGCGACAAACAACCATGGGTTTTCAATAGGCACTCGCGCCCCGCCTGTCAACGTGTTGCCCGGGTGCATTTCGCATGCATCGGAGAACTTTGTTAGTCAGGGGTGGGTTACCGGTGGGCCGCAAAACCTTCCCGGCAGCCCGCCGAAAGCGGCGGGTTTGTTAAGCGATGGTAAAAGGCGCCTGCCAACCTTAAGATCAGGTTAAGTTCCTTGTTTTGACTTATGTCGGGTGGCGTCATGCGTTCATGAAAAAACCCCTCGTTTTCCTCGCACTCGTTTCCATCGCCCAAGCGGCCGAACCACTGGTCAGCCTGCCATCGGACAGCACCAAGCTGGGCCTCGACAAAACGGTCTCCACCGTGACGCTGCACATCACCGACGCAGGAAACCACGCCTGGCGCGTCCGCAGCTCGCCCGATCTCGTCAACTGGACCATCCACACCAGCCACCGGGTGCACAACGGCCTGCTCTCGGTCACCATGGTCCCCGACGGACCCCAGCGCTTCTATCAGGTCGATCCGCTGGATTCCTCGGCCGTGCCTGCCACCGTTGCGGAAACCCTTTCATTGCCCGCCACCCGGTTCAATTATGCCAATCCCGTGCTGCCCCCGCACCTGCTCACCCAGGTCATCCGCGCGCAGGACAACCAGCCGGTCACCAACCCCGTCACCGATGCCGGTGCCACCCTCGGCCGCGTGCTTTTCTACGACAAGCGCCTGTCCTCGAACCAGACTGTCTCTTGCTCGTCGTGCCATCAGGCGGAGCACGGATTCTCCGATCCCGCACGCTTCAGCACCGGATTCGAAGGCGGTCTGACCAGTAGAAATTCGATGGGCCTCACCAACGTCCGCTACTATCTGCGGGGCAGAATGTTCTGGGACGAACGTGCCGCCACTCTGGAGGACCAGACCCTGCAACCGATCCAGAACCACGTGGAAATGGGAATGCCGCTCGATATCCTCAATCAGAAAATCGTCGCGGAGCCCTACTACGCCGAACTCTTCACCTCCGCGTTCGGCGACGCTTCTATCACGTCCGACAGGGTGTCGAAGGCTCTTTCCCAGTTTGTCAGATCCATCGTTTCCGGCGCATCGAAGTATGATCAGGGAGTTCCCCTGAATTTCACGAACTTCACCCCTCAGGAAAACCAGGGCCGCCAGATCTTCACCGGTCCCCCCGGCGGTTGTGCTGCATGCCACGGCAGCGACAATTTCGTACCCGGCAACAACGTCTTCAACAACGGACTCGAAAACCCCTACACCGACAAAGGCCTCGGCGGAATCAGCGGTCTCACCTCCGATGAAGGATTTTTCAAAGTGCCCTCGCTCCGCAACATCGAGCTCACCGCTCCTTACATGCACGACGGCCGCTTCGCCACGCTTGAGCAGGTCGTGGACTTCTACAACGCCGGCGTGGTCAATCATCCGAACCTTTCCCCACAGCTCCGGCTGCCTCCCGGTCCTCCCGGATCGCCACCTCCGCCTCCGCGCCGTCTGAATCTGAGCAACGCCGAAAAAGCCTCGCTGGTCGCGTTTCTCAAAACCCTCACCGACCGCTCCGTCACCACCGATCCGAAGTTTTCCGATCCCTTCCGCTACGCCGCGCCCACAAACTAACCCCCACAACGTGGGATGGCTATTCCCGGAATTTCACGTAGGTTCAGCGCCATTATGAACATCGGCGTCCCCAGCGAGATCAAGGCACAGGAAAACCGGGTGAGCATGATCCCAGGATCAGTCACGGAACTGGTGAAACGAGGACACAACGTCTGGGTCCAGCGCGGCGCCGGTGAGGGCGCGAGCTATCCGGATTCCCTCTACGAAGCCGCTGGCGCGAAAATGGCGGACGATGCGGCCACTGTCTTCGCCGAGGCCGAACTGATCGTGAAAGTAAAGGAACCGCAGCCCGTCGAGGTGGCGATGCTCCGGCCGCATCACGTGCTATTCACCTATCTCCACCTCGCCGCGAACCGCACGCTCACCGAAACCCTGATGGCCAGCGGCTGCGCGTCGATCGCCTACGAGACCATCGACGTGAACCACCGCCTGCCGCTGTTGGAGCCGATGAGCGAGATCGCAGGACGCATGTCCGCCATCGTCGGTTCCTATCATCTGGCGAAGCACCAGGGTGGGCGCGGATGTTTGTTAGGCGGCGTGCCGGGTGTCGCACCGGGCCGCGTCGTCGTGCTCGGCGGCGGCACCGCCGGAGTGAACGCCGCGCGCGTGGCCACCGGCATCGGCGCGGATGTGACCATCCTCGAAGTGGACTTCGAGCGCATGCGTTTTCTCGACATCACGATGGGCGGCGCGCACACGGTTTTCTCAAACGAGGCGAATCTATCCGACCTGCTGCCGCGCGTGGACCTCGTCATCGGCGCGGTGCTCGTCCCCGGTGCCAAGGCCCCGAAACTCATCACCCGCGAGATGCTGCGCATGATGCCGAAGGGCAGCGTCTTCGTGGACATCGCCGTCGATCAGGGCGGCTGTTCGGAAACGACACGCGCCACCACCCACGACAATCCGACCTACGAGGAGGAAGGCGTGCTGCACTACTGCGTCGCCAACATGCCCGGTGCCTATTCCCGCACCGCCACCCAGGCGCTCAACAACGTCACCCATCCGTGGACGATGATGATCGCGGAAAAAGGCCTTGCCGGTGCCTGCCAGGTGCGCAAGGAACTTCTATCGGGAATCAACACCATCGGCGGCAAACTCACCTGCCGCCCGGTCGCCGAGGCCCACAGTCTTCCGTGGGAGGATGCGGGCGCCGCGTTGATCTAGCAGTCAGTCCGGCTGCTGCCGCGGCAGATGCAGGCGCACCCGCAATCCGGGTGAGCCATCCATCAGCTCAATGTCGCCCCCGTGCCGGCGAATGATCGATCTCGCGATTGACAGTCCGAGCCCGACGCCACCGGTGCTCCGGTTCCGCGATTGCTCCAGCCGGACGAAGGGATCAAACACTTTCTCACGATCTGCCACCGCGATCCCCGGGCCATCGTCCTCCACGAGAATTTCCAGATCGTCGTCTGACGCTGCAACGCTCACCCGCGCCCGGTTTCCGTAGCGCACTCCGTTTTCGATCACATTCCGGAACGCCCGCCGCAGCGCATCGGGCCGGCAGTTGCAGGGGATGCGGTCACCTTCGGCAAAATCCACCTGCAAGCCCAGTTCCGACAGATCGGCGCACAGACTGCCTAACAATGCGTTCATGTCGACGGACCGGGTTTCCTCGCTCGTCGCATCCTCGCGGGCGAAGGCGAGCGTGGCTTCCGTCATCGCCTTCATTTCATCCAGCGTGGAGATCATCTTTTCGCGGGTTTCCTCGTCTTCGACAAATTCGGCGCGCAACCGCATGGAGGTGATGGGAGTGCGCAGGTCATGGCTGATCGCCGCGACCATCCGGGTCCGGTCCTGGACGAATCGCCGGAGCCGCGATTGCATCTGGTTGAAGGCGATCGACGTCCGCCGGACGTCATCCGCGCCATCCTCCGGCAGCGGCGGGACTTCCTCGCCGCGGCCGAGCCGTTCGGCGGCTTCCGTCAGCCGCCGCAAGGGCCGGCCGACCCGACGTGCTACCATGATGGACACCAGCGATAGCAGAACGGCGGTGAATCCCAGCGATACGTAATAAAGCGGCGGTGGACCGGTGACGGCACCCGGTTTCGCATAAACCGCGTTGAGCCAGAGTCCGTTCTTCGCCGGGACGGCGAGCCCGAAGCCGTTCCATTTTCCCAGACGCATCAGCCGCGCATGGGAATCTCCGAACTGGCTTTCCGCGGAAAGGCTCTCCCAGTGGCCGTCCGCTTGGGTAGTTAGATCGGACGCTTCGGGGGGGCGGGAAGATTCCAGCAACCGGTCGCGTGCGGTATTCTGCCAGTCCGCTGGGTCGCCCGGAGCTTCGGAAGCCAGCCAGAACCGCACGGCCGCAGTGCTGGTGGCACGCAGGATTTCCGGATGCAACGTCGGATCCACGGTATCGACCAGCCTGCTCACGGAGGCCGAACGCGCGAGAAACTCATCCCGCCGCAGCTCCTGCACCGTGCGGGCCTGTTCCGCCCGATAGATGAAAAAATACAGCAGTTGGGACAGCGCGAGAGCGAGCAGCATGAACGCCACCCACTGCCCGGTCAGGCTGCGCATCCAGAAGCGTTTCATAGCGGCACGGGCTTCCCGGTGAAACAATATCCATCGCCCCAGTGGGTCTTGATCAGCACCGGGTTTTTCGGATCCTCCTCGATCTTGCGCCGCAGGCGGCTGACCTGGTTGTCGATGCTGCGGTCCCACACGTCCGCCTCGCGGCCGCTCGTGAGGTCGAGCAACTGGTCGCGGCTGAGGACCTTGCCCGCGTGTTCCAGAAAGACTTTCAGCAGCCGGAACTCCGCCGAACTCAGCGGGACCGCGACGCCGTCACTGCCGCTGATTTCCTGCCGTGCGACGTCCAGAATCCGGTTGGCAAACGACAGTTTTCCCTGCTCCGGCACCACGGTCCCATCGGATGAGGGATTCGCCTGGCACCGCCGCAGCACCGCGCGGATGCGGGCTAACAATTCGCGGGGATTGAAGGGTTTCACCAGATAATCGTCGCCACCCAGCTCCAGCCCGACGATGCGGTCGGTATCCTCCGCCATTGCCGTTAGGTAAATCACCGGCAATGGGGTGTTCGCCCTGATGAACCGGCAGAGCGAGAGCCCGTCCTCCCCCGGCATCATGATGTCCAGCACCACCAGATCGAACACCTCCCGTTCCAGCAGACTCTTGAATTCCTCCGCCCCGCTCGCCGGAGTGACGCGGAAACCCTGCTGCCCGAGATACCGCACCAGGAGCTCGCGGATTTCCTGATGGTCGTCCACGACGGCGATGTGGGGTGTGGGTTCCATGAAACGGTTGACGGAAACTAGCACCAGCCTCATCGGACGGCGCGAACAAAATTGTCGCAAGATATGCCGGCCCGATGGCGGGTTGTTACAATTTGATACAATAAAGGCACTACCCGGACAAGCCTTTCGAAGCGACCCGTGCTACACATCCCGGGCCGACGCGACCACGACCGATCATGAAAAAACGCTGGATATTCCTCTCTCTCCTCCTCATCGGCATCGCCGCGGCCGTCTGGCGTGGCTGGGAGAAACCCGCTGCCAATCCGCGGCTTGCGGAGAAGCCCGCCACTCCGGTGGAGCTTGCGAAAGTTCGGGAGAGCGATGTGCCGATCTGGCTTGCCGGCATCGGCACTGTCCAGGCTTCCAACACCGTCACCGTCCGCCCGCGCACCGGCGGCGCGCTGGACAAGGTCAATTTCACCGAAGGTGCGATGGTAAAGGAGGGCGACGTCCTCGCGGAAATCGATCCGCGTCCCTATCAGGCGGCGCTGGCCCAGGCGGGTGCGAAGCAGGCCCAGGATGAGGCCCAGCTCGCGAACGCCGTGCTCGCCGGCGCGCGGTTTCAAACACTCGTGAAATCTGACGCGGTCAGCCAGCAGGAAGTCGATCAGGCGAACGCCTCGGTTACCGAACTAACGGCTCTCGTCAATGCGGACAAGGCCGCCGTCCAGGCCGCGCAGCTCGATCTGGATCTCACCGTCATCCGCGCGCCGATCGCCGGCCGCACCGGAATGCGTCTGATCGATGCGGGCAACCTCGTGACCGCGAATCAGGCCGGCGGTCTGGTGGTGCTCACGCAGATGCAACCGGTGTCGGTGGTTTTCACCCTGCCCCAACAGAATCTGGCGGCGCTCTCACCGCGGATGCGCCCGGGGTCGCCGCCATTGAAAGTGCAGGCGCTCACCGATGACGGCGATGTGATTGCGGAAGGATTGCTGGAGTTGATCGACAACCAGATCGACCCGTCCACCGGCACGCTGCGATTGAAAGCGACTTTTAAAAACGACGATCTCACGCTCTGGCCCGGCCAGTTTGTTTCCGCGCGGGTGTTGGTGGAGACGCGTGAAAAGGTGGTCACCGTTCCCTCGGAGGCGGTGCTGCCGGGGCTCGACGGACAGTTCTGTTATGTGGTCAAAGCCGACCAGACCGTCGAGCCGCGGGCGGTCAAAACGGGTCCGGTGATCGAGGGAATCACGTTGATCGAGGAGGGGCTCAAGGCGGGTGAGTCCATCGTGGTGACCGGTCAGGGCAAACTGAAACCGGGTGCCCGTGTCGTCGCGCAGAAGAAAGCGTCATGAGTATTTCCACTCCATTCATCCGGCGTCCGGTCGCGACGGCGCTGCTCATGATCGCGATCTTCCTCGTGGGATCCGCGGCGTTTCCGTTTCTATCAGTGGCACCGCTGCCGCAGGTGGAGTTTCCGACCATCCAGATCTCAGCGAGCCTGCCTGGAGGAAATCCGGAAACCATGGCGTCCTCCGTGGCGACGCCGTTGGAGAACCAGTTGGCGAAGATCCCCGGCATCACGCAGATGACCTCCACCAGCGGGCTCGGCAGTGTTTCGATCACCATCCAGTTCGATCTGGATATCAAGATCGACTCCGCCGCGCAGGACGTGCAGGCAGCGATCAGCGCGGCGGGCGGCCAGCTTCCCACCAATCTCCCGAGCCCGCCGAGTTTCCGCAAGGTCAACCCTGCGGACTCGCCGATCCTGATTCTCAGTCTGGTTTCCGACGTGTTGCCGCTAACGGAAGTTAGCGATTACGGAAGCAATGTCATCGCCCAACAGATCTCGCAGATTTCCGGGGTTGCCCAAGTCGATATCATGGGCGAGCGCAAACCCGCCGTCCGCGTGCAGGTCGATCCCGCGAAACTCGCATCGCTCGGCCTCGGCATGGACGACGTCCGCGGCGTGATCGCTTCCGCCACGGTGAACTCGCCGAAGGGCAGCCTCAACGGGCCGAAACAAAGCCTGTCCATTTACGCCAATGACCAGATCCTCCAGGCGGAGCCTTACAACGATCTGATCATCGCCTATCGAAACGGTGCCCCCATCCGCATCCGTGATGTCGGCCGCGCGGTCGAGGGACCCGAGCAATCGAGGTCCGCCGCGCTCGTCAACAACCGGCGCGGCGTGGGCCTGATGGTCCGCAAGCAGGCGGATGCGAATGTCATCGAAACCATCCAACGCATCCGCGATCTGCTGCCGCAGCTTCAGGCGGCGATTCCCCCGGCGATGAAAGTCGAGATCCTCAGCGACCGCAGCCGCACGATCCGATCGTCGGTGGAAGAGGTGGAGCTCCACCTTGTTCTGACAATGGCTCTGGTGACGCTGGTGGTCTTCCTCTTCCTGCGGAACGGCCGGGCCACGCTCATTGCCAGCGCGGTGGTGCCGATCACGATCATCGGCACCTTCGCCATCATGTATGCGCTCGGTTTCAGCCTGAACAATCTTTCTCTCATGGCGTTGACGATTTCCGTCGGCTTCGTAATCGACGATGCGATCGTGATGCTGGAGAACATCTATCGACACATCGAGGAAGGCATGGAACCGATGGACGCGGCGCTGAAGGGCGCGGGTGAAATCGGATTCACCATCCTGTCGATCACGCTCTCGCTGATCGCCGTTTTTATTCCGGTGCTTCTGATGGGCGGAATTGTCGGACGCCTGTTTCGTGAATTTGCCGTGACCGTCAGCGTGGCGGTGCTCGTTTCCGGATTTGTCTCGCTGACGTTCGTGCCGATGATGTGCGCGAAATTCCTCCACCATCACACACCGCCGGACGTGAGGAAGCTGCGCGGGAAATTCGACTCGCTGTTGGAGCGGTTTTTCCAAAGCATCGAGAGAGGCTACGAGAAAATGCTGCGCGTTGTCCTCCGGCACCACCGGTTGACGCTGTTCTCCCTCGTCCTGACCATGGGACTCACCGCCTTTGTTTTTGTGAAGATGCCGAAGGGCTTTTTCCCCCAACAGGACACCGGCATGATCAGCGTCACTGCCGAGGCCGCGCCAGATATTTCCTATCAGGCCATGTTCGATAGCGCGCTGAAGATCGGCGCGATCATCAAGGCGGATCCCGCCGTTTCCGGATTGCAGAACCGCATCGGTGGAGGCGGCGGAGGCGGTGGTGCCAACATCAGCCGCTATTTCGTGACCTTGAAAGACCGTGGGGAAAGGGCGTCCGCTCCCGAAGTGATTGCACGGCTGCGCAAGGCGACGTCGTCGATTCCAGGTATCACGGTCTTTTTCCAAGCCCAGCAGGACCTCAACGTCGGCGGCCTGATTTCGAAAACGCAGTTCCAATACACGCTGCGGGACGCCGATCTCGACGAACTCAACGACTGGGCCCCGCGGATCGTGGAGCGGCTGAAAAAAATCTCCGCACTCCGCGACGTCGCCTCCGACCAGGACGCCACTCCGCCGGCATTGAACGTGGAGATCGACCGCCAGGCGGCATCGCGGTTCGGCATCGACACGGACATGATCAACACCGCGCTCTACAACGCGTTCGGCGAGCGGCAGATCGCGCAGTTCTACACCCAGGTGAGTCAATACAAGGTCATCATCGAAGTGCCGCCGGAGATGCAGGCGAATCCCTCCACCTTTGAAAAGATCTTCATCAAGTCCCCACTGACGAACGGCCAGGTTCCTCTGTCATCACTGATCAAGTTCGACACGAAATCCACCAAGCCCCTCTCGGTGAACCACCTCGGCCAGTATCCGGCGGTGACGATTTCGTTCAACCTCGCGCCGAACGTGGCCCTTGGCGATGCTGTTACCGAAGTGGAGAAGGCCGGCTCCGAAATGGGCATTCCGCCAAGCCTCACCGGCAGTTTCCAAGGTACCGCGCAGGCGTTCCAGTCCTCGCTGAAAACCCAGCCCTATCTGATCCTCGCTGCGGTCATTGCGATCTATATCATTCTCGGGATGCTCTACGAGAGCTTCATCCATCCGATCACTATTCTATCCACCCTGCCGTCCGCAGGCCTTGGCGCGCTCCTCACGCTGTGGGTCTGCGGTCACGACGTCGGCGTGATCGCGATCATCGGCATCCTGCTGTTGATCGGCATCGTGAAGAAGAACGCGATCATGATGATCGATTTCGCGATCGAAGCCGAGCGCGACCGCGGCATGGCACCGGATGCGGCGATTTTCGAAGCCTGCATCAAGCGGTTCCGGCCGATCATGATGACGACCATCGCCGCGATGATCGGCGGCATTCCGCTGGCGCTGGGCCATGGCGACGGCTCCGAGCTACGCCAGCCGCTGGGCTACGCGATCGTCGGCGGGCTGGTGCTCAGCCAGGCACTCACCCTTTTCACCACTCCGGTCGTCTATCTGTTTTTGGATCGTTTCAGATCGCCCATGAAAAAGGGTGCCGACGAACGAACGCCGGCACCCTTGGAAGTGTGAGGAATCACATCAACTGCGCGCCGGCCTCGGCCAGTTCCGAGCGCTCGCCGCGGTTGAGCGCGACGTGGGCGACGAAGGGCTGACCTTTGAGGCGGTTGCGGGTGTAAACGAGCCCGTTGCTGCGGCTGTCCACGTAAGGATTGTCGATCTGCGCCGGATCACCCACGAGCACGAGTTTCGAGTCGCGGGACATCCGGGTGACGATCGTTTTCGCCTCCTGCGGCGTGAGCTGCTGGGCCTCGTCGAGGATGAAGAAGCGGTTGGGAATCGAGCGGCCGCGGATGTAGCAGAGTGCTTCGATTTCCAAAATGCCCTGTTCCATCAGAAGCTCGTATGGCTTCTTCGCCGCGACCGGTGGTGCGCTGCCGGCCTTCTGCTGCTGCTTGCGGCGCGGGCCGAGCGGCGTGTTAGGACGCATGAGCAGATCGAGCGCGTCATGGATCGGCTGGAGCCAGGGGCGCATCTTTTCATCAAGCGAGCCGGGAAGGAATCCTAGCTGGTCTCCCATCGCCACGACCGGGCGGCTGACGGTGATACCGTTGTATTTCCGGTTGAACATCTCGTGGAGTCCGGCCGCGACCGCGACCAGCGTTTTTCCCGTGCCGGCGTGGCCATAACAGGTGACGAGTGAGATGTCCGGATTGAGCAGCGCGTCGATCAGGCAGCGCTGGCCGAGGTTGAGCGGCTTGAGCGACTGGCCGTCCGGAATCTTGAGGACTTCGGGGAAATTCAGTCTGACAAAACTGCCGGTGGCGGATAGCCGGGCGGGGATCGTTTGTTTCTCACCTGTGCCTAGCAGGACGTATTCGTTGATCGCCACGCCAATGATCCGGTCTTCGGATACCGGGAGGTCGCCCGAACTCGCGAAACGATGTAGTTCGCTTGGATCGACCTCGATACGACGCACCTCGTAGTTGGAGACCTCGCGGGCATCGACCTTGTCATTCAGATAGTCCTGACACTCAATCCCGACGGCGCGGGCCTTGAGCTGCATGTTGATGTCTTTGGTGACGAGAACAACGGGCGCTTTGTTATACTGCATCAGCAGCAGACAGGCTGCCAGAATCCGGTGGTCCACGCGCTCGCGGTCCGGGAAGATCCGGTGGAAGCGGTTGAGCAGGTCGGAGTTTTTCGCGCAGCTCGCGGGATCATAGATCACAAGGCGGACGGTGCCGCCACCTTCGGTCGTTACGCCGTGGGTGACTTTTTCCGCACAGGAAAACATTTCTGTGAGACGGCGGTGGACGCGGCGGGCGTTTGCCCCGCGCTCGGTCTGCTCGGATTTGAACTTGTCCAGTTCGGACAGGACATCGACGAGGATGCAAAGGTGGTTTTCCTTGAAACGCTCAAGGGCTGCCGGGTCGTGCAGGAGGACGTTGGTGTCCAGCACGTAGTTTTTGACAAGTTGAGAGGGAGCGGTGAGTCCGAAATCCGCTGGTTTTGGGTTGTCTGATCCGGCTCGCTTTCGCCGGGTGTTTCCTTCATCCATGGTGGTCTCCTCGAACAATGCTGACTGCGCTTCCTCGGTACGATGAATCATCGGTGTGGGTGGGGGTGCTGGGTATTTTGACGGGTGATGGGGCGCATGACGCCAGCCCGTCGCCAGCATATGCAGTGCCAAGTCGTGGCAACGAATCTTTATTCCTTTTAATCAAGATGTCCTGACTATTCCCTAATCTCGCGCGATGACAACCTCGAAATTAGGCAATTACGCAAATCCGTGTTTGGCACATTCCGCCGCGAGTTCCTTGCGCAGCAGCTTTCCGAGCGGGCTGCGGGGGATTTCCGGGACGAACGCCGGGCCGTGCAGGCGCCCGAAACCGGGGGCTGTTATTTGATAGAGCGCGAGTGCCGTTTGCACAACGGATCGGTCTATCAATGTCTCGAAAACCGGGACGAGGACATGGCCCGCGCGTTGGTCCGGCAGGGCGATGACAGCGAAGGTGCCGGCGGCTAGTCTGCCGTCCGAGAGAGCGGTGAGTTCGCGTTCGATGGATTCGGGATCGACGAGTTCGCCAAGCACCTTGACGAGGGTGTCCGCGCGGCCGAGAGGGGTGATGGTGCTGTTGTCTAACATTACTCGGTCGGACGTCACATGCCATTCGCTTTCGCGGGGGATGAAACGCCAGACACCGTTTTCTGAAATGACGTATCCGGAGAACAAGGCGGGTCCCGAAATGCGGAGGAGATCGTCCGGGGAAACATCGGCGCGCCAGATCGGGAGCAGGGGGATCGGTGCTGGCTGATAGGGATTCGCGAGCTGATCCAAAGTCTGCGTCGCGATCTGGGAAGCCGCCTCGGTCATGCCGTAACTGGCAAGCACTGGCCAGCCGAGATCGCGGGCGGCCTCGCCGGTTGTCATGTCAAGATGGCCGCCTCCGACGACGATGGCTTGCAGCGATTGTGGCGCGTTCGTGCCGGCTTTTACCAGATCGTGGACTTGCGTCGGAACCAGCGAAGTGTGAGTGACTTGAGAGGCGTGAAGCCACTCGGAAAAAGCCTTGGTTTCCCAGCGTTTTCCAAACACTTCCAACCGGCCTCCCGCCTCGAAAGCCCGCGCGCAGACACCGAAGCCGCCGACGTGATGCAGCGGCAGCGCGAGCCCCCAGCACGACTCCGCGGTGACTTGCAGATGCCGGTTCACCGCCGCCGCCGAGGCGAGCAGGGCCGGCTTCGAAAGCGCGACCCATTTCGGCGTGCCGGAGCTGCCGGAGGTTTCAAAAAGCACGTGATCTAGCAATCTGTCCGCGTCCGGAAATCCGCCCGGAAATTTTCCGAAGGAGAACACCGCGGAGTCATTCCAGAAATCCGGATTTGTTAGTAAAGCCGCGTCCATGGCAGGGCGTCCAGTTGATCGTCAAAACCCAATCCCGTTCCCGCCGGAACCTTGAACTTCGGCGACCAGGGACCGAGTGCTTCGGTGAAATCGTTCGGTTCGAAAAGGTGATGCGTCTGCAGGCCGCAGATGCCGACCAACCCGGGAAATTGCAACTCCAGCCGCGCCGCCTCCCACGCCGCGAAGGCCTGGCCGAACGGATGGTCCATGTAGCTCGTCAGCACGACGCGCTGGCTGTGGCTGATCGCCGCCTCGCCGAGCAGGAACGGTTCGTCCACCGCTGGCTTGATCACCATCACCTGCGCCGCTCCGCTGAGGGGCGCGGCCTCGAGGTCCACGGCGAGCTTCACCCGGGTTTTTTTCCGGAGTTCGGTCCAGGAGCTGGTAGAATACGGGCAGGGATCTTCCGCGAAATCGACCGCAGCACGGGTCTTTTCCGAGAGCCCGAGGAGAAATTCCGCAGCCTGCTCGGGGGTGGGCGATTCGTTGAAATCCAGCCGCCATTTGAGCGCCGGGTATTCAGCCGCCATGTCTTCGAGAAATTTCGCTTCAGCGGCGAGATCGCGCCCGCATTTGAGTTTTACGATGGTGAATCCGGCTTCCACGGCGGCGGCGATTTCCGCGACATCGCCCTTCGCCAGCGTCGCGTGGCTTTCCGGCACTTCCATTTCCTCGAACAGCGATTCGTCCAGAACCCGCGCGGCGCGGTCGAATTCCACGCAGCGCAGCGCCCGCCGCACGATCGGCCAGCGACGCTCGCCAGCAAGGTCCGCGAGGCATTTTTCCAGGGGTGGATCGCCGAGTTCCGGCCATGGATGGATGCAGCCGAAGCCGCCGTCCACCTCGATCAGCGCGCCTTCGAACTCGCGGCGGTTCGAGATCGCGTTGAGAAATCCCCGCGATTTCAGGCGGTAGCGGGCGATCATCGGCTTCGAGGGGTTGTGCGGCATCATGGGTGTGGCCCCGGTCATACGCCACTTGAAATCAGCGGGCAAACGATTCCTCGTCCCGGAACGCATGCGGAAATTTTGTCAGCGAACGCCTTGCGTCGGTCGTGCGATTCGCCACAATCGCCGCACAGCCACCATGATCTCCATCCAACGCCTGTTCGGAAAAGAAGACCAATTCTTCAATCTCCTCGTCGCCAGCGCCGTGGAAGCGCGCGAAAGCATCGTCGCCCTCACCCTCGTCCTGCGCCGTGAAAAGTCGCCTTCGCTCGGCGATTTCGCCCAAGTCCGCAAGAAGGACAAGGCGATCAAGCAGGAGATCAGCGATCTGCTGGTGAAGACCTTCGTCACCGCCCTCGAGCGCGAGGACATCGAGGAACTTTCCACGATGCTCTACAAGATCCCGAAAACCTCGGAAAAATTCGCCGAGCGCTACCACATTTCCGAAGACCGCCTGACCGGCATCGATTTCACCAAACACGCCGCCATGCTCGATGAGGCGACCGGCATCGTCGTGGAAATGGTCCAGACGCTGCGCAAGGGCATGGACATCGTCCGCATCAAGGAACTCAACGACCGCATGCAGACCATCGAGGGAAATGCCGACAAGCTCATGCTCGAATGCCTGCGTGACCTCTACAGCGGCAAATACGATCCCCTGCTGGTCGTGATCGTTTCCAACCTCTACGACCTGCTCGAAAAAGTCTTCGATCGTTGTCGCGATGTCGGCAGCGTGGTCAAACAGATCGCTTACAAAAACTCCTGAAGCGCCCCTCATGACGCTCATCATCATCGTCATCCTGGTGGCACTCGCCTTCGAGTTCATCAACGGATTCCACGACACCGCGAACTCGATCGCCACGGTCGTATCCACCAAGGTCCTCTCGCCGCGCCAGGCCATTCTGATGGCGGCGGGCACGAACCTGATCGGCGCGCTCATCGGTCACGCGGTGGCGAAAACCGTTTCCTCCGGCCTGGTGGACGCGAAATTCGTCACCACCGGTACCATTATCTGCGCGCTCCTCGGCGGTATTGTCTGGAATCTTCTGACGTGGTGGCTGGGCCTTCCGTCCAGCTCCACGCACGCCCTCGTCGGCGGCCTTTGCGGAGCTACGGTTGCAACCGCCCAAGGGAATTTTCATTCCATCATCTGGTCTGCGGAAAAACTCAAGGACGGCAAGGTGGTGATGGAAGGCGTGCTGCACAAGGTGGTGTGGCCGATGCTCACCTCGCCGGTGATCGGACTGGTGGGCGGCTTCGTTTTCATGACGATTTTGTATGCGCTGCTCCGAAACGCGCGGCCGATGTGGGTGAACCGTTTCTTCGGGAAAGCGCAGATTTTCAGTGCCGGCTACATGGGATTCGCCCACGGTCTTGCCGACGCGCAAAAGACGATGGGCATCATCACGCTCGCCCTCGTCACCGCGACCACCGCCGGTTCGTTCGAGCATCTGCCGGGTTACCTGAGTTTCCTCCGGATGGACAAGTCGCCGCTCGCCGAGCAGCAGATCCAGGCGATTAAAAAAGGCTCTAAAGATCCTTCCGCCGCCGAAATTCTATCAAAGGAGGCCGAGGCTCTCCAGGCCGGTGAGTTCAAGGAATCATTCCACGCGCTCGCCGCCCTCGCTTTTGCTTCCGACGGAAAGGCTGATCTCGCTTTGCGCGAGCGCGAGTTCGCCAGGAAGACCCACCAGCAGGCGCTCGATCATGAGGCCACCCGCTTCATGCCCAAGCTTCCGATCATCGGCCAGATGGTCGCTGCGAAACCCACCGACTGGGTCAAGGCGCTCGACGGTGAAATGGCCAAGGCGACCAAGGACGGCAAGGACCCGCTCGTCGCCGCTGCGAGCAAGGTGCGCGATGTTTCTCCCGACGTTCCGACGTGGATCAAGTTCGTCTGCGCCATCGTCATGGCCTGCGGCACCTCCGTCGGCGGCTGGCGCATCATCAAGACGATGGGCCACAAGATGGTGAAAATCCAGCCGGTGCACGGCTTCGCCGCAGAGACAACCGCCGCCACATTGTTAGCCGTGACCGGCAGCCTCGGTATGACGGTTTCCACCACCCATGCGATCACCACAGCCATCATGGGGGTTGGGGCGACGAAGCGGTTCAGCGCCATCGACGGCCAGATCGTGAAAAAGATCATCGGTGCCTGGGTGCTCACGCTGCCCGCGTCCGCCGGTGTCGCCTACGGCGCGATGTGGATCTGGCTGAAAGTCGCGGGTTGAAGTTAGGTTTGCCCTTTGACATCGGGCGGGAGCCGTATCATTTTGGAGCTGTTTCAAAAACAAACCATTATGAAAAAGCTCGCACTCCTCGCCCTCTCATATGCCGCCGTCGGCTTCGCATCGTCCGCCGTCGCCGGCACCACCTATCAGGCTACCGGCCCCGTGCTGGAAGTGACCGACAGCAAGATCGTCATCCAGAAAGACAAGGAAAAATGGGAGATCGCCCGCTCCGCCGACACCAAGGTCACCGGTGATATCAAGGTCGGCTCCAAGGTTACCATCCAATACACGATGACCGCCGCCACTGTCGAAGTGAAGCCGGACAAGGACACCAAGCCCGCGGCACCCACCGCCGCTCCGAAAAAGACGGACAAGAAACCCTGACCCGTCCCGTCACGGAGCAGGTGATGTTGCTTCCAGTTTGCGCGAGGCGCGGAAAATCCCGTGCTTAGGCGCGAACAGCAGCGATGCCACGAATCCCAGCGCCTGCGTCAGCACGATGCAGGCGCCGGTCGAGCCATCGATGTGATAGCTGACGAAAATACCCACCACCGTCGATGTCACGGCCGCGGAGACGGAAATGATGAGCATCCGGTCGAACCGGTCCGACCACAGATAGGCGATGCTGCCCGGCGTGACGAGCATGGCCACCACCAGGATGATGCCGACGGCTTTCAAGGCCACCACGATGGCTAGGGAGAGCAGGCTGAGGAGAAGGTAGTTCAGAAAACGCGCGGGCAGTGCGAGCACGCGGGCCTGGCCAGGATCGAAGCACACCAGCAGCAGGTCGCGGCGTTGCAGCAGGATGATTGCGATGATCGCTCCGCCTAGCAGAAATGTCTCCGTCCGCTGGCTGTGGGTGATGCCCAGAATGTTGCCGAACAGGATGTGATCAAGGTGCATGTCCGAGTTCGTCTGGCTGAATAGCACCAGGCCGAACGCGAACAGCCCGGTGAAAACCACCCCCATCACGGTGTCCTCCTTGATCCGGCTGTTCTGTTTGATGAAGCCCGTGCTGACCGCGCACAGCAGGCCGGACGAAAACGCGCCGAACGCCAGCGGCAGCCCGGCGATGTAGGCAAGCACGATGCCCGGCAGCACCGCGTGTGAGATCGCGTCTCCCATCAGCGACCAGCCCTTGAGGATGAGGAAACAGGAAAGCATCGCGCACATCGCTGCGATTACGCTGCCGACGAGCAGCGCGTCCCGCATGAAGGCGAACTGCAGCGGCTCAAGCAGGGTTTGCATCGGGAGAAGGGGATTGTTTCGCCCGGCGTTTCGAGGCGAGGATGCCATGTTTCGGAGCGAAAACAAAAGCGGCGAGGAAGACGATCGTTTGCAGCGTGACGATACAGCCGCCGGTCGCGCCGTTGAAAAAATAACTGGCGTAGGCCCCTGTCAGCGAGGTGATGACACCCATCAGAGAGGACAACCACAGCATGGTGCCGAAGCGATCAGTTAGCAGATAGGCCGTTGCACCCGGCGTGACGAGCATGGCCACCACCAGACAAGCACCCACCGTTTGCAAGGCCGCGACCGCCGTGGCGGACAGCAGCGTGAGCAGGGTGAGATGCAGCACACGCACCGGCAGGCCGAGCGTGCGGGCCTGGTTCGGATCGAAGCAGAAAAGCATCAGGTCTTTCCATTTCAATCCTAACACAATCAGCGTGACCGCGCTGATGATGAGGACCTGCAGGATGTCCGGATCCGAAATGCCGAGGATGTTTCCAAAGATGATCGTCTTCAGGTCCACCCGCGCCGGATAGATCGAGATCAGCAGCAGGCCGAGGGCGAAGAAGGTGGTGAACACGATGCCGATGGTCGCGTCCTCGCGGATGCGGCTCTGGCTTTTCACAAATGCCATCGCCCCCGCCGCCAGCAGTCCGGCCACGAAAGCGCCGAGCGCAAACGGTAGCCCGAACATGTAGGCCAGCGCCACTCCGGGCACGACCGCATGGGAGAGTGCGTCGCCCATCAGTGACCAGCCTTTCAGCGTGATGAATGAGGATAAGAACCCGCAGACGCCGCCGATCAGCGCGCTGACCCAGATGGCGCGCAGCATGTAATCGTAATGCAGGGGTGTGAGGAGATCCGCGATCATCTTTCGTTATCCTCACGATGTCTGTCGACCTCCTCGCGTTGTTTGACGATGTGCTCGCGGCCCTCGCGGTTGGTGTATTCGAGGTGGCCGTCTTTTCCGAAAACCAGGGGGCGCTCGTCGTCGGTTAGGACGCGCACGGCGCGGCCGTCGTGGTCCTGGATGGTGGATTTTTCGAACTGGAACTGCCGCAGGACGCCACCGAAGGCGAGCGTCAGATTCTGCTCGGTGAAAACTTCCGCCGTGGTGCCGTAGGCGAGTAACGTCTTGTTGATGAGCACCACCTGATCGCAGAATTCCGGCACGCTGCCGAGGTTGTGGGTGGAAACGAGGATGATGCAGCCCGCCTCCCGCAGCTCGCGCAGCAGGGCGATGATGGCCTCTTCGGTTTTCACATCCACGCCGGTGAACGGCTCGTCCAACAGAATGATCCGTCCGCCCTGGGCGAGCGCGCGGGCGAGGAAAACGCGCTTTTTCTGACCGCCGCTGAGCTCGCCAATCTGGCGGTGGCGGAAGTCCCACATCGAGACGCGGCGCAGGCTGTCCTCGACGGCCGCCTTGTCCGCCGCGCGAGGGATGCGCAGGAAATTCATCGCGCCGTAGCGGCCCATCATCGTCACGTCCCAGACGCTGACGGGGAACTGCCAATCCACCTCCTCGGACTGAGGCACGTAAGCGACGAGGTTCTGTTTGAGCACCTCGCGCACCGGCAGATCGTTGATTTTAACAGATCCTTCACCGGGCCGCACAAATCCCATGATGCTCTTGAACAACGTGGACTTGCCGCTGCCGTTGATGCCGACCAGCGCGCAGATGGTGCCGCCCGCGAGGTGGAACGTGGCGTCGTGCAGCGCGCGGTGGCCGTTCGAATAGGCCACCGAGACGGATTCGACATCAAGCTTGAGCAGGGTCATTGTCCTTGGGTGAATCCTTTCACGATGGTGTCGGCATTGGCTTCCAACAGTTTCAGATAGGTCGGCGCCGGGCCGGACGCGTCCGTCAGCGAATCGACAAACAGAACGCCGCCGTAGCGGGCGCCGGTTTCTTTCGCCACTTGTTTGGCGGGCTTGTCACTGACGGTGCTTTCGGAAAACAGGACGGGGATCTTGTTGGTGCGCACGCCGTCGATCACCTTCTGGACCTGCTGCGGCGTGCCTTGGGCGTCCGCGTTGATCGGCCAGAGATAAAGCTGCTTCAGGCCGTAGTTCGCGCACAGATAGGAAAACGCGCCCTCGCTGCTCACCAGCCACCGCTGGTCTTCCGGAATGACGGAGAGTTTCCTGCGGACCGGCTCGTCGAGCGCCTGGATCTTCACGAGGTAGGCGGCGGCGTTTTTGTTATAAACCGCCTCGTTCGACGGATCGAGCTTCACCAGTGCCTTGCGGATGTTCTCGACGTAGATCGCCGCGTTCGCGGGCGACATCCACGCGTGGGGGTTCGGCTTGCCGGTGTAGGGGCCCTCGCTGATGCCCATCGGCGTGATGCCTTCCGTGAGCACGGTGCCCGGCACTCCCTTCACGTTCTGGAAAAATTTCTCGAACCACAGCTCCAGATTCATGCCGTTCCACAGGACCAAATCGGCGCTCTGGGCCTTCACGATGTCCTTGGGCGTCGGTTCGTAGCCGTGGATTTCCGCGCCGGGCTTCGTGATGGATTCCACCTCGGCGGCATCGCCGGCGACTTCCCGGGCCATGTCGGCGATGATGGTGAAACTGGTGACCACACGCTTTTTTCCGGAAGCCGGAGCTTTCCCGGGGGCGTCACAGCCGGTGACGAGCGCGGTGCAAAGGGTGAATGCCAGCAACGACCGGTGGGTCTTGAGAAATCGGAAAACGGAACTCACGGCGATAAAGTGGCGGGTGATATTGTTCATGGCAACGTATAATTTTAGGTGAGGCTAAATTTCGGATCACAATTTTACGCTCATGCCAAGGAAAGGAGTCACGTCGGTGGAAGCATCTGTCAGGCCAATGCGGATGCCGCCATCGAATTGGAAGGTGTCAAACGGTGCCCAAGTGCAGCCGGTGTTGAAATAGGCCTCGGTCTCTGATGCGGAGTCCGTGTTGAAGATGCCGACCAGTTCGAAAAATGCTGCGGTTTGCTCGGAAAGTGCGTGGCTGGTGGTGACCGAACTCAGCAATACCGGATGGTAGCCACTGCCGTCTTCATCGAGTTCGAGATCGATTTCCGCCATCACGGCGCAGCTCCAGCCCGCCGGTCCCTCGAAGCCGAAGGGCACGATCAGGCCGCCCTCAACCTCGCCATTTCCCAAATCCCCGCTCGCCGTTGGCAACTTGATAAAGGGCATGAGTGCTAGAGCGGTCGGGCCGTCGTCATTTCCCCAGAGGTTCTGCTTCAAGCGGAGTTCCATGTCGCCGAAACCCTCGGATCCACTTTCTTCGTGGGTGAACGCCGGCAGGACGAATTGCAGGTCGGTGTTCCGGGCGAGGCCGATTTTGGCGTTTATTTCGGCGAAATTGGACGCGCTGTTTCCGCCGTCCCGCTGCAAGTTCGCCACCTCCATCTCGATTTGGAAATGCCCGCAATCGACGGTGTGGGGGCTTTCCGTGGTGTCGGGACGGTCGGTGCTGAGCGGGCGCAGACTGTCCGCAGAGGCGAGCGCGGGGATGAGAAATCCGGCGATCAGGCCAAGCGAAACGTTGGTGGGATATGGTAGTTGAGTCATAACGCGCCAAAATTAGTCTTGGCTAAATTTTGTAGTCAAGGCATATCTCGCGGGAGCGTTTCCAGCTTCTCAGGTCGTCTACCTGTGGCTGGGCTCGAAATTTTTCCCGTCCGCCAGCTCCTGAATGCCGAAGTAGCCCATGTGGAAACCCGGTGCGCTGAAACATTCTTGTGGTGCATCAGATTTGATGGAATCGGCGCACCGGAGTGCTTCCTCTTCGTACGTCGTCCAGCCCTTCAGGGCGGCAATAAAGACGCCCTGAAGGGCTGGACGACGTACAAAGACAAGCCTATGCCGAAATGGAACGATCCCCATGAATCACAAAATTTCATGTGCCCGGTACAGTCCCCGGCGCGTAATTCTGTGAGGTCACCTCGATGATAGCGACCCGCGCCTTCAGAGCTTCGTCGTCGAGATGGACCGAGCAGCATTGGCGTTTCTGCTCTCACCCGAACACCGCCGCCACGTGATAGGCGGCGGCAAAGATGATGAGTTGCACGCCGCCCAGAGCGAGCAGGCGGTTGAACGCCGGGCCGGGTGGGAAGGTCATCACGCCCCAGACGATCCGCAGGCCGAGCAGGAAGACCGGAGCTCCGGCGATTGCCAGCGGAGGATGGCCGAACGCGATCCACGCCAGCCCCGCGAACGCCGCGATCTTCACTTCCAGCCAGATCAACACCACCGCCACTTTAGGGCCGAAACGGACGGCGAGCGTGCGTTTTCCGGTCGTCGCGTCCTCCTCGCGGTCGCGCAGGTTGTTGATGGAAATCAGCACTGCTGACAGCAGTCCGATCTGAAGCCCTAGCAGAAGCGCCTCCCGCGGCCAGGTTCCCGTCTGGATGAAAACCGTGCCAGTCACAGCGACGAGGCCGAAAAACAGGATCACGAAAATTTCCCCCATCCCGCGATACGCCAGCGGAAACGGTCCGCCGGTGTAGCCGTAAGCGAGGAAAAGCGAGGGAATGCCGATGGCGATGATCGGCCAGCCGCGTGCCTGATAGAGCACCACCCCGCAGGCCACCGCGAGCCAGAGGAACAGCGTCGCGAGCTGCATCACGGTTTTCGATTCCATCATCCCGGAGGCCGTCACCCGCGTCGGGCCGAGGCGGCGTTCGGTGTCCGCTCCTTTTTTCGCGTCGATGGCGTCGTTGAAAAAGTTCGTCGCGATCTGAATGGCGATCGATCCGCCGACGGTGCACAGCGCGAGCAGGAGATTGAAATTTCCGCTGAGTTTCCAAGCCAGCACGCACCCCGCCCACACCGGGACGATGGCGGCGGGCAGCGTTTTCGGCCGGGCGGCGAGCAGGCAGGCTTTGAGGGTGGATCCGGTCACGCGCGGAGTGAAACCCGAACGCCCGGCCGGAATCGACCCATTTCGCGCTCCCCGCATTCTTTGCCGAAAATTCCGCCGATCAGGTTTTTTGTAATGCGCCGATCTCCAGCTTCGTTACCCTACCGAGTCTTTTTAATATCCCATGAAAACCTACTCTCTCACGGTCAATGGCAAGCGGCTGGAGGCATCCGTCGCCGAGGACACGCCGCTGCTCTGGGTCCTGCGTGATACGCTGGGTCTTGTCGGTACGAAATTCGGCTGCGGTGCCGGCCAGTGCGGCGCCTGCACGATCCACCTCAACGGCAAAGCCATGCGCTCCTGCCTGCTGCCGGTTTCCGCGGTCGGCGAGGCGAAAATCACCACCATCGAGGGCCTCGCGGACTCCGCGAAACTCGTGCCGCTCCAGCAGGCGTGGTGCGATCTCGACGTTCCCCAGTGCGGCTACTGCCAGGCCGGCCAGATCATGAGTGCCGCCGCCCTGCTCGCCGAAAAACCGAAGCCTACGGACGCCGACATCGATGCCGCCATGCAGGGAAATCTCTGCCGCTGCGCCACCTACACCCGCATCCGCCAAGCCATCCACACCGCCGCTGCCGTATGAACTCCTCCGACTCACTCACCCAGACCGACCGCCGCGGATTTTTCAAAGCCACCGCGCTCGCCGGCGGCGGATTTCTGCTAGGTGGCTGGCTGCCGGAAAAAGCAGCGGCGCAGGAAGCAACGGCCGCGTCGTTTTCGCCCAACGTTTTCATCCGCATCTCGCCGCAGGGAGCGGTCACGCTTTTCGCGAAATCTCCGGAAATCGGACAAGGCGTGAAAACCTCGTTGCCGATGATCGTGGCGGAGGAGCTGGAAGTGGATTGGGAAAAAGTCACCGTCGAGCAGGCGCCGATCGATCCCCGCTTCGGTGGCCAGACGGCGGGCGGCAGCACGACCATTCCCAGCAATTACGACCGCCTCCGCCGCCTCGGCGCGGTGGCCAAGACCATGCTCGTAACCGCTGCCGCTAACACCTGGCAGGTGTCCGTGGACGAATGCGCCGCCGCTTCCGGAGTGGTCACCCACGCCAAGTCCGGGCGGAAATTGAACTACGGCGAGCTAACGGAAGCCGCCTCGAAACTGCCGGTGCCTGACGAAAAATCCGTGAAGCTCAAGGACCCCGCTGATTTCAAGATCCTCGGCCGCAGGATCCCCGGCGTGGACAATCCGAAAATCGTCACCGGCGAACCGCTTTTCGGCATCGACCAGAAACTGCCCGGAATGGTTTACGCCGCCTACGTCCGCTGCCCGGTTTTCACGGGAAAGGTGAAGGAGGTGGATCTCGACGCATTGAAAAAACTACCGGGTGTTAGCGACGCATTTGTCATCGATGGCACGGGCGACCACTACGGCCTGCTGCCGGGCATCGCGATTATCGGTGATTCCACTTGGAGTGTTTTCAAAGCCAAACGATCGCTCAAGGTGACTTGGGACGACGGCGGGCACGGCGGCGAAAGCAGCGCGGAGCAGGAGAAAAAAGCGCTCGAAGCCATCAAGGGCAAGGCGGCGAAGGAAATCCGGCGCGATGGCGTGATCGGTGAATTCCCCGCCGATTTGCGGAGCGTGGAATCCGTCTATTACTATCCCCACCTCGCCCACGCGAACCTGGAACCGCAGAACTGCACGGCGGTTTTCAAGGAAGGGAAACTCGAAATGTGGGTGCCCACCCAGAATCCCGGAAGCGGCATCGACAGCATTTCCAAGGGACTGAAAATTCCGAAAGAATCCATCACCGTGCATCTCACCCGCATGGGCGGTGGCTTCGGCCGGCGGCTGATGACGGACTATATGATGGAGTGCGCGGAAATCGCCCGGCGGCTCGATGGCAAGCCGGTGAAAGTGACTTGGGACCGGGAGCAGGATTTTCAGCACGATTACTACCGCTCCGGCGGCTGGCACTACCTGCGGGGCTCGGTGGACGAGGCTGGGAAAGTCGCCTCTTGGGCAAATCATTTTGTGACCTATGGCCTGAATTCCGACGACCGCCCCGGCAACGGTGCGGATGTCGGCGGCGGCGAGCTGCCCGCGGGCTTCGTGCCTAACTTTTTGTTGGAGCGCACCATTCTGCCGAGCAACGTGCCGCTAGGCTACTGGCGCGCGCCGGGTTCCTGCGCGATCGCCTGGGCCTTCCAGAGCTTCATCGACGAGCTCGCCCATGCGGCGAAGCGCGATCCGCTCGAATTCAAGCTCGATCTGCTAGGCGACGACCGCGAGGTCGCGCCGCCCGGCGGACGTGGCAGAGGCTACAACACGATGCGAATGAAACGCGCCCTCAAGCTCGCCGCCGAAAAAGCCGGCTGGGGCAAAAAAATGCCGGAAGGCAGCGGGCAGGGGATCGCGTTTCATTTCAGCCATGCCGGTTACGTCGCTGTGGTGGCTGAGGTCAGCGTTACCGCCAAGGGCGTGCTCAAGGTTGAAAAACTCACCGCCGGCGTGGACGTCGGGCCGATCCTCAATCTGAGCGGCGCGGAAAATCAGGTGGAAGGCTCGATGCTGGACGGCCTTAGCGCCGCGTGGTTCCAGGAAGTGCTCATCGCCGATGGCCGCGTGCAGAACACCGGTTTCGCCGATTACCCGCTTCTGAGGATCTCGGACGCGCCGAAGATGGAAGCGCACTTTTTCAAATCTGATTTCCCGCCCACCGGTCTCGGCGAGCCTGCCCTGCCACCGACCGCGCCTGCGGTCTGCAACGCGATCTTCGCGGCGACCGGAAAGCGTGTTAGAAAACTGCCGCTCTCGAAGGAAAACCTCAGCCGGGCCTGACAGATGAGCGACTGGCCGTTCCTCCTCGATTTCGCCCGGCAACACGCAGGGCGGCCGATGGCGCTCGCCTCGCTGGTCGCCCGGGAAGGCTCCAGCTACCGGCTGCCGGGCGCACGGATGTTGGTCACGGCGGATGGAAATTTCTCCGGCACGCTGAGCGGCGGCTGCCTTGAGGAAGGTATCGCAACCGTCGCGCAACGCGTGCTCGCCACCGGCCAAGCGGAAACTCTGCACATCGACACCCGTCCGCACTTCGGCTGTCCTGGGAAGCTGCGGGTGTTTGTGGAACCGGCGGCGGATGAGCTGTTAGCGCGGGCGTTCACCCATGTTTCGGAGCGGCGGGAATTCCACCTTGCCACGTTTTTCGAAGGCACGGGAACACGGATTTTCCGGGACGACGAGGAGGACCCGAACCAGAGCGGCGTGCTGATCGAAAAAATCGAACCCCGTCCGCGGTTGGTAGTGATCGGTTGGACCTCGGACAGCGATCCGTTGTTGAAGATCGCATCATTGTTAGCTTGGGAGCTTTGCCGGGTTTCGAGAACCGAGCAGGCGGCGGTCGCCGGTGAAACGGTAATAGTCTGTGCAGACAATGAGTTCGTGGAAAAGTTCCCTGCGGATACGATGACCGCGGTGCTGATCATGACGCACCGGCTGACCACCGATCTCGGATTTCTGAAAAAAGTGCTGCCGGAGGGCTACGGCTACATTGGTTTGTTAGGTTCGCGCCGCCGCCGCGAAACCCTGCTGGCGGAAGCGGGAGAATGCGGTTTGTTGGAAGATCCTACGGTGGCGGAACGGCTTTACGCACCGGTCGGCCTCGATCTCGGCGGCGAGCATCCGGCGACCATCGCGCTCTCGATCGTCGCTGAAATCCAAGCGGTTTTCACCGGCTCCTCCGCCGGATTTCTCAGGGATCGCTTGGGCATCATTCACCACCCGGCAGCCGCCAAAACACGATGAAAACCGGTGCTCTCATCCTCGCCGCCGGTGGTGCCGCCCGTTTCGGCGGGCCGAAGCAGTTGCTGGAGATCGATGGCGAAACCCTGGTCGACCGCGCGTGCAAAACCGCCCTGGCAGCGGGTTGCGAACCGGTGCTGAGGGTGCTCGGAGCCCGCGCGGAGGAAATTTTGAAACGGCCGGAACTGCCGGACGTTTCCACCGTCGTCCACGAAAACTGGCAGGACGGCATGGGCAGTTCACTGGCGGGGGGCATCTGCCGTCTGTTGGAAATCGAGCCGGAGTGTGATGCGGTTTTCATCCTGCTCGCCGACCAGCCGTTGGTTTCCCCCGGCCTGTTGGAAACGATGCTGCCGCTCTTGGAGGAGCATTTTTCGATGGTGATCTGCGAATACGGCGAGAGCAGCGGTCCGCCCGCGCTCTTCAAATGGCCGCATTTCCCCGAGCTGATGGAACTCACCGGTGACCGCGGAGCCAAGGCCCTCGCCTCAAAACATCCCGGAGCCGTGGCGTGGTTCCCGTTTCCTGGAGGCGCGTGTGACATCGATTCGCAGGTGGCTTGGGAGAAATTCCAAACGGACCATGCGGAGTCGCTGAACAAATCCAATGACCCAAATGACTGACAACCCAACCCTCCGTCGTTTTGAACTGATCGAAGAGGGCAGGCTGGCGTTTGCCGACTATCGGTTGGACGGCGATTTATTGATCCTGCCTCACGTGGAGGCGGATCCGGCGCTACGTGGAAAGGGAACCGCGGGACGGTTGATGGCCGCAGTGTTGGAACTCGCGCGCGAACGCGGCTGGAAAGTGCGGCCGATCTGCGGTTATGCGGCGGCTTTCATCCAGCGGCATCCGGAATTCGAGGATTTGTTAGTTTGACGGTTACAAAAATACGGAAGAAATCCAGTCGCCAGCGGATGCGCGAATCGATGAGATCGCGCTCATGACCATTCTGTTTGTGGGTGTCGCCTTGACCGTTGCATTTTTTGTGGGCCGCCTTCTTTTTGGCATCATCTTCACGAACAGTGAGGATTTTCTGGATTGCGTTGGATTCGCCCTGACGCCGGATATCTTCTCGCTCTTCCGGGGCCAGTATTTTGAAGATATGGGTAAATCGTTCCGATTGACCGCCTTCATGGTGGCTGTGGGTGGTTCTGGCGCTCTGACTTATTGGGGACTGAAGAGTTTGATCGGCTGAACGCGGATTTTTAAGGATTGCGGCGCTGCTAGGGATGTGGCATGGAGTCACGGAACATTTTAAAAATCATGAACACTCACATCAACAATCCTTACGCCGTCGGCATGGTTTCCGAATCACCCGAATCGGCGCGTGCGGAATTCATCCGCAAGACTTATGCGCACCTCGCCGGGGCGGTGGCCCTTTTTGTGGTGTTGGAATGGGCGTTTCTCAGGATGGGCTTGGGAGAAACGGCTTTGGGGCTTCTCGGGGCCAGCAAGTATTCGTGGCTGATGGTGATGGGCGCATTCATGGTGGTTTCGTGGGTGGCGGAGCGCTGGGCGACGAACGGATCTTCCCAAGCGATGCAATACGCCGGACTGGTGCTCTACACGGTGGCGGAAGCGGTGATTTTCCTACCGATGATCGTGCTCGCTATGGTGATGACACGAGATGGCTCGCTGATTCTCCAAGCGGGCCTGGTCACGGTGGCCATGGTGATCGGCATCTCGGCGGTGGCGCTGACGACGAAGAAGGATTTCAGCTTCATCGGCGGGTTTCTCAAGATCGGCGGGTTCGTGGCACTGGGGTTGATCGTCGCGTCATTTATCCTGCCGATTTCCCTCGGCCTGTGGTTTTCCGCGGCGATGGTGATTTTCGCGTCCGGCTCGATTCTCTATAACACGAGCAACCTGATCCACCGCTATCAGCCGGGCCAGCACGTCGCGGCTTCGCTGTCGCTCTTCGCCAGCATCGCGCTGCTGTTCTGGTATGTGCTGCGCTTGTTGATGAGCCTGAACCGGAATTGAATCAGCTCATGGAATCATCCATCCGGCCCTGTCTGCTGGCTCTGACATTTCTTTGTGCGGCATCTGTTCCCGCGTGTGTCAGTCCGACCACCGGGACTACTGCTGCCGCCAGCGATCTATCAGGAAAAACGGACATCCCGATGCTCGTTCCGGCGGGAAGGGTCGCGAAGTGGAAGTTGCGTAACTTGGCATTCGATGAAGACGGACATCCGTCGTATTCGATATGGAGGAAAAATCCCTCCCGCTTGGAGGGCCACTACAGTTTCTCCGTCCATGCTTCCGGAACCCGCCATGAAATGCCGAAGACCTATCAACCGGACGGCTACAGTGCGGAGGAGAAACCGATCGACCTGTCGCATGAAATCTTCATCCCTGCGATCAGCCGGAAGGTCCGCTACTACTGCGAAAGCGGATCCGGCGGATCTGAGAATGCGATTTTCGCGACGGAGCCGATCACCTGGCCCGATGGCCACGGCGGCACCGCCTATTATGTGATCCGGGCGGAGAGTGACGAACCGGAAAAAATCCTGGATCAGGTGAAATGGGCCAAGCCGGGCTCGATGAAGGACGCGAAGGCCGAGGATATCGGAACGATTTACGTCCGCTGAGGCACGATGTTGGGAACGCTCGCCGCCGATTTCTATCTCATTACCGGGCGCGGGAGCAGCGTCGGGGATTTCGCCGAGGGACGTTCGGGTAGGCAGGGACCGATCCTCCGGGCGGTCCGGAGAATGTGAGGAGAAAGATGGGACCAAGGGAGGGACTGGGCGGCAGTTCTTGGGGGTTTTCTTTCGCTTCGCATTCGCCGGACGGCTGCGGAGAGCCGTCCCTGCCCCTTCGTTCGCATTTCATTCGCCGGACCGCCCGGAGGACCGGTCCCTGCTGGCGGGCCAGCCGATACCGGTTGGTAGCCAGACGTGGGGCCATTGGTCGTAGGATTCCACAAGCTTGGCACGGACGGGGTTTTCCCGAATGTAGAACCAAGTGGACCGGTGATCCTCCTCGGAGCGGATTCGGTGATCGAAATAGTCACGTTGCCATGAGATGCCCTGATGTGTGGCTGTGAATCGTTTCCAGTTTGCGATCACTCGATTCATCCCTTGGTTTTCTTCCCATGAGAACGAAATGAGGGCGTGAAGGTGGTCGGGCATCAGAAGGACCAATTCTGGGAACCAGGTGCGGCGGTTTTGAAGGAATGTGACGGAGTCAAACAATCCGGCAGGGATGCCGCCTGTGGTGAGGTAGTTGTGTCCTCGGGGCTTGCAGTTGATGGAAAAGAAGAAGACCGCTGTGGTCGCGACCCATTCGGGAGGGACATGGGAAGCGCCTCGGGCTTTTCAGATCGGAGGATCTTCCGGAGGCATGATGCATGTCTATCGAACTGAGATGATGAGGCAAGATGAGATCGGTGGGTAGGCAGGGACCGATCCTCCGGGCGGTCCTGAGAATGGGAAGAGAAAGATGGGACCAAGGGAGGGACTGGCGGCGGTTCTTGGGCGTTTTATTTCGCTTCGCATTCGCTGGACGGCTGCGGAGAGCCGTCACTGCCTTTCATTCACGTTTCATTTGCCGGACCGCCCGGAGGATCGGTCCCTGCCTGGGACGGCTTGTTGTCGGGCCGGAGATTGGCGGCTCAAGGCACGCGCGGGAATTTCGAAAAATCCGGTGCGCGCTTTTCGAGGAACGCCTGTTTTCCTTCGCGGCCTTCCTCGCTCATGTAGTAGAGCAGCGTGGCGTTTCCTGCCAGGTCGAGCAGGCCCATCTGGCCGTCGCAATCGGCGTTGAGCGCGGACTTGAGACAACGCAGGGCAAGCGGCGAGTGGGCGAGCATTTCGCGGCACCACTGGAGCGTTTCCTTTTCGAGATCGGCGAGCGGGACGACGGTGTTGACGAGGCCCATGTCGAGCGCCTGTTGGGCGTCGTACTGGCGGCAGAGATACCAGATTTCCCGGGCCTTTTTCTGGCCAACGATGCGGGCAAGGTAGCTGGAGCCGAGGCCACCGTCGAAGGAACCGACTTTCGGGCCGGTCTGGCCGAAGCGGGCGTTATCGGCGGCGATGGTGAGATCGCAGACGATGTGTAAAACATGGCCTCCGCCGATGGCATACCCGGCGACCATGGCGACAACGGGCTTCGGCAGGGAGCGGATTTTTTTCTGAAGATCGAGCACGTTGAGACGGGGGATGCCGTCCTCGCCGATATAGCCGGCGTGCCCGCGGACTTTCTGATCGCCGCCGGAGCAGAACGCGAGGTCGCCAGCACCGGTGAGGATGATCGCGCCGACCTTGGGATCCTCGTGAGCGAGATCGAAGGCGACTAACATTTCCTTCACCGTGAGCGGGCGGAAGGCGTTGCGGACTTCCGGGCGGTTGATGGTGATTTTGGCGATGCTCCCCTCATCCGTCGTTTCATAACGGATGTCCTCGAATTCTCTTACGGTGGACCACATAGGGCGGCAGTGTGGATGATCCCCCGCCAGCCCGCAACCCCGATGCTTTCTCAAAGGTAACCGAGTTTGAGGAAACGGGCCACCTGATCGGCGAACCAGGTTTCCGCATCCCACGGCACGCGGTGGCCGGCTGCCGGAGCGATGGCGAGTGTTGCCTCGGGAATCAGTGCGCAGGCTCTTTCGGCGAGTGCGCGGAATTTAGGATCATTTTCCCCGGCGACCCACAGCACCGGGATGGAAATTTCGCCCAGCCGGTCCCACAGCGGTTCCTGCGCGCCGAGCGACCAATCGACGAAGCTGCGGGCGATTTCACGGCGGCGCTGCATGAGCCGGCCGGATGCCTGGGGATCGCGGGCACTGGCGTTGGCGAGCACGGGCTGGGCGTTCCAATCATCGAGAAACTGCTGCCAGTTTCCGGTGAGCGCGCGGCTTGCCCACTCGGCGTCGCGAGCGCGGCGGGAGGCACGTTCATGTTCATTTTCCAAACCCGGATGCGCGGAAACGATGACCGCAGCCTGCCAGGGATGGTTGTTTTCCAACAGTGCGTGCAGCGCCATCCGCCCGCCCATCGAGTAGCCTAACAAGGCGCGTCCGCTGCCGCGGAAAACCTCGCCGCTGGCATCCGCGTTGAGGGCTTTGCCGAAATCGGGCAGCGGCATGAGGCAGCAGTCGAGGAAGCGCCAGAGATCCACGGCGCGCGAGCCGATGCCGGAGGAGGCGAGTTGCTTCGCGAGTCCGCGCCAGTCTGCGGCCAACCCGACGGCACCGTGCAGGCACCAGCATTCCATCGGCCCGGCCTCGCGGCGCTCGTCGGTTTCTTTTGAATATTGAATCACTTTGGCGGCGACTCCGCGCTCACTTGTTGGATCACTTCACGGATCTTTTCCTGCATTTCCGGACTGCCGATAAGGCCGAAGAGCAGGGCGAAGACGGCAGCGACGGCCAGAATGCCCGCCAAGATCAGCAGCCAGTAAACAATCGCGAGGAAGATCCCGATGCCGTCGAGTTTCTTGTGATAGCCGTATCCGGCGGGGCAGGCAAAACAGCGGAAGCCCACCCAAAGATTGAGAAGTGGAACCAGGAATCCGAGGATCCACGCGCCGCTCATTCCCAGGTTTGCGAAGCGTTTCACTCCGAAAATGATCAGAACAAGCAGCGGCACCAGTGGGGCGGCCATCTGCACGACACCCATGATGTGGGGGCCGAACTGCGCGTCGAGTATCGGTGCGGCGAACCCGAATGCCGCAGTCCAGAGGATGGGGAAAATGATCATGGCTGCTAGAAATCCCCTGCGCCTCGTGCCCGGCCAGTTCCCCTCGCGGCCCATCCGCTCTTCCACAGATTCATCTTCGGGCGGCGAATAGGGATCGGAGGGCGGGGCGAGATCTTCCTTTTTTTCCGGCTCCCTGCGCTCGAACAAACCTTCGATTTCTCCCGCCGCCATCCACTGGTCCATGCCGTGTTTCCAGACCAGGTCCAGCCGCGGATTGAGCCCGCCTTCCTTCGCTTTGATCTGCAGATCCGTGAACGTCACTGGGCCGATCCGCTCACCTTCGTGTGAGTAAAACCAAGCGTCCGGAGATGATTCATTCATGAACGTTGAATATCGGATTTCGTAAAAGCTGTCAAACGCCGCCTCCCCCGAGGATTTCCCCACGCCGGGGCTTGTCAAAGCGCATGCCTTGGAGAAACTCAGGCTATCCCGCCCGTGACTCTTGGCGGCGCTTCGGTTTCAAACAACGCTCATGCACTTTCTGGGAATTGAAATAGGCCACGGCGGGACACGTGCGGTGGCTCTCGATCTCGAATCCGCGGTGATCCGCGCGGAGGCATGGGTGCCGCACGACTGGATCGAGGGACTGCCCGCCGGATACCGCGAGCAGAACCCGGCGCAGTGGATCGATGCCGTGGACCGTGCGGTGCGCCAGTGCCTGGCAGCGCTGGAAGGGCAGAAGGAGCGCGTGGCAGCGATCGGCGTGGCCGGACCGCAGCGCGGATTGGTTCTGTTGGACGAGGCGAACCGCATCATCCGCCCTGCGAAACTGGCGGGCGATGTCTCGGTGAAACGGCAGGCGGATGAAATCGCGCGCGCCTTCGGTGGTGCGCCCGGTCTCATCGAACTCGCAGGACAGGCTCCCGGAGTGGAGTCGGCCGCGGCGGAGTGTCTCTGGCTGAAACAACACGAGCCGTATCATTTTCAACGGGCGACGAGCTTGCTAACGGCTCAGGATTTCATCGCCTACTGGCTGACGGGCGAGCGCGCGACCGAACCCGGCAGTGCTTCCGGCACCGGGCTGCTGGACATCCGCACGCGCAAGTGGTCGACGGAGCTGTTGGATTTCATCGATCCGCAACTGGCGGCCTTGCTGCCACCCATCGGCGTGTCCGATCAACCCCGCGGCCTCCTGCGGCCCGCGCTTGCGAAGGAGTGGGGAGTTTCCGAACTGGTGCAGGTCGGTGCGGGCAGCGCCTCGCCGATGCTCGCCGCGCTGGCGGCCGGCTGCGTCACTAACGGAACCGTCGCGGTAGAACTCGGCGCGACCGGCGTGATCGTCGGCGTGGGCGAGGCACCGGTGATCGACTATCGCGGAGAAATCACACCGCTCTGCAATGCCACCGGATCATGGCTGGGCCTTGCGACCACCACGAACGCAGCCGTCGCTCCCGAGGTTCTGCGCCGTCACTACGGCTGGTCCGCGACTCAGTTCGAGTCGATGGTCGCCAGCGTCGCTCCCGGCGCGGACGGGTTGCTGCTGCTGCCTTATTTCACCGGCGAATCCATCCCGCGCCTGCCGGATGGAACGGGTGTGCTGCACGGCATCACCCCGGAAAACTTCACGCCAGCCCACATGGCCCGCGCGGCGGCGGAGGGCGTGGCGCTCGGCCTTGGTTATGCGATGAGCCGTCTGCGCGACCTTGGATTTGATCCGACGGAGATTCGCTTGTTAGGCCCCGGTGTGGTCAGCCCGGTGGCGCGGCAGATGCTGGCGGACGTCTTCGGAGCGCCGGTGGTGCCGGTTTCCAGCAGGCAGGGAGCCGCGGTCGGAGCGGCGATGCAGGCTGCGGTCGCGTTTTTCCATCAGAGCGGAGAGTCGCTCGGCTTCGAGGAAATCGCCGCATACCTCGTGGCGGGGGATTCCGAATCACGCTGCGATCCGGATCCGCAGACGCAGGAGATCTATCAGGAGCTGATGGCGCGCCAGCAGTATCTCGTCGATACCCTGCATCCTGCGGGGTTTCTGTGATGGGTCTGGCGTATCCTGACACAGACCGTTGTCGGAGCTTTTCGCTTCGAGTTTCGAGCCATCCGAGAAACTCATAAAGTGACAAGACTTCGCGCAGATCGCACGGACGATCATTGGAAGCCGACGCACAACCTTTTGTTAAAATGAACGTTTGCGGGCTATTCGTTTCCTTCTGAGCGCCGAGACGATGGATTTATCTTCCTCCTCCCCCCAGACGCAATCGACCTTGAAATCCCATCTTCAATGCCTTACTTCTTTTCCGTGACTGTGACCATTACATCTAAAGGGCAAATCACCATCCCGATCAGTCTTCGTCAGAAATTCCACCTCAATGTGGGCGATAAACTGGAGTTCGATGAGGACGCCACGGTTCTCACCGCCCGGCGCGCCGTGAACCGGGATGAATGGAGGCAGGCGCTGGCCGATTGGCAAAAAAGCGCCACCCATGCGCTGCAAGGCCACCCTTGGGCGAATCAAACCTCCGCTTCCATCATCGATGACCTGCGCGGCGGCCCGGTCGAAGACACCCTCGGACAACCATGATCACCTCGCTCGATTCGTCGGTCTTGTGGGCAATCATCAAAAGTGAGCCCGGCCATGAGCAGTGGCTGCAAACACTTCTGCAAGCCGCTGCGGAGGGCCCTCTCATCATCAGCCCGGTCGCTTTTGCCGAGCTGTCTCCATCCACTGCCGACGTCGCCGGATTGATGGATTTCTTGGCCCGACTCGCCATTTCCTACGAGGGCATCACACCGGCCGCAGCCTACTTGGCCGGACAGACCTTCAAACGTTACCGCCAAGCCGGCGGCCCCCGCCAGCACCTCGTTCCCGATTTTCTCATCGCCGCCCACGCCCAAACCCAAGCCAACCGCCTCGCCGCCATCGACCGCGGCTACCTGCGCCAATGGTTTCCCGATCTCGAACTCCTTCCCTGTGGAGAAAAGTCCTGAAACTGCCCGCGATGGGAGGTTGCTCTAAATCAGCGGCTTCCCCAATCATCCAGGGCCGGTGTTCTCGCAACTACTAACAAATTTTTCCGGGTGACGATGGTGATCAGCCGGAAAACAAAGTTGGCAGTGGGGGGCGATTCCAATTACCACTGCCCCGCGAAGCTGATGGGTAAGGAAGTCACGACGAAGAGCACCGAGATCCGGGGAAACCGCAAGGCGGAACTCCTCGGCACGCTGGCGGGATGGTTCATGAGAGGCTGGTCGAAAACCCTTCGCTTCGAAGTCTACGACCGCTGCGGCGTGATCACCGCACACGATCCGATCCGGCCGGTGATTTACGCGCTGTGGCACAACCGCATTTTCACGATGCCTCCGATCTGGTGGCGGACCGGCGGAAATTTCCGCAAATCCGTGGTACTGACCAGCGCGAGCAAGGACGGGGCGATCCTCGCGAAAGCCATGGCGGTCTTCGGTCTCGGAGCCGTGCGCGGCTCCTCTTCGCGGCGCGCGGTGGCGGCGCTGATTGGGATGAAACGCGCGCTGCAGGAAGGCCTCGACGTCTGCATCACCCCTGACGGACCACGCGGGCCGAAATACCGTTTCCACCCCGGCGTCATCAAACTCGCCCAATCCTCCGGCGCGCCGATCGTGCCGATCCACCTGAAATTTTCCTCCGCCTGGCGCTTGAAAACCTGGGACAACCTGGTGATCCCGAAACCGTTCAGCCGCGTCACCGTGGTGTTCGATGAAATGCTCATCATCCCGCCCAAGCTTGACGAAGCCGCCTTCGAATCCGAAACCGAGCGCGTCCGCAACATCCTCCTCACCGGAGCCGACTAACCAACGAACCGATCCCATGAACCAGCCCCGAATCCTTGATGGAAAAGCCGTCGCCGCCGCCGTACTCGAAGAGTGCCGCGCCGAAACCGCCGAATTGTTAGCCAAAGGTATCAAGCCCGGCCTCGCTGTGGTGCTCGTCGGCAGCGATCCCGCCTCCCAGGTCTATGTGGGATCGAAAGCCCGCACTTGCGCCGATCTTGGATTTCATTCCGTCAAGATCGAGCTGCCCGAGGAAACGACGCAGGAGGAATTGCTCCAGGTCGTCCGCGATCTCAACGCGGATCCCGCCGTGCACGGCATCCTCGTGCAGTCGCCGCCGCCGAAGCACATTCATGAGGAAACCATCATCCGCGAGATCGATCCGCGGAAGGACGTGGACGGTTTCCACCCGGAAAACGTCGCCAAGCTCGTGCTCGAAGACCCTAGCGGATTCGTCCCGTGCACGCCGGCGGGCTGCATGAAGTTGTTGGAAATTTCCGGCATCGACACGAGCGGAGCCGAGGCTGTCGTCATCGGCCGGAGCATGATCGTCGGCAAGCCGATGGCGCTTTTGTTAGTTTCGAAAAGCGCGAACGCCACCGTCACCATCGCGCATTCGCGTTCCAAGGATCTTCCGGGCATCTGCCGCCGTGCCGATATCGTCATCGCCGCCGTCGGCCGTCCGGAAATGGTCAAAGCCGACTGGATCAAACCGGGAGCCGTCGTCATCGACGTGGGCATCAACCGCGTGGAGGACGCTTCGAAAAAATCCGGCTACCGCCTCACCGGCGACGTCGCCTATCAGGAAGTCGCCCCGCTCTGCTCCGCCATCACCCCCGTCCCCGGCGGCGTCGGCCCGATGACCATCGCGATGCTGATGAAAAACACGCTGCAGGCAGCGCGGCAGATCGGCGTTTGACGCCGATCTGGCATGAGTCTGCTTGCCCGCTCGAGTGGCAGTCCTCTGGTAGTCTGTTGGACTCTACGCCGGGGCATTCTCCATGCTTCCCGATGTCTTCCAGGAGTATGTCGGAGGTTGAATTGTTGGGGAACCGGGTGTGCCTCGGCGGCAGCTTGCTCAATACCAACGGGGAACGCCTTGCCGAGGGCCCGTCGGATCGTTATCGTGCTTTATGATCGTGGCTGACATCATCTTCGGCAAATCCAAGAACGGGGATTCTGATACCATGGAAGACATCGCGGACCGATATCTCTTCCATGTTTACAGGCACGGACAGACCGCCAGTCCCAGCATCTTGGCTTGGGCGAAAGGAAGACTTCACGCTCACGTGATCCTGACTCGCAAGGATGCTTTGGAGCCGAAATATCATTCGAGTTACGGGAAGGAAGCCTTGGTCAAACTTATGGAGATTTTCGGAAAGAAGCCCGTGGTGAAACTCCAGGATGACCATACGAGGGTTTCCTCCCCTTGGAAGGGGGCGCCTTTCCTCTACTTATCCACTGAAATTGGTGATTTCTGTTCTCCTGTCGGTCGGGGAGACGGCAGACTTCCGGTTCCGCTGTTCACCCTGCCTTTGCCACACGACACGATTGATAAGATCGTCTTGTGGCGGCAGGTATATCTCCGCCTCGACGGGCTTTGGATGGCCTCGGGTGCGCTTGAGATCGCCTCCTATCGAGAGATTGCCACTCCCGACAGCTTCAATTCTAAACAAGGACGCGATTTGTGCCAGCAGATCGAGGAAGTTACAGGAATTCCAACTTTCTATTACCTAATGCGGCATTGTGGAAGAAAGGAGGGCGAGGAAGAAAGGGTTTGTCCCGGTTGTGGCAAAGCTTGGAAGGCATCGGAGCCGGAGTCCGGTGAAAAATTCCATGCGTTCCACTTCAAGTGTGATCCATGCAGACTGGTATCTCACGTAGGCAAATCCGCCGACGGTATCCGTCTTGCCCGTATTGGCGAGTTTCATGGATAAATGCATTTTCCCCGTTATCTGCCCGCTTGACCCGGCACCAGCAATACAGCAAGCTGTATTCATGAAAGCCACGTTTCAGATTCCGGACGAGCTTTATCGCGAGGTGAAAGTGGAAACCGCTCGCGAAGGACGCACCTTGCGGGACTTGACGATCAGCCTTTTCGAGCAGTGGCTCCGAGACCGGAAGCTCGTGGTGCCACCTCCGCTATCCGTCGATTGGCGGAATTTCAAAGCCCCGCTGGCTCACTTGGTTCCGGAAAATGCAATCGACCACTCCATCGAAAGCATGCGGGGAAATATCGTGAAAAACTGGAATGAGCCGTCCTGAGATCTGCGCGGGATTGGACACTACCGTCCTCATGCGATTGCTAACCGGCCAACCCGCTCCACTCGCGGTTGCCGCCCGGGAGTACCTCGCGGGAGTCGCGGAGTCCGGGGCCGTCGTCTTCGTCTCGAACCTGGTGGTGTCCGAAGCCTATTTCGCCTGCCAGCATCACTACCAAATGCCGAAGGCCGATGTGATCGCCGGGCTGCTGACGCTCCTTTCCCAGTCCACTTTCGTCGTCCAACCCGCGCTATTGGATTTGCTCGCTTTCGATGGTCTTGCCACTGCCAAGCCCGGTTTCCTCGACCGTCTCATCCATGCGGAATACGCGGCGAGTGGACTGAAACTGGTGACGTTTGAAAAAGCCGCCATCCGTCTTCCCGATACTCTCGTGCTCTCTTGAAACCATGCGTCTCGCTGTCATCAATCTCGTCGGACTTTCCCAATCGCTGTTGGGAGAGGACATGCCGGGATTGACGAAGTTCGCGGGGAAAAACGGAGTGCAATCCTACAAGCCCGCATTTCCTGCGGTGACGTGCACGGCGCAGTCGTCGATAGTCACGGGCACTTCGCCTTCGGAGCACGGGATCGTCGCGAACGGCTGGTATGACCGCGAGAACGCGGAGGTGCGTTTTTGGAAACAGAGTAATCATATCGTCCGGGGCGAGAAGCTGTGGGACAAGCTGCGGCGGGAAATACCGGGGTTCACCTGCGCGAAGCTTTTCTGGTGGTACAACATGCATTCCACGGCGGATTTTTCGATCACGCCGCGGCCGCTGTATCCGGCGGACGGGCGCAAGGTGTTCGACGTGCACACGCAGCCGCTGGGGATGCGGGAGGAGTTGAAAAACGCTCTCGGGCCGTTTCCGTTTCCTGCCTTCTGGGGGCCGGCGGCGGGGATTGCTTCCTCGGAATGGATCGCCGCATCCGCGAAGTGGGTGGAGGAAAAAAACTCGCCGACGTTGAGTTTGGTTTACCTGCCGCATCTGGATTATCCGCTGCAGAAGGACGGTCCGCTGGCAGCGAACATTCCGGACGAGCTGCGGAAAATCGACAAGCTGGCGACGGAGTTGATCGACTTTTATGAAGCCAGAAACATCCGAGTGCTCGTTCTGTCGGAGTATGGGATTTCTCCTGTGAGCCAGCCGGTTCACCTGAACCGGCTTTTCCGCAAGAAGGGGTGGATCCAGGTGAAGGACGAGCTGGGTTTGGAAACACTGGACTGCGGCGCATCGCGGGCGTTTGCCATTGCAGACCATCAGGTGGCGCATGTTTATGTGAACGATCCGTCGATCCGCGACGAGGTCCGCAAGCTGTTGGAAAACACGCCGGGGGTGGACGAGGTTCGGGACGCCAAAGACATTTGGGAAACCGGCGTTGCTACCGAGCGGGCGGGGGATTTCATCGCCGTTTCAAAGCCGGACGCGTGGTTCACCTATTATTTCTGGGAGAACGACGCGGTTGCTCCCGACTACGCGCGCACCATCGATATCCACCGCAAGCCGGGCTACGATCCGTGCGAGCTTTTCATCGATCCGGCGATTGGGTTTCCGAAGCTGAAGATCGCGAAATTTCTCCTGAAGAAAAAACTCGGCCTGCGCGGATTGCTGGACGTGATCCCGCTGGACGCGTCGTTGGTGAAAGGTTCGCACGGCCGCGACTTGGTGGAGGAAAACGAGCGGCCGGTGCTGCTGGGTTCGAATTTCCCCGTGAACACCGCCGGGGATGTTCACGAGGCGATATTGGCTGCTGCGCGGCAGGGATAAACTCACTTCGGCGAGACCACGACGGCGTGCTCGTCGTAGCGGGCTTTGGCGTTGGCGGTGTCCATGACGTATTTCATCACGGCTTTGGACGGCATGTTTTTCAGATTGAGGCTGATTTTCTGCGAGGCGAGCAGGCCTTTGGGATCCTCAAGCACGAAGTTCGGAGTGACGGTGTCCTTCGACTGCTTTTCGATGATTAGGCTGAGCGCGTCGAGGGCTTCCTGGAGGCTGGCTCCGTCGAGCTGGAAGACGGGGATCATGACCGCGCCGAACTTCGCCTCGCGGCCTTGGGCGGCGATCGTGCCCGATGTGAGTTTCAACTGGCCGATGCTGTAGCGGGCGTTGGCGTTGTTCGGGTCCGCCTTGAGTGCCTGGGTGTAGTGCTCCTTGGCGGCGACCGGGTCGCCGGCTTTTTCAGCGGCCTGGCCTTTTTGATAAAGCGTCTGGGCGAGCTGGCCCGGGGTTTCCGCGAAGGCGAGGGAAGTCAGAGAGCCGGCGATGACGAGCGTGATGATTTTATACATGGTGGTTGGGGTTTTTGACCAACCGCATTTCTAGCACAAAATTCCGGCCGTTCAATCGGGAAATACGATCATCTCTCCACGGCGATGCTTTTGAAAAAAACATCCACGGTTCCGGCGATCCACGCGTCGCCATCGAGCTGGGAAAGGCCGGACGTCCGCCGCAGCATGCCGCTCATCAGGGTGGCGGTGAACAGTTCCGCGAAGACTTCGGGTTCGAGGTCGGCTCGCACCTGGCCTTGTTTCATTTTCCCGGTCAGGTAGCAGGCGATGCTCTGATGGAAGGGGTCCACCACGTCGCCGATGAGCTCCTTGGCGAGGTTGGGCCGGCGGCGGCCTTCGCCGATCAGGGCGCGGGCCATGCCTTCGCAGCGTTCGAGGGAGCGATTGTAAACACTGGCGAAATGGCCGAGGTCGGCGCGGAGATCGCCGGTCATTTCGTCCGGCGAGGTGCAGATGCGGTGAAATTCGTCGGTGGTGTCCTGGACGACGGCGGCGAGCAGTTTTTGCTTCGATTCGAAATGCCGGAAAAGCGTCACTTCGTTGCACTCCGCGCGCTCGGCGATGCCGCGAGTAGTGGCGCATTCGATGCCTTTTTCGCCGAACTCGAGGCGCGCTGCGTCGATGAGCCGTTGGCGCATTTTCACGATGCACTCCTTCGGGACATTCGTTTTCAACAACTTGGCGCTCACGAGAGTATTTTTGCAAGTAACCACTTGCACGCAAGTGGAATCACGATATTTTTCGGCGAAACGATGCCGACGAACCAAACTCTCCGCCGCCTGCTTGCCGCCGGCATTCTGCTTCCTGCTTTCACCGGCTGTGCGCCGGTAGGTCCCAACCACGAGGTGCCGGGCATGGAACTTCCCGCTTCCTTTTCCGATCATGGGGTGAAGTGGAAACGCCAGTCGCCGGACACGCTGCCCAAGCCGCGCGCCTGGTGGAAACTTTACAACGACACGACGCTGACCTCGCTGGTCGAGCGCGCGCTGGATTCCAACCAGAACCTTGCTGCCGCTTCCGCGCGCCTGCGCCAGGCCCGTGAAATCAGCAAGGCCACACGCTCGTTGTATTTCCCGAGCGTGAACATTGGAGTGGCGGCAGACCGCACGAAATCCCGCAATGAAGGCAACAACGGCGGCGGATCGCGGATCGAAAACAACTTCTCCGTTCCCGTTGATTTCAGCTACGAACTCGACGTTTGGGGCAAGCTCGCCCGTCAGGTCGAATCCTCCGAGGCCAAGGAAGCAGCGACGTTGGAAAGCCTCAACGCCCTGCGTCTCAGCATTGCCGGCGAGGTGGCGCAGACCTATTGGGCGCTGCGGGCGGTGGACGCGGACCGGGCGCTGCTCGACCGCACCCTGGAGCTCCGCCGCCGTGCGCTCAAGCTGCTCACCGAGCAACGCAATGCCGGAGCCATCAGCGGCCTCGACCTCTCGCGGGCTGAAACCGAAGTGGCGACCGCCGATTCCGAACGGATCAGTCTGGATCGCGACCGGATCCAACTGGTGAACGCCCTTGCTGTTTTGAATGGTGCCGCCGCCACCGGATCGTCGGTGCCAGAGCGTGCGGAATTGCCCACTCCCCCTTCCATCCCGGTTTCCGTGCCTTCCGAGCTGCTTCGCCAGCGCCCGGACATCCGTGCTGCCGAACGCACTGTGGCCGCTGCGAACGCCGACATTGGCGTGGCGACCGCCGCATTTTACCCGTCCTTCACGATCAGCGCCAGCGGTGGTCCGAGCGCGACGACACTGAGCAATCTGTTCCAATCCAATTCGCTCATCTGGTCTCTCGGAACGGGCATCAAGGCTCCCATCACCGGTCAGCAATACCTCAAAGCCCAGAAAGCGGCAGCGGTCGCAGCTCACGATGCGGCGAGCGCGGATTATCGCCAGACGGTGCTCCAATCGATGGGTGAGGTGGAAAACGCTCTGCAGGGATCGGAAATTCTCGGCCGTCGTCTGGTAGCCCAAGAGCAGGCGCAGGCTGCAGCAGCGAAGACGCTGGATCTCTCCACCAAGCGCTTCAAGGCTGGCCTCGTCAGTTTCCTCGATGTGGTGGACGCCGAACGCACCCGCCTCGACACCGAGCGTGCCACCAACGCGATCCGCGCCGAGAGGCTTGCGGTTTCCGTGGCGCTGATCAAAGCGGTCGGCGGCGAGTGGAAGTGAGTTTTCCGGACCGCGAAATTCATTTCGCCAGTCAAAGAGGGGTGAAAGGAACGTGCTTTCAGCTGATCGATTTTACAACCCATTGACCTACGACGGCAGGTTGCTTCGTGCTGCCAATGGGTTTTGAAAGTGGGGCGCTTGGCGTCTTTGCTTTCGCTGTTCATTGACTGGCGGGATGAATCCCGCGGTCCGTGGGATCACTCTTCGATCGGCTGCGCTTTGGGAATTTCCTGAGCGCGGGGGATTTGTTCTTCGATCTCCACCGGGCTTGCGCGGAGAACCGGAGGAGCGGGTGGTGGCTCAATCGGTTTGGCCTTGGGCGGCGTGGGTTCCGGCGGTGCTTCTTCCACGGGGAGGGCACGTTTGGGCTTTACCAAAACGGCTTTCGGCGCGGGGGCTTCTTCCGGCGGTGCTTCCTCGATGACGGCCGCTTTCTGCGGAGCGATTATGCGTTGTTCGCTGGTCGGCGGGGTTTTGCGCATGCGGATTTCCACGCGGCGGTTCACGCCCTGTTCTTCAGTAGTGCCGGTGATGACCAGCGGCTCGTAGCGGCCGAAACCGCGGGTGATGATTTTCGAGGCGTCCATCCGCATGGATTTCACCAGGTATTGTTTCACGGACTCGGCGCGTTTGATGGAGAGTTCGAGGTTGAATTCATCGCCGCCGACGAGGTCGGTGTGACCTTCGATCCAGCAGTAAAGGCCTGGGTTGCGGTCCATCAGCAGGGCGAGTTTCATCAGGCCGACCTTGGCGCTCTCGCGGAGTTCGGAGCTGTTGAATTCGAAAAGCAGATCGCTGGGCAGCATGGTTTTTTTGCTGAGCAGGATGTTCGCGGGAAGGTCGAGCAGCTCGTCGAGCGACTTGATGCCGTCGAGCGCGCCGTTCTCGACTTTGCCGTTGGCGCCCTTTTTGATGAGATCGTCGGTGAATTTGCCGAGATTCAGGTCGTCCACCTGGGGAGAGCCGGGATCGACGGTGATCTGGCCGATTTCCGCCGGTCGGATGTTGGTCGGTTCGCGGCCGAGTTCGGGAAGATCCGCGTTCATTTCCAGCCCGGATGCGGCTTCGAGGGCGATCGCCCCCGGATCGCCGGCCATGGCGGGTTTCTGCATCCGCAGCTCATACTGTGCCTGGGTGACGTCCGGCTTGATGTCAATTTCCGGATTTTTTGGCAGTTCCGCGAGGAGCTCGATGTCTTCCATCAGTTTTGCCGCATCGGTGGGCGGCTTGATGATGTCTTCAGGGGGTAGGGTTTGCTCCGGTTCGATCGGGCGGACTTCCACCTGCTGGATATTGATCGGCTGGGTGCTGAGTTCCTTGGCCTGGTCGAAACCGATGGCGATTTTCATCCGGTCGAGCGCAAAAAATACAACCACGTGGAGCAGGATGGAAAGCAACATGGCCACCGCCGCCCACCACCCAAGGTGCTCCGGGCCGGGCAACCGGTAAGTCGCTCCGCCTCGTTGTTCCCGCCATGAATAGCCGTCGGCCACGGCCTCACTATACGGCGTTCCATTGTGCTGGCAATCACCAGTGAGGGTGATTATTCTCCGCTTGGCACCTCTCGTGCTAAAATCAAATACTACTTTCCAAAAACATGGCTGCTAAAAAGACTGCGAAGAAAACCACCGAATCCGCCGCCCCCGAAGCTGCGGAAACTCCCAAGCCCGCCGCCAAGAAGGCTGCGAAAAAAGCCGCGCCGGCTGCCAAGAAGGCTGCTGCGACAAAGGAACCCGCTGCCAAAAAAGCGGTTCCTGCTGCCGCCACCCCTGCTCCGACTGCCAAGAAGGCCGCCGCCAAGCCATCCCTCGATTCCGTTGCCCGCGCCGCTTACCTGAACTACCGCCGCCGCGTCGAACAAGGCCTGCCGGGAGATTCCCATGGCGACTGGCTGGAAGCCGAGCGCCAGTTTTCAGATCCAAGCTGATCCGCGAGTTTTTTCAACTCTTCCGGCTTGGAGAACGCGCGGCGCACGGTCACAGTCCGTCGCGTGAACCCCTGCTCATCCATCGGCATCGGCCTGGCCGGATTCGGAACCGTCGGCTCCGGCGTCTGGAACACCCTGCAACGCAACGGCGAACTCATCTCCGACCGCACCGGCGGCGGGGTGACCCTGCATATTGCGAAAATCCTCGTCCGCGATCTTTCCAAAGCCCGCGCGACGACTGGTGATGTGCCTGAGGAGATTTTCACCACCGATTGGAAGGCGCTCGTCGCCGATCCGGCGGTGGATATGGTCGTCGAGCTGATCGGCGGGACCACGGATGCTTTTGAAATCGTCGCCGCCGCGCTGCGGGCGAAAAAACCGGTCGTCACTGGCAACAAGGCGCTGCTCGCCGAGCGCGGCGTGGAGCTTTTCGCGCTTTCGAAGGAAATGGACACGCCGATCCACTTCGAGGCCGCCGTCGCCGGGGGAATCCCGATCATCCGCACGGTGCAGGATTCCTTTATCGGCAACCGCATCCACTCGTTTTCCGGGATCATCAACGGCACTTCGAACTACATTCTCGGCCGCATGACCGACGCCGGGCTCACTTTCGAGGATGCCCTCGGTGAAGCTCAGAAACTCGGTTACGCCGAAGCCGATCCGGCGCTCGACGTGAATGGCTGGGACGCCGCCCACAAGGCGATACTGCTTGCCACGCTGGCCTACGGATTTCCCATCGCCCCGGCGTCCATCCACGTTTCCGGCATCGAGCAGGTCCGCCCGACCGATATCAATTTTGCGAAAAGCCTCGGCTACATCGTCAAGCTTCTCGCCGTCATCCGCGAACATGCCGACGGCTCCGTCGAGCTGCGAATCCAGCCGTCGTTCATCGCGAAAACGAACATCCTCGCCTCCGTGCACGGAGTTTTCAACGCCGTCGCCGTCCACGGAGATGCCGCCGGTGAATCGCTCTTCTACGGCCGCGGTGCCGGACAGGATCCGACCGCCTCTTCCGTCGTGGCCGACCTCGTCGAAGCCGCGCGCGGACTCCGCCAGGCAAGCGGCCACCGCGGGTTCCTGCCGTATAGGGAAAGCGGACACATCCTTCCTGTTGGAGAAACCTCGACGGCGTATTACGTGCGTTTCGACGTCACCGACCGCCCCGGCGTGGTCGCCGAAATCGCGCGCGTCCTCGCGGACCACCGCATCGGCATTTCCGGCACCCACTCGCCGGTGAATCCTTCTAACCCGGACGCCGAGTTCGTGGACATGGTTTTCCTCCTCCACACCTGCCCCTTCGGAAAACTCCAGGCCGCGCTAACGGAAATTGAGACGCTCGACTGCATCAACAGCACGCCCGTCGTTTTCCGCATCGAGAACCTGAGCTGAAACGCGACTAGCGCCCCATCCGTTTTCCGAAAGAACTGGCCAGAATCCGCCGCGCTGATTGAATGGTAGGGTGAAACTCGAAAATGAACGGGTGGTGATGCTGATGGCCGGAATGCTGTCGCTGCTGTTGATGGTGCTGGCGGTTGGGCAGGGAATGGCGGAGTGGCTGCGGTGGGCGGCTCTTGTGGCCGGGCTGGGGCTGGTGGTGCTCATCACTTGCGGTGCCGGATCGGCGGGGATCAGGAAATTGCGGACGGAACGTGACGAGTTGGAGCGGTATTTCCGGTCGCTGATGGATTCGGTGCCGGCGTCCATTTATTTCAAGGACCTGGAATCGCGCTTCCTTCAGGTGAACCAGGCGATGGCGGAGGCGCTCGGCGGGGAATCTCCGACGGCGATGTTAGGTAAGAACGACACGGACTATTTCAAGGAGGAGCACGCGGCGCAGGCAAGGGCGGACGAACTGAAGATCATCGCCAGCGGCAAGGGCATCGAGGAATTCATCGAGAAGGAAACTTTTCCTAACGGCAGCGTGGGCTGGGTGATGACCTCGAAGCTGCCCTTCCGCGACAAGCAGGGCCGCATCGTGGGGACCTTCGGCATTTCCAGTGACGTGACGGAGATGATGAAAACCCAGCTCACCCTCGAACGGGAGCGCAACACGCTGCGCACTCTGTTGGACAGCATTCCGGACAGCATTTATATCCGCGATTTCGACGGCCATTACATCGTGGTCAACCGTGCGCTGGCGGAACTCGTGGGTAGTGATGATCCGGAACAGGTGACCGGGAAAACGCCGTTCGATTTCTTTCCCGAAGACCGGGCGCGGCGTTTCCTCGAAGAGGATCAGAACGTGATGGACGGCGGCAAACCCTTGATCAACCGGCACAGCAGCTTGCAGGATTCAAGCGGCGCGCCCCGGCATTTGCTCACCACCAAGGTGCCGGTAAGGGACAGCGAGGGAAAAGTGTTCGGCATCGTCGGCATCAATCGCGACGTGACGGAGCAGGAAAACGCGCGGATGGAACTCCGCCAGACCGAGCACCGGATGCAGGAGATCGTCGATAACAGCCCGTCGCCGATGTATGCGAAATCGGCGACGGGGCATTATCTCATGATCAACCGCCGCTACGAAGAGCTGTTCCAGGTGAAATCCGCGGAAGTGATCGGAAAGACCGATCTGGAAGTCCTCGGCGATCCGGAAGCGGTGCGGCGCATCCAGAAGAACGACCGGCTTGTCTTCGAGCGCGGCGAGCCGATCCAGGTGGACGAGACGCTGAAATTTCCCGGCGGGGAGCGGGACTATGTTTCCGTGAAATTTCCCATGCGCGACCTCGATGGTGAGATATATGCCGTCGGCGGGATTTCCACCGACATCACCCTGCGGAAACGGGCCGAGCAGGAACTCCAGAACTTGAACCAGGAGCTGATGCAGGCCCATGAGAATCTAACCAGCGCCCACGAGCAGCTCATCCAGGCGGCAAAGATGGAATCCGTCGGAAGGCTCGCTGCCGGCGTGGCGCACGAGGTGAAGAACCCGCTGGCGATGATCAGCATGGGGCTGGAACTGCTGGCGCGCCACCTGCCTGCCGACGACACGAAAGCAGCGGAAACCATCGAGCGCATGAAGCGGGGAATCGATCGCGCGAAAAAAATCGTCCGCGGGCTGGTGGACTACTCGTCGGACCGGCGGCTGGAGTTCGATTCCCTTGATGCTAACAAACTGGTACGCGGCGCGCTGGATCTCGTCGAATACGAGCTGACGCAGGCGGGAGTCACGGTCGTTTTTTCGCCAGGTTCCGATCTGCCTACCGTGGAAGCGGACCAGACCAAGATCGAGCAGGTGCTGGTGAACCTTTTCATCAACGCGATGCACTCGATGGATGGGAAGGGCGACTTGGACATCCACACGGAGCTCGTCAGCATGGAAAACGTCACCCGCGACGAAGGTTCACGCCTGCGGGAACGGCTGCGGGAGGGCGACCGGATGGTCAGGATCACGGTGGCTGATACCGGCAGGGGCATTCCGGATGAGGCGCTGGGAAAACTCTTCGATCCGTTTTTCACCACCAAATCCACAGGGAAGGGCACCGGACTCGGCCTCACGGTCTCGCGCAAGATCGCCGAGCTTCATGGCGGAGAACTGACGATCGCCAACCGCGGCGACTGCGGCGGAGCGGTCGCCACCCTCCTGCTCAAGGTCGATAAAGACTGAGCTTATGCCTTGATTGATTCCGACAAATGGAAACGATGTAAAGACAACCATGACTGCGAAAATTCTTTTGATCGACGACGAGGTGGATTTCACCGAACTGCTGGCGGCGAACCTGGAAGACTCCGGTTTCGAAGTCCAGCAGGTCAATGATCCCGTGCAGGCCCTCAACGAGGCCCGGTTGTTCCGTCCTGACATCTGCATCATCGATCTGGTCATGCCGCGCATGGATGGCGGCGACGTGGTGAACGCCCTGAGATCCGATCTCGTGCTCTCCGCCACGCCGGTGCTCATGCTCACCGCCCTGGTCGAGGAAAGCTCGGAAGAACCTGGCGAACTCCAGATGAAGGGCGGCCTGCCTTTCGTCAGCAAGACCTCGGAACTGGAGGTCATCATCAACGCGGTCAATAGGCTGCTAGGGCTCAGATAGAACTTGGGAAAAGAGCGCCGTGAAAGTCGTTTGGTGCGTTTGGCAGCGGACGATATGGCTTTCCTCAGAGGATCGGAAAAACAGGCGGGAACGCCCGCAACATCTTATTGTCCGTCCTGAGCCGGATACCTGAAGTGCCGCTCGATGTTGAAATCGAACAGGATGTTCTCCCATTTCACACCAGCACCCATGTTGTCGACGACCCATGGCTCGCTCGAGTGGTCGCCGGGGCCCGGGACGATGATGCCGATGTGTTTCTCTGCGTTGGCGAGAGTCCAGACGACGATGTCACCGGGACGGTATTCCATCGGGTTGCGCGACGAGGTGAAGGTCTGTCCCTTGCGTTCGAAGAAGCGCTGGAGATTGGCGACGCGGCGGTGGTCGATGTTGGTGTCTGGAGCGGAGGCGCCCCAGAGCTGCGGATAGAGGCGGAAGTGCTCCGCCATGTCCTCGTGAACCTCGACCTGAAGATCGACTCCCAGCTTGCGGTAGCATCGAATGATCACGTCCGCAGCGACCCCTTTGTTCGGCGGGATGTCACCGTTCGGGTAGGCGATCTTGTAATAGGAGAGGTCGTTGACGACGGTGTCGCCGGAGTGGAAGAGGGCGGCGACGGCAAGCTTGCTGCCGAATTCCTTGGACTGCTCAAGCGAGGCGATCTGGATCACCGCTTGCTCGGTGGAGGCACTCACATTGGCACCCTTGAGGAAGGGAATGAGTGGTTTTCCGAACCAGAAACCCATTCCGATAGCGATCGCCACAATCACCCAGCCGCCAAAGAAGTTGGGGCGCTTTGGCTTCTGCGGGCGCGGGCCGATGTATTCAATCGTGCTGTAAAATCCTGAGCGAGAGCGAGGCATGAATAGTAGGTCCTGAGCAGTTGATTACCAGATCGCGGGCCAACTGGCCATGATTTTTCAAATTTTTTCGTAAATGTGTAATTTACACCTTGGATCTCCATCCTCGACAGCCGCTGTCCGCAGCGGAAAGAATCCGGCATGACTATTTTCACGAGTGCGGATCCGCTCCGGTGGGGTGAGCTGGATGTGCCGATGTTCGGGCTGGGGAAGGATTGGTATGGCGCGGATTTCCGGCCGCCTGCGGGGTTCTCGCTGGTGATGGACCGCCAGCGGTTGTGGTTTCTCGCGAATCACCGGAAACCCGCCGAACTGCACCCGAAATCGCGCCCCGGAGCGTTCCAGGCCGAGCTCTGGCGCTACGACTTGGCGGAGCTTTTCATCGCGGATCCTAAGAGCGGGCGCTATTTCGAGTTCAACCTGGCTCCGAACGGAGCATGGTGGACCTGCGAATTCACCGCGCCCCGGGTGCGCGCGGAAGAGGTGGAAATCGCGATGCCGGAAATTGCGACCTTCGCCGAGCTGTCGCCGGATGGTTCGTGGCTGGCGGCGATGGCGATTCCGCTTGATTTGCTCAAGGCGCGTCTGGATTTCGGCCCGGAATCGACAGCGAACGTGACGATGATTCTGGAAACTCCGCAGCAGAAATTCCTCAGCGCGACGAAACTCGGCGGCGCGGAGCCGGATTTCCACCAACCGCAGGCGTTTTCGAAGGTTGGTTTCACCCCGATTCCGAAATGAGACCCGATTTTTCCGTGGCTCGCATCCCGGCTTGGCCGATCCGATTCCTTGTGCTAATGGAAACCAAGTGACCCAACGCTTTCAAATCGAGGATCTCATCGCGCAGGACGCGTCCGGAGTGGTTTTCCGGGCCCTCGATCTGGAAACGAATACGGTGGTGGCCGTGCGTCGGTTTTTCCCCTTCGGCGCGGATGGCGGCGGATTGAACGAGGAACAGCAGACCGCATACAACATCGCGCTCGGCCGCTTGGCCGGGCTGAATCACCCGAGCATGCGCTCCGTAATTTGCGGCGGCTGCGATGCCATCGACGGCATGCCCTACATCGCCACCGAGTGGATTCCGGGGAAACCACTGGGAACCTTTCTCGAAAACCAGCCGCTCAAGCCCGCCGAGGCGATCAATGTGATCACCAGTGCGCTGGAAGTTTCCGAACTGCTCTCCCGCGTGCTCGCCGAGGAAGGGATCTGGGTGGAAACGCACGTGCAGACCATCGTCGTCGGCGACGAAGGAACCGGCCGCGGCGTGACGTTCTGGATTTCTCCCTTGAAATGGCTGAGCCGCAACGACGAGCAGAACTCCCTCGACACCATCGTCGCCCTCACCGAGGAAATCATGGGCTGGAAAGGCCAGACCGTGGGGGACAACTCGGCCCGCGGCCTCGGCGGCTGGCTCAAATGGCTTCGAAGCGCATCAAAAACCACAACCCTAGGCGAAGCACGCGAAATGCTCGCCGCATCTACCGGCATGGAACCACCCACCCCCAGCAAACAACTCGTCCGCCAGGCAGCCGCCCGGCCCAGCGTCCCTCTCAAAGCCATGAA